>NZ_CP072548.1:333252-666504 GCF_017798005.1 Aggregatibacter sp. 2125159857
TTTCGTATCGGTGATTTGATTCAACATGTAGAAGGTTGGCATGGTGAAGTGCTCAATGTGGCGGAAAATAATGGCTTGCTGTTCTATTTGGTACAACAAGAGGGCAAGGAAGACCGTGTCGTCAGTGAAATGGACCTGGCTCATCGCATTTCTTTTTGCCGACCGCAAGAACGCCTGTTTTCCGCACAGATTGATCGTAACGACCATTTCGTGTTGCGTTACCAAGCGTTGCAATACCAAAAAGCGCAATTTCAATCGCCCTTGTGGGGCTTACGTGGTATCCGCGCCGGGTTGATTCCTCATCAATTACACATTGCAAAAGAAGCGGGGCAGCGTATTGCGCCACGCGTGTTGTTGGCGGATGAAGTGGGTTTAGGTAAAACGATTGAAGCCGGCATGATTTTGCAGCAGCAATTATTTGCCGAAAAAGTACGCCGCGTGCTGGTTATTGTGCCGGAAACGTTGCAACATCAATGGTTGGTGGAAATGCTGCGTCGTTTCAATTTGCATTTTTCGCTGTTTGATGAAGAACGTTGCGCTGATTTTGCCGCGACAGAAGAGCAGAAAGAAGTGAATTCGTTTACCACCGAATCACTGATTATTTGTGCCTTGGATTGGTTGGTACAGCATCCGCAGCGAGTACAACAACTCTTGGCGGCGGAATTTGATATGTTAATTGCCGATGAAGTGCATCATTTGGTGTATGACGAAATCAATCCGAGTTTGGAATATCAACTCGTGCAACAACTCACGCAACAAATTCCCGCCGTGTTATTACTCACCGCCACACCGGAGCAGCTTGGTCAGCAAAGTCATTTTGCCCGTCTGAATTTACTCGACCCGCACCGCTTCCACAATTACCACGCTTTTTTGGAAGAACAACAGCATTACCAACCGATTGCTGAAGCCGCACAATCCTTATTGGCGGATAAGCCTTTAAGTGCGGTGGAAAAAAATACTATTTCTGCCTTGTTGGGTGAAGACATCAATTTCAATTCGACGAATAATGAAACGCTCATTAAACAACTTATTGACCGCCACGGTACGGGGCGTTTGCTATTTCGCAACACCCGCCAAAGCGTACAAGGTTTTCCGAAACGGGTTTATCATCCGATCGCGCTACCGCAGCCGAAACAATACGAAAACGCCGTTAAAACCCTCAGAGCATTTGGTGAACATCTTGTGCAATGCGCCCTTTACCCCGAACATTTCATGCGCGAACTTAATGCCAATACGGCATGGTGGGAATTTGACCCGCGTGTGCAATGGTTGATCGATTTTTTAAAACAACATCGGCAAGAAAAAGTGTTCGTCATTTGTCGTTATGCCGGAACGGCGATTCAGTTGGAGCAGATTCTGCGTGAAAAAGAAGGTATTCGCAGCGCCGTATTCCATGAAAAAATGGCTATTGTGGAACGCGATCGTGCGGCGGCGTATTTTACTCAACAAGAAAACGGTGCTCAGGTGTTGCTCAGTTCCAATATTGGTTCCGAAGGGCGAAACTTTCAATTTGCCAGCCGTTTAGTGTTATTCAATTTGCCGGAAAACCCTGACTTGTTGGAACAATGTATCGGCCGCTTGGATCGTATTGGGCAAATCAACGATATTCAGATTTATTTACCTTATTTTATTGACAGCGCACAAGCGGTGTTGGCGGATTGGTATCACTTGGGATTAAATGCCTTCAACGAAACCTGTCCGATGGGCGCGTTGTTATTCGAGCAGTTCGGTGAAGCATTACAAAAAACATTGGAAAATACGACCGCACTTGAAGCTCAAAAGGCATTAATCGAACATACCCAACAGGAACGGTTACGTTTAAAACAGCAGTTAGAACAAGGCCGAGATCTGTTGCTAGAACTGAATTCTAATGGTGGCGAGCCGGCGAAGCAGCTGGCACAAGAGATTGCCGCACAAGATGGTAGCTCGGAATTGGTCGATTTTGCCTTAAATCTGTTTGATGTCATTGGGGTGGAGCAAGAAGATTTAGGGGAAAAATCCATTGTGATTACGCCAACAGGCACCATGTTGGTACCGGAATTCCCGGGCTTAAAAGAAGAAGGCGTCACCGTCACGTTCGACCGTCAACTGGCGTTAGCGCGCGAAGAGTTGGAATTTCTCACGTGGGACCACCCGATGATTTACCACGGCATAGATTTAATCACCTCCGGCGACATCGGCAAAAGTGCCGTGGCGTTGTTACTGAATAAACATCTGCCGGCGGGCACATTGTTATTAGAATTAGTGTATGTGGTGGAAACCCAAGCGCCGCAAGGGTTACAATTAACGCGCTTCCTGCCACCTACACCGATACGTTTATTATTAGATAGCAAAGGTAATGACTTAGCGCAACAGGTGGCGTTTGATCATTTACAACGTAAGCTCAAACCGATGGACCGCAACATGGCGAATAAAGTGGCGAAAATGTTGCGACCGAATATCGAAAGACTCATTACGCAAGGCGAAAAGGTGATGGCACAGCAAAGCAAGCAGATTATCGCGAATGCCGAACAACAGGCACTGCAACACCTTGACGAAGAATTAACTCGTCTCATCGCCTTACGAAAAGTGAATAAAAATATCCGTCAGGATGAAATTGACACCTTGCAGATGCAACGACAACAAATGCGACAATGCTTACAGCAAGCCACATGGCGCTTGGATTGCCTACGCGTGATTGTGACCAATAAGGAATAAATATGGCTCTCATTGACTATAACCCGCCACAGGAACCTTGGTTGGATTTGGTGTATCGCGATGACTATATCGCCGTGGTAAATAAACCGAGCGGTTTGCTTTCCGTGCCGGGCAATCAACCACAATATTACGACAGCGCCATGTCGCGAGTGAAAGAAAAATACGGCTTTTGCGAGCCTGCGCATCGGCTGGACATGGCTACTAGCGGGATTTTGTTGTTTGCGTTGAGCAAAGCAGCGGATCGCGAGTTAAAACGCCAATTTCGTGAGCGTGAACCGAAAAAGTATTATCAGGCGTTGGTTTGGGGACATCTGGAACAAGATCATGGGGTTGTGGAGTTGCCACTGATTTGCGACTGGGAAAATCGCCCTCGCCAAAAAATTTGCTTTGAACGAGGCAAAAGAGCGGTTACGTTTTGCGATGTTTTACAACGTTATCCCAATAACACCACACGCGTAAAACTTACGCCGATTACAGGGCGTTCCCATCAATTACGCTTGCACATGCTGGCGCTTGGGCATCCGATTTTAGGTGATAAATTCTACGCACATCCGCAAGCCAAAGCGTTATCGCCTCGCCTCTGCTTGCACGCAGAAAGCCTGCAGATTCAACATCCGATTACCGGGGAAACGATGGAATTCACTGCGCCGGTCGGTTTTTAAGGTGCTACGGTATATCGCTTAAGCGTGCGAGGCTACATCGCAGCGATTAGGGTTGTTTATTTTGGCGTATCTAAAATTTGTGCCACCAGTTTTAAGTAGCTGATGGCTAATGAGCGTTGTGTCACACCCACATCGAATATCGCATCTTCGGTTAATACGCCACAAGGCATCTCCTCCGGGATTTCACCTTGCTCATAGGCTTGATAATCTTGTCGCCAGTCGCCGTCAAAATAATAATGTTCCAGCCGAGTTATCGTTGGTAACATCTGTTGCCATTTTTCTAAAAATTGTTCCGCCTCAAGTAAGAAGGCTTCCGATTGACCTAGAAGGGTTTCCATTTCTTGAATTTGTTCTAACCGTTTTTGGGGTAACATAATTGCTTCCTTATTGCTTGAATAGGTATAAAACCTAGTCTAATCTGTGTCAGTCATTGTAGAATGACACTTAAGATACGCTGCACAGGACGTATTCTATAATGCGGTTCAGGAAAGACCAAAGTGCGGTGTCTATTTTTATCGTTTTATGGAGCGAATATGAAATTATTTTTAGTCACTTTTGGGATTTTCATCCTAATTATTTTCGCCATGGCATTGGGGTACATTGTTAAGCGTCAAGCCCTCAAAGGCAGTTGCGGCGGTTTATCTTCCCTAGGCATTGCAAAGGCTTGCGACTGTGACAAGCCTTGCGATACGCTCCAAGAAAAATTGGATGCAGGCGATGAAAACGCCAAGGCAGAATATGAACAAAAATTTGCGCAAAAAGAGAAAGCTCAATTTTACGAAGTGAAATAATTCACTGAAAATCCACCGCACTTTATATAGTGATTTTAATGTGCGGCGATTTTAATTTATGGCGCGGAAGCCATTCTGCGATGTTTCATCATTATCACCAATGTGCTTCGCCTTAACCGAAGTTACGGGAGACTTATGTTAATTTCAAATACCTATAATCAACACTTTGCAAAATTAAGTGCTGAACAACTTGCCCAAAATGCAATGAAAAAAGTGATTTGTGGCATGTCCGGCGGAGTGGATTCCTCCGTGTCTGCTTTTATTCTTCAACAACAAGGCTACCAAGTGGAGGGCTTGTTTATGAAGAATTGGGAGGAGGATGACGACACCGATTATTGTACAGCCGCCGCAGATTTAGCTGACGCTCAGGCTGTGTGCGACAAGCTTGGTATTAAGCTACATAAAATCAATTTCGCGGCGGAATATTGGGATAATGTGTTTGAGCATTTCCTTAGCGAATACAAGGCTGGTCGTACTCCGAATCCGGATATTCTGTGTAACAAAGAAATTAAATTTAAAGCCTTTTTAGAATACGCTGCGGAAGATTTAGGCGCGAATTATATCGCTACCGGACATTATGTCCGTCGTCGCGGTACTGATGATAACGCGCAATTGTTGCGCGGTTTGGATGCCAACAAAGACCAAAGTTATTTCCTCTACACGTTAAGTAAAAAACAAGTAGGTCAGAGTCTGTTTCCGGTGGGCGACATTGAAAAACCGATTGTACGTGCGATTGCCGAAGATTTAGGTTTGATCACGGCGAAGAAAAAAGATTCTACCGGTATTTGTTTTATTGGTGAGCGTAAATTTAAAGATTTCTTAGCCCGTTACTTGCCGGCGCAACCGGGCAATATTCGCACAGTCGAGGGCGACATTATTGGTCGCCACGATGGTTTGATGTATCACACATTGGGGCAACGCAAAGGCTTGGGCATTGGTGGCGTGAAGGGTGCCAGTGAAGAAGCGTGGTATGTGGTGGAAAAGGATCTTGTCAATAACGAGTTAATTGTCGCACAAGGTCATGATCATTCTGCGTTACTTTCTACCGGCTTAATCGCGCAACAATTGCATTGGGTCGATCGTCAACCGATTCGTGAATCGTTGCGTTGTACGGTGAAAACCCGTTATCGCCAAACGGATGTGCCTTGTATCATTGAGCCTATTGATGACGAAAGCATTAAAGTCATTTTTGATGAACCACAAATTGCGGTTACGCCGGGACAATCTGCGGTGTTCTATTTGGATGAGGTGTGCCTTGGCGGTGGTATCATCGAGCAACAGTTGAAGTGATCACATCGTTAACTTTTCTTCTGGCACGTCGGGCAATAAAAGCTGTTTCGTTGCCCGATGATTAAACTTTCAATTTTTGTACCGCACCTTGGACAAGGTTTGCCTTTGTTGCCATAAACCAGTAATTCTTGCGCAAAATAACCCTGTCTGCCATCAGGTTGTAAGAAATCTTTGAGTGTCGTTCCGCCTTGTTCAATGGCTTTGGCTAACACGGATTTGATGGTATCTACCAAACGTTCGCACTGTTTTCGAGTGAGATTGGCGGCAAGTTTCATAGGATGCAGACCACATAAAAATAAACTTTCATTGGCATAAATGTTGCCAACGCCCACCACCACAGCGTTATTCATTAAAAAGGTTTTTAGTGCGGTCGTTTTTTTGCGTGATTTTTTGAAGAGATAATCTGGGTTGAATAAAATGGACTAGGAGTATAGTATCTGAGAGGATTGTTGTGTATTTGGGGGCTGGATTAGCTTGAATATCATTTTCTCTTTCTGTAAACTCCGTAAGCTTACACACAAACGTGTTATTTTATAATGGCGTAATATTGATCTTGTGCGGTGTCAGGGATTGCTTATGCAATTAGCTTGATAGCGGCATAGCTTCAAATTTGAGGTTTTCTATAAAACAAGGTATTTATCCTGAATATAATGTTCTTGCAGTAAGGTGATCAAAACCCGTTTAACCTTAGGCAAAGACATCAACCTTGATGGGTAACTGCCATTCGTTTTATACAGGTAAACAACGTGTTATTGACACAGGTGGTCGTGTTGAACGCTTTAAGAGCTATTTCAAAATTCCAGGTATAAAGTAATTTTAATTTCAGCCCTCGATATTACGGGGGGATTTCTATAATTAAAAATAAATTAGAGTAAATATAATGAAAATTTCTCTTGTCTGCTCAAAATTCAGATATGGCGGTGGTATAGAACGTTATCTAATTGATCTGGTAAACGGTTTTCACGAAAAAAATATTCTCCCAAATGTTTATTCTGCCAAGTTTGATAAAGATATATTAGAATATAGCTTTATAAATCCTATAGAAATTAACCTGTCTCTTATCCCTAAGCCTCTTAGAAATTATTTCCTATCTTATTTTTCAAATAGGATAAAGTCTCGCTCAAAAGAGAGAGAAATTTCTATCACAACGACATATACAAAATCAGATATAGTTATATGTGGAGGGAACCATATAGGATATTTACGAGCATTAAATAAAAAACCAACTTTTTTAGATCTAATAAAAATTAAAAATGAAAAAAGATGCTTTGACTATGCTAAGACTATTATTGCTCATTCTAAATTAATGAAAAATGAATTAATTACTCTATATCAAGTACCAGAAAATAAAATAGAAGTAATTTATCCACCAGTAAATTCTGAGTGTTTTAAACCTGTTAATGATGACGAGCGTATAAGTTTAAGAAAAAAATTTAATTTTCAAGATCATGAAATTATCTTCTTATTTCCCTCTACTGGACATGAAAGAAAAGGTTTCAATATCCTTAAAAATTATTTTAATCAATCAGATCTTCCTATTCGCCTTGTTGTTGCAGGCTCACCAGTTACGGAAAGTAAAAATATTACATCATTAGGTTATTGCAAAAATATGTCTGAACTGTATCAAGCAGTAGATTATACAATTATGGCATCAATATATGAACCATTTGGACTTGTAGGAATTGAATCTATTTTATCCGGAACACCAGTTATATTTTCAGATAATATGGGGTGTTTAGAAGTTTTAGAAAATGATTTTGGTTATACATTCTGCCGAAATAATATAGACACTTTAGACAAAGTTATTCAAAATTCTGTTAGACAATTCAGTTCTCTTAAGAATAGGATAAGCACCCCACTTGATTGTATAACTTATAATCCCTGTTTATCTGCTCATGTAGAAGAACTGCTAGATATTTTATATCGCTCATAATAATTTAATATATTTAGTTGTTCCTATCCTTTCCTCTGACACATCGGGCAATAAAAGCTATTCCGTTGTCCGATGATTAAACTTTCAATTTTTGTACCGCATTTTGGACAAGGTTTACCTTTGTTGCCATAAACCAGTAATTCTTGCGCAAAATAACCTGGCCGGCCATCAGGTTGTAAGAAATCTTTGAGTGTCGTTCCGCCTTGTTCAATGGCTTTGGCAAGCACCGATTTAATGGTTTCGACCAAACGTTCACACTGTTTTCGGGTGAGATTCGCGGCAAGTTTTAATGGGTGCAATCCGCATAAAAACAAACTTTCATTGGCATAAATGTTGCCGACGCCAACAACCACGGTGTTATCCATTAAAAAGGTTTTAAGTGCGGTCGTTTTTTTACGTGATTTTTTGAAAAGATAGTCTGCGTTGAATTCCTCTGATAGCGGTTCCGGCCCCAGTTTTAAAAACAAATGAAACTCATCTAATTTTTCCGTCCACAACCAAGCGCCAAAACGGCGCGGATCGTTATAACGCAATAATCGACCATTGTTTAGCACAATATCTAAATGATCGTGTTTATCAATCGGGCAGTCATGCGGTATGATTCTTACGGTTCCCGACATCCCTAAGTGCCCGATGATATAGCCTTTTTCAGTGTGAATAATGAGGTATTTGGCGCGGCGGCTCAGATCCAGAATTTTTACTTGATGCAATGTCGCTAATTCCGGTGATACTGCCCAGCGGAGTTTCGGCTGACGTACCTCGATTTTTTCAATCACGTAATCTTTCAAATAAGGGCTCACACCACGCAGTGCGGTTTCGACTTCAGGTAGTTCAGGCATTCTCTTTCTTCGATAGGCAATGGATACAAAAAAACCCGAACAATGTCGGGTTTTTCAATTCATGCAAAATTATTTGATTTTTGCTTCTTTATAAATAACGTGTTTACGCACAACTGGATCAAATTTTTTGATTTCCATTTTTTCAGGCATATTACGTTTGTTTTTGTCAGTTGTGTAGAAATGACCAGTTTCTGCGGTAGAAACTAAACGGATTTTCTCACGAGCACCTTTTGCTGCCATTTGTTAGCTCCTTAGATTTTCTCGCCACGAGCACGGATTTCAGCTAAAACTGCATCAATGCCTTTTTTATCAATAATACGCATACCTTTTGCAGTTAAGCGTAATGTTACGAAACGGTTTTCACTTTCAACCCAGAAACGGTGAGTGTGAAGGTTAGGAAGAAAACGACGACGAGTCGCGTTCATTGCGTGAGAGCGGTTGTTACCCACTGCCGGACGCTTGCCTGTTACTTGACAGACTCTAGACATATTAATCTCCAATAATGAAATTTAAGCTCGAGCTTACGGTTCGGAATACTTCAAAAATAACTTTTGAATGACCTCGTCAGGTCGTATAACCCGACCCGCATACTATATTAAAGGTCGTGCATTATACTCACTTTATATTGCATTCTCAAGCCTAAATCCTGAATTTGCTGACATTAAAACGAAAATTTATCCCAAAGTGCGGTGCGTTTTAGAGAAGATTTTGTTCCGCAAAGGAAAAATAATCGCCTTTGCCAATCACAAAATGATCCAGCACTCGAATTTCCACCAACTCCGCCACCTGTTTGATCGCCTCCGTAATTTGTCGGTCGGAAAAACTGGGTTCCGCCACGCCGGAAGGGTGATTATGCGCCAGAATAATCGCCGCCGCATTGCACGCCAAGGCTTCTTTGATGACTTCGCGCGGATACACCATCGCTTTATTAATTGTGCCGAGAAACAAGCGCTCCTGCTTAATCAATCGGTGCTGGTTATCCAAGAAAAGCACTAAAAAAATTTCTCGTTCCGTATTTTCCAACTCTGTTTGTAAGTACATTTTTACCGTCTCTGACGAGCTAAAACAATACCCTTCTTTGAGTTCCGCCAATAAATAACGACGGGTCATTTCCGTGCAAGCTTGCAACTGAATAAACTGCGTAATACCGATACCTTTCACGGCACAAAACTGTTTTTGATTAGCACTAATAAGCCCGCGCAACGAACCAAAATGTTGCAACACATTTTTCGATAGCTGCATCACCGGACAATCTTTAATCCCCGTACGCAAGAAAATGGCCAAAAGTTCAGCATCCGTCAATGCCGCAGCGCCATATTTTAAGAGTTTTTCCCTAGGCATTAGGGCTTCATCCATTTCTTTAACCTCGCAAAAAATAATAGATTCGCTATTCATTCACAGGGCGTCGTAAAATCCAAAAAGTACATTCAAAAGATGGGATTGGGATCGCAAAATAAGATTTTTGATTAAATCATAATTCAAGTAGAATAAACGGATTCATCTCCGAGTCAGTCAATTCATGGGATTCAAGCATGATTAATCTAGAAAATAAACGCATTGTTGTGGGCATTACCGGCGGCATTGCCGCGTACAAAACCATCGAATTAATTCGTTTATTACGCAAAGCCAATGCGCAGGTTCGCGTGGTGCTCACGCCTGCTGCCGCAGAATTTGTGACCCCACTCACCTTGCAAGCGATTTCCGGCAATGCCGTGGCGCAATCGTTATTGGATCCGCAAGCAGAACTGGCAATGGGACATATTGAATTGGCGAAATGGGCGGATGTCGTATTAATCGCGCCAGCCAGCGCAGATTTTATTGCGCGCTTAACTGTCGGCATCGCGAACGATTTACTTTCTACGATTTGTCTTGCTACCAGTGCACCGATTTTTCTTGCGCCGGCGATGAATCAGCAAATGTATCGTCAAGCAATAACACAGCAAAATCTGACTGCACTTTTAAGCCGTGGCATACAACTTATTGGCCCGAACAGTGGCGAACAGGCATGTGGCGATGTGGGTGCCGGGCGGATGTCCGAACCTTCTGAAATTATCACCGCACTTTGCCGTCATTTTTCCGTGCAGCAAGATTTACTCGGCATCCACGTTGCCATTACGGCAGGCCCAACGCGTGAAGCCATCGATCCGGTGCGTTACATTTCCAATCACAGCTCCGGTAAAATGGGCTTTGCCATTGCAGAGGCTTTTGCCAAACGTGGTGCACAGGTGACACTAATTGCCGGCCCGGTGAATCTCACCGCCTCACCCAATATTCATCGTATTGATGTCACTTCCGCGCAAGAAATGTGGAAAACCGCCTTAAAAAGTGCGGTCAAAAATCACATTTTTATTGGTTGTGCCGCGGTGGCGGATTACCGCATCGCAGACGTTGCTGAACAGAAAATCAAGAAATCAGCTGAAGAAATGATGTTAAAGCTCGTTAAAAACCCGGACATCATCGCGGATGTAGCGCATCTTACGGAAAAGCGCCCGTTCACGGTGGGATTTGCGGCTGAAACGCAGAATGTTGCCGATTACGCGAAAGATAAATTGACGCGCAAAAATTTGGATATGATTTGTGCCAATGACGTTTCCGGCGGGCAAGTGTTCGGACAAGATCACAATGCGCTGCACCTCTTTTGGAAGCATGGCGAAAAAGCCTTGCCGCAGGCGGATAAAAATACCTTGGCAGACGCCTTAGTCAGTGAAATTATGGCGCGTTACCGTCAATAAAAAACATCTCAAAAAACTACCGCACTTTATTAAAAACATGACAGATTTTGTGAAAGGAAAAGATCACAATGAAAAAAATTGACGTTAAAATTTTAGATAGCCGTCTTGGCAGCGAATTTCCCCTGCCAACGTATGCCACCGAAGGCTCCGCAGGATTGGATTTACGTGCGCTCCTAGACAATGGCATTGAAATTCAACCGGGTGAAACCAAATTAATTCCCACCGGGATTTCTATTTATATTGCCGATCCGAATTTAGCCGCCGTCATTTTACCTCGCTCCGGTTTAGGCCATAAACACGGCATCGTGTTGGGCAATTTAGTCGGCTTAATCGATTCTGATTATCAAGGTCCGCTCATGGTTTCCGTGTGGAATCGTGGCAATGAACCGTTCAAAATTGAAGTAGGCGATCGCATCGCGCAATTAGTCTTCGTGCCCGTTGTGCAAGCGGAATTTAATATCGTCAACGAATTTGATGCCACAGAACGTGGCGAAGGCGGTTTCGGTCATTCAGGTAAACACTAATGGAACAAACCAATAAACGCAGTATTAAAGAACGCCGCCAACAAGTGTTGACGGTGCTCACACACATGTTGCATTCCGAACGCGGCATGGAGCGTATGACAACAGCGCGTTTAGCCGCAGAAGTGGGCGTATCAGAAGCGGCGTTGTACCGTTATTACCCGAGCAAAACCAAGATTTTTGAAGCCTTAATTGAGAATATCGAAAGCACATTGCTGAATCGCATTTCACAATCTATCAAAAATGAAACCAACACCATGCAACGGGTAAAAGACATCCTACAGATGATCTTGGATTTTGCCCGAAAAAATCCCGGTTTAACCCGTGTGTTAACCGGCCATGCGTTGATGTTTGAAGATGCCAAACTACAAGCCCGCGTTGCCACCTTTTTTGACAGGCTGGAATTGCAGTTTGTGAATATTCTGCAAATGCGAAAATTGCGCGAAGGACGCGGATTTAACGTAGACGAACGCATTATCGCCGCACACCTCGTTACCCTCTGTGAAGGGCAGTTTATGCGCTATGTGCGTTCCAACTTCCGACACACACCAAATCAAGGGTTTAGCCAGCAATGGCAGCTCATTGAAAGCTTATTTGCATAATTTATTTATTTAGGTAATATGTCGTGATTATTCCTTGGCAAGAACTGGCGGAAGACACCTTAATTAACATTGTGGAAAGCGTCATTTTACGTGAAGGAACCGATTATGGTTCACATGAACAGACTTTCGAACAAAAAAAGAAAGCGCTACTGAACAAAATCCGCCAAGGAAGTGCGGTGATTGTTTGGTCTGAACTACATGAATCTATCGATATAAAAAATAAAACGGACTTTGTTAGATAAACTTTTTAGTTTTTCATAATTAGATGGAGGTTTTACGTGCAGGAACAGGACGCACAAGCCACACAACCGACGGATCCGATGCTGGAGTGGTTTTTATCACATTGTCACATCAAAAAATATGCAGCGAAAAGCATACTGATTAACGCCGGAGAAGAAGCGGATACGTTGTATTACATCATTAGCGGTTCGGTTTCCGTCATGGTAAAGGATGAAGACGGCAGGGAAATGATTTTGACCTATTTAGGCAAGGGCGAGTTCTTTGGTGAGGCAGGACTATTTGAAGATGGTCAACTGCGTTCTGCATGGGTTAAAGCAAAGACCGCTTGTGAGGTTGCTGAAATTTCCTATCGGAAATTTCGTCAATTAATTCAAGTTAGCCCCGATATTTTAATGTATCTGACCGCACAATTAGCCCATCGCTTACAACGAACATCACGGCAAGTTAGTAATCTAGCTTTCTTAGATGTCACCGGGCGCATTGCGCAGACCTTGTTAAATTTAGCCAAAATGCCGGACGCCATGACGCATCCGGACGGGATGCAAATTAAAATTACCCGTCAGGAAATCGGACAGATGGTGGGATGCTCCCGTGAAACAGTGGGGCGGATTATGAGAATGTTAGAAGAGCAACATTTGATTACAGCCCATGGTAAAACAATCGTGATTCATGGGACTCGATAGAAATAGAAAGAAAAACGACCGCACTTTTTATGTCTTGCTGAATTAAGTGCGGTCTCTTTTTGCCTTATTTTCGCAGTTTGACTAACTCGACTTCATGATTAACCCCTTTCTTCAAGATGAGATTGGCACGTTCACGCGTCGGCAAAATATTTTCTCTTAAATTTAATCCGTTGATGTCATCCCAAATACGACTGGCTGTTGCAATGGCTTCTTGTTCGGAAAGATTGGCATAATGCTTAAAGTAGGAATTCGGATCGGTAAACGCACTTTGGCGAAATTTTAGGAATCGACGAATATACCACTCTTTCAGTAAGCTTTCTTCTGCATCCACATAAATCGAAAAATCCACAAAATCCGACACGAAAGTTTGATTTGCGCGATTGTCATTAGGTTGGAGAACGTTGAGTCCTTCTAATATCAGAATATCCGGTTGATCAATAACATTAAACTGTTCAGGAATAATGTCATAAGTTAAATGAGAATAAATTGGTGCTTTCACCGGGTGTTTACCGGATTTGATATCAGCTAAGAAATGAATTAATTTTGGTGTATCGTAAGAAATCGGAAAACCTTTCTTTTGTAATAGTTGATGCTTTTGTAAATAAGAAAGCGGATGCAAAAAACCATCGGTAGTAATTAAATCCACTTTCCGTTCACTTGGCCAATGGCTAAGAAGAGATTGTAAAATGCGTGCCGAGGTGCTTTTGCCAACGGCAACACTGCCGGCAATGCTAATAATGTACGGCACTTTGGGGCTTTCTCCGCCAAGGAAACGGTGAAGAACATTCTGGCGACGAATGTTTTCTTCTATATAGTAGTTAATCAGGCGGGTGAGTGGCAGGTAAATCGTACGTACTTCATCCAGCGACAATTCTTCATTAAAACCCAGTAGCGGTTTAAGATCTTGCTCGGTCAATTTTAATGGCACGGATTTGCGTAAGGCAGCCCAGTGCTGTCGTTCAAAGGATAAGAAAGGGGTTAATTTGTCTGAAAAAGTGTCAGAAATTGGATATTTCACGATTAAATTGCGCTTCCGTTGAGTAAAATAATGGGTGAAATATACCTTATAAATGAAAGGATGCGCAGTAAAAATTTAGTTGTGCTTATAAATTAAGCAAATCAGTATTCTCTTTTGTTTGATAATTAAACGAATAATTAAAAAAAAACGATTTATAAAAAAAAAGACTTGTCAGGTATAAAAAAATCCCTATAATACGCCTCACTTGTTCACGAGGCCGACTTAGCTCAGTAGGTAGAGCAACTGACTTGTAATCAGTAGGTCATCAGTTCGATTCCGATAGTCGGCACCATTATCTCGTGTGATAAGCCCCAAATTAGCGTGGAGGGATTCCCGAGCGGCCAAAGGGAGCAGACTGTAAATCTGCCGGCTCAGCCTTCGAAGGTTCGAATCCTTCTCCCTCCACCATTTCTAAGCGACTGATGGGACAGATGAATTAAGAACGGCGGGCATCGTATAATGGCTATTACCTTAGCCTTCCAAGCTAATGACGCGGGTTCGATTCCCGCTGCCCGCTCCAAGCGCTGATATAGCTCAGTTGGTAGAGCGCACCCTTGGTAAGGGTGAGGTCGGCAGTTCGAATCTGCCTATCAGCACCACTTCTTAATAATCTCTCCATTACAAATTTTAATACTTTGGTTAATCTGGTAAATTGAACCATCGATAACCGTGTTTGTTTAGAGGGACAATCAATGTCTAAAGAAAAATTTGAACGTACAAAACCGCACGTTAACGTGGGTACAATCGGCCACGTTGACCATGGTAAAACCACTTTAACAGCAGCAATCACCACCGTATTAGCAAAACACTACGGTGGTGCAGCTCGTGCATTCGACCAAATCGATAACGCGCCGGAAGAAAAAGCGCGTGGTATCACCATCAACACATCCCACGTTGAATACGACACACCAACCCGTCACTATGCACACGTTGACTGTCCGGGACACGCCGACTATGTTAAAAACATGATTACCGGTGCGGCGCAAATGGATGGTGCTATCTTAGTAGTAGCAGCAACTGATGGTCCTATGCCACAAACTCGTGAGCACATCTTATTAGGTCGCCAAGTAGGTGTACCTTACATCATCGTATTCTTAAACAAATGCGACATGGTAGATGACGAAGAGTTATTAGAATTAGTTGAAATGGAAGTTCGTGAACTTCTTTCTCAATATGACTTCCCAGGTGATGATACTCCAATCATTCGTGGTTCTGCATTACAAGCGTTAAACGGCGTAGCAGAATGGGAAGAAAAAATCCTTGAATTAGCTCAAGCATTAGATACTTACATTCCTGAACCTGAGCGTGCAATCGACCAACCGTTCCTTCTTCCAATTGAAGACGTGTTCTCTATTTCCGGTCGTGGTACAGTAGTAACCGGTCGTGTAGAGCGTGGTATCATCCGTACCGGTGATGAAGTTGAAATCGTAGGTATCAAACCAACTGCGAAAACAACCGTAACCGGTGTTGAAATGTTCCGTAAATTACTTGACGAAGGTCGTGCAGGTGAAAACATCGGTGCATTATTACGTGGTACCAAACGTGAAGAAATCGAACGTGGTCAAGTATTAGCGAAACCGGGTTCAATTACTCCACACACAGATTTCGAATCTGAAGTGTACGTATTATCCAAAGAAGAAGGTGGTCGTCATACTCCATTCTTCAAAGGTTACCGCCCACAATTCTATTTCCGTACAACTGACGTAACCGGTACTATTGAATTACCGGAAGGCGTGGAAATGGTAATGCCTGGCGACAACATCAAAATGACTGTATCCTTAATCCACCCTATCGCGATGGACCAAGGTTTACGTTTTGCTATCCGTGAAGGTGGCCGTACAGTAGGCGCTGGCGTGGTAGCTAAAATTATCAAGTAAGTATAATAAAACGCCATATTGGCAAAATACTTGAAGTTTATAAAGAGTGAGTGTTGTTATGACAATACTCACTTTTTTTATGGCTTTTATCAAGGAATCACATTTTCAAATCAATTTTGTGTGATGACATTTCTGGATAGATAAAATAGCCTTCTGTTCTTAACATGAATAATTGTTTTGTAGCTATGAACAGCCTTTTTATTCGGTTATAGTAGCATTCTTTCATTTTTTAACTTTTAACAGGTGTTCATATGACACAAACCACACATAAACGAGAAACGTTCTCTGGGCGGAGAGCCTTTATTTTTGCGGCGATCGGCTCCGCGGTCGGGTTGGGGAATATTTGGCGTTTCCCTTATGTTACTTACGAAAATGGCGGGGGAGCCTTTATTATTCCCTATATTGTTGCCCTATTAACTGCAGGTATTCCATTACTTTTCTTGGATTATGCGTTAGGTCATAAATTCCGCGCATCCCCGCCGTTGGCTTATCGTAAACTCAAAACTATGTTTGAAACCTTTGGTTGGTGGCAAGTGATGATCAATGTCATTATCGGTCTTTACTATGCGGTTATTCTCGGTTGGGCGGCAAGTTATACTTATTATTCTTTCAGCTCTGCATGGGGGAGTAACCCGGTCGATTTCTTCTTACATGAACACATCAAAATGGCTAGTGAGGTTGCTTTAAGTTTTGATTTTGTTGGTACAGTTGTCGGCCCATTGCTTGCTGTCTGGATCATCACGTTATTAATTCTCTCTTTTGGCGTACAAAAAGGTGTTGCACGTTCTTCCGTCATCTTTATGCCGATTTTGGTGATTATGTTTATTGCTTTGGTGGTTTATTCTTTATTTCTACCGGGTGCAGCAAAAGGTCTTGATGCGTTATTCTCACCAAACTGGGACAAATTAACCGATCCAAGTGTTTGGATTGCCGCCTATGGACAAATCTTTTTCTCGCTTTCCATTTGCTTCGGTATCATGCTGACGTATGCCTCTTACTTGAAAAAAGAATCGGATTTAACCGGCGCAGGTTTAGTGGTTGGCTTTGCTAATAGTAGCTTTGAAGTATTGGCAGGTATCGGCGTATTCTCGGCGTTAGGTTTCATTGCTATGGCAAACGGACAAGAAGTCAGCGACGTGGCTAAGGGCGGAATTGGTTTGGCATTCTTTGCGTTCCCAACGATTATTAATCAAGCACCGCTAGGACAGTTACTTGGCGTATTATTTTTTGGTTCCTTAGTGTTTGCCGGTTTAACTTCTTTTATTTCCGTATTAGAAGTTATTATTGCGGCGGTACAAGATAAATTACGCTTACGCCGCGTGCACGCCACATTTTTAGTTGGTTTACCAATGATGCTTGCATCCACCTTATTGTTTGGTACGGCAGCCGGCTTACCGATGCTTGATACTATGGACAACTTCGTCAACATGTTTGGTATCGTTGCTGTGGCGTTCTTCTCTTTGCTTTCCATTATCGTGACCGGCCGATTAAAAGAACTTGGTGAACACCTGAACGAAACCAGCTCTTTCAACGTTGGTGCAATCTGGAAAGCTTGTATTGTCGTTACTACCGGCGTTTTAGCCTTCATGCTTTACAAAGAAGCCTCTAAAGTATTGGCAAACGGCTACGAAGGTTACCCACAATGGTTTGTCAACACCTTCGGCTGGGGCATGGCTGCCGGCTTAGTCATTATCAGTTTTTTACTTTCCCGTTTGCCGTGGAAGCACTTGACACAAAAACAAGGAGAAAATCATGACAACTAATGCAATTATCATGATGGCGATCGCGCTCATCATCATCTGGGGCGGGTTGCTACTTTCCGTTATACGTTTACCAAAAGAGTAACGGTACTCCCCAAACAGCATCTTAGTCTATTGATTGAGATGCTGTTTTTATTTGATTTTATAGAATGAAAATAAAGTGAATATTTAGGTATTTTATTTAGCTAATGACCCAAATTTTATTATTCCTAAAAAGTTAATCGGTGATATTAAAAGGAAAAGAAAATGGCACGTTGTGCGTGGGCGGAGGGTTCGCCATTGTATCGGGATTATCATGATCACGAGTGGGGGAAGCCGCAATTTGATAGTCAGAAATTATTTGAGAAACTCTGTTTAGAAGGACAGCAGGCGGGGTTGTCGTGGATTACGGTGTTACAAAAGCGGGAAAATTATCGGCAGGCGTTTTACCATTTTGATCCGCAAAAAATTGCGCAGATGACAGATGAAGACATAAATCAGTGTATGCAAAATGCCGGTTTGATTCGTCATCGGGCAAAATTGGAGGCGATTGTGAAAAATGCCAAGGCGTATTTGGCGATGGAAAAGTGCGGTGAAAATTTTAGTCGTTTTATTTGGTCTTTTGTGGATGGCCAACCGCAGGTGAATGATGTGCCCGATTTAGCCATGGTGCCTGCCCAGACGGCTGTTTCCGTGGCGTTATCCAAGGCGTTAAAAAGGCGCGGTTTTGTGTTTGTCGGCCCGACCACGTGTTATGCTTTTATGCAATCGATGGGCTTGGTGAATGATCATTGGAATCAGTGTTGTTGCAAATAGGACGCATAAATAACGCTGATTAACTCATGCGATTTAACCTATTTTACAGTATAATCTCGCCACCTTTGATTGGGAAAATGGTTGTCTAATCTTATGATGAATAAAAATACCTACACGTTAATTTCGTTGTCAATTTTGACCGCACTTTATAGCGCCGAAAGCACGGCTGATTTAGCGAAGCAGTGCTTATACGGTGTGCCGCATTTTACCGGTGAAGTGGTGAGCGGAAATCCGAACGATTTGCCGGTGTATATTGAGGCGGATCAGGCGGAGATAACGCAGCCTCGCAGTGGGATTTATAAAGGCCGTGTGGATGTTAAACAAGGCAATCGTCATTTACAATCGGCGGAAGTTGAGGTGCAACAACAGGGAAGCGGTGATAATGTGCAGCGTTACGCGTTTGCCCGTGGCGGATTTGATTATCGAGACAACCAAATCAATTTGCTGGGCGATGATGCCAAAATTCATTTAAATACCAAAGATACGGATGTTCGCAATGCACATTATCAATTAGTGGATCGCCAAGGCCGTGGGTCGGCAGAAAGCGTGGAATTGCGCGATGACTATCGTGTGATGAAAAATGCGATATTCACCTCTTGTTTGCAAGATGATCATTCTTGGTCGATTTATGCCGATGAAATGCGTCAACACGTTAAAGAAGAGTATGCAGAAATGTGGCATGCCCGTTTTAAAGTACAGGGCGTGCCGGTGTTCTACACGCCGTATTTGCAGTTGCCGATAGGCGACCGCCGTCGTTCCGGGTTATTGATTCCAACCTTGGGACATGGCAGTCGGGATGGCTATTTTTATGCTCAGCCGGTGTATTGGAATATTGCCCCGAATTTAGATGCCACGTTAACGCCGAAATATATGTCTCATCGTGGTTGGCAGTTGAACAGTGAATTCCGCTATTTAACGACGTTGGGCGAGGGACAAGTTGCCGGTGAATATTTGGGCGATGATCGATTAAAAGATTATGACAGCGAAAATCGTAAGCGTCATTTATTCTATTGGAAGCATAATGCGGCTTTTGCACGAGATTGGCGTTTGGATTTGAATTACACCAAGGTGAGTGATAAGCGTTATTTTAACGACTTTGACTCTGCTTATGGCAGCAGCACTGATGGGTATGCGGATCAAACCGGGCGAATTGCGTATTATCAACCCAATTACAATATTGCGATGTTCGTTAAGCAATTCCAAATTTTTGATGAAGTGGTTATTGGCCCTTATCGCGCTTTGCCTCAAATCGACTTTAATTATTATCAAAATGGATTATTCGGTAATAAAGTGGATTTTAAACTTTTTTCTCAAGCAGTCCGTTTTGACAATGATAGTGCGCAAATGCCGACGGCGTGGCGTTTCCATGGTGAACCGAGTGTCAATACCACCTTGTCAAATCGCTATGGCAGTATGAATTTGGAAGCGAAGCTTTATGCCACCCAGTATCAGCAAAAGAAAGGGCGGTCAGATAAGGCAGAGGACATTGAATCGAGCGTCAATCGTATCTTGCCACAATTAAAAATTGACTTGCAGAGTGTTTTAGCCTCTAACCAAACCTTTATTTCGGGCTATACACAAACCCTTGAGCCGCGTGCGCAGTATTTGTTCCGCCCTTATAAAGATCAAAGCAATATCGGTTCTAAACTGAATTCACAGTATTTAGGATTCGGTTACGATTCTTCGCTATTACAACAAGATTATTTTTCGCTGTTTAATTCACGTCGTTATAGCGGCTTGGATAGAATTGCGTCAGCCAATCAAGTGACGCTAGGGGGAACCAGTCGATTCTTTGATGAAAATAAAGAGGAGCGGTTTAATATCGCCGTTGGGCAAACTTATTACCTTGAACCGTCACGAATTGATGAGAACCGTGATAACCGAACCGAAGGATCGTCTTCTTCATGGGCGATTGAAGCGAACTGGAAAATCAATGATCTGATGCGTTGGCGGGGAGGTTATCAATACGATCCTCAGCTGGGGCAGGTTTCTCTGGCGAACACCGGAATAGAATATAACCCGACAAAAAATAACGTGGTGCAGTTAAATTATCGCTATGCCAGTAAAGAATATATTAACCAAAATTTAACGGCAGAAGCGAATCGCTATAATCAAGATATTAAGCAACTTGGCGTTCAAGTCGGTTGGGAATTAAGTGATCATTGGGCGATTGCAGGCCGTTATTATCAAGATTTAGCCCTTAAAAACCCGGTGGAGCAATACCTCGGCGTGCAGTATAACACCTGTTGTTGGAGTGTTGGTGTCGGCGCAAGACGTTATGTTACCAGTCGTCAGAATCAAAAAAATGATGACATTTTCTATGATCACGGAGTTGGCGTCACCTTTGAACTACGTGGGTTTAGCCATGATCATAAAACCGGTATAGAGAATATGATGAAAAAAGGCAAATTGCCTTATTTGCAGGCGTTTAGCCTTTACTAATGATGAGAATGCCCTGACATGATCAGGGCATTTTTTTGTTTGAGAGAGCGTTTAAGCGGCAAAGAAACGTCTGCGCATCATGAGGTAAAGCGTGCCTAGTATCAACAATCCAATCATGATGGAGGCAAACCAGAACAGGGATAAACCGAGCACGCTAAGCAGCATATCTGCCGTACCTTGGTATAAATGCAATCCCACGTTTGCCATGGATGCCAGTCCAAACGAGAATGCCCAAAATGAAACGGTGAAACCATTTTGGAAAATCCAAGGCAGTAAACGAATTAAGAACAATAATTGCAACACACCGTAACCGATAAGTAGCTTCACCAATAAATCGATTTCGCCACCATTTAACGCCAAATAAGTAGAACAACCCACGAATGCCGGCGCAAGCTGAATGCCAATAACCGGACGAACGGCAGGTGCGAGCGGCTCTAAATTGCGTAATCGTTGCAAAATTGCCGGTTCTAGACTGAGCCATGAAAATACACCGGCACCGAAAAAGAGCATACCAACTTCGTTGTAACCTAAATAGCCTAATGCTGTGCCACTGACAAAATTGGTTGCCACCGTTGGTAAGTACATAATCGGTGTGGCGGCTTCCGCTTTATGAATGCCGCGCCACAATCCTGCTGCACGGTAAGCAGCAAAAGCTAACTGCCCGATGATGCCCAATGTAATTAACCCAACAGACAAAGCGATTTCATACGGCAACGCCGCTAAACCAATTAACATGGTGGTAATCGGAATCAAGCTGATAAAACAACACTGAATGACGTGATGTAATTCTTCTTTAGCCTGATGTGGAAAACGCCACCATTTCACGCCATACGCGGTGATAAAAATCAACCAAATTATCGTGGCTAAACCAAGCAAGGTTTCACCGACCCATGCCGGCAGTGCCACAGTGTGAGCACCATAACGCCAAGCTAAGCCTAATGCGGCTAAACCTAAAACGATACTGAAATAATTGACCGGAATAGGAAAAGGTTTTTGCTGTTCCATTAATTTGCCTCAATTTGATAACACAAGTCTTGTTCAATTACGCGCAACAACAAATCAATATTGGGATGTTTCCCGACATTTTCGCGCGCATCTTGCGTATGTTCGGCGAAAAGTTGTAAGCCTTTTTGTGCTGAAGTGCGGTCTAATTTTCCGTTAAATTTTTGCGCTAAGGCATTGTACACGCGCAGTGAACCTAATTTGCCGGCTACGGCAGGAATGTGATGAATCACCGTGCCGTTATCCAAGATAGTTAATCCGGAAAGATGATCAATAGAGGGTAGTGTCTCTAATATTGTTTTAAAATCCATAAAATTTCCTTCGGTCATCGGTTAAAAAACTAACGAATGGCTTGTTGACTATCGATTTCGCCCTGCTTGCCGATAAAGCGGACTTCCGGTTGCAAGTGAATATCAAAACGTAGCGCCACAAGCTGATAAATATGATGGGCAAGTTCCACGACATCAGATGCCGTAGCATTGCCTTGATTAATCAATACTAACGCTTGTTGCTGATGCACTGCGGCGCCGCCGATTTGGAAGCCTTTCAAGCCGCATTGATCGATAAGCCAACCTGTGGCTAATTTTATGCTGCCGTCCGCTTGAGGAAAATGTGGGATCGTCGCATAGTTTTGTTGTAATCGCTCAAATTGTTGAGCTGAAACCACGGGGTTCTTGAAGAAACTGCCTGCGTTGCCAAACACGTTCGGATCCGGCAATTTACTTTGACGCACGGCACAAATTTCGGCAAAAACATCCGCAGAAGTGACCGCACTTTTATCCAGATTAGCTAAATTGCCGTATTTCAACACCGGTTTCCACGCCTTCGCCAATTTTAAGCCAACGGCAGTTATCACATAACCTTGCGCATATTGATGCTTAAAGATGCTTTCCCGATAACCGAATTCGCATTCGGCATTGGTGAGGCGGAACAATTCGCCGGAGTGAAGATTCATCACCTCCACATAATCACATACATCTTTAAATTCCACGCCATAAGCGCCGATATTTTGAATCGGCGCCGATCCTGCACAGCCGGGAATGAGCGCCAGATTTTCCAAGCCATAATACCCCTGCTCGATGCTCCATCTCACCAAGTCATGCCAGACTTCGCCACCATTAACATGTAAATAATGAAAATCCGCATCTTCCCGATGTTCAATGCCAAGTAGGCGATTTAGCAAGACAGCGCCATCAAAATCCTCTACAAAAAGCACATTGCTGCCTTGTCCTAAAAAAAGCACCGGCAACTGTTCTGCCAAGCAGTCTTGCCAAGCCTGTTGCAATGCCGGAATCGAGTGAATCTCGATGATTTTTTTAGCTTTTGCAGGAAGAGAAAAGGTATGAAAAGGTTGTAAATTTTGCATGTATTCGTCCTTTTAAGATAAGGCGTGAGCCAGTGTGACTTTCACTTCCGTGCCGCCACTTGCTCGACGAGAAATTGTTAATTTGGCATTGAGTTGTGTGCTGCGTTCTTGCATGATGTTTAAGCCGTAATGCCCGTCAGGTTCTTCCAAACTAGGAATGCCCACACCGTTGTCGCGTACAATGAGTTCGTATTCGCCATCTTCGTTTGTGTGCGCAATCACTTCAATTAACGTGCCTTGTGAATGTTTAATGGCATTTAATACCGCTTCACGCACAATTTGCAAGGCATTCACTAACTGCGGCGCATTAAAACTTTGCGATGGTAACGTACAATCCACGCTCATTTGCATGTCGGTTTGATTGCGTAAAGAATCAATGACTTGCTCCAATGCCAGTTTTAAATTTGCTTCCTGAATGGTTAAACGGAAGGTTGCCAACAGTTCGCGTAATTGACTGTAACCATCGCTCAGGGCTTGTTCAAATTGCTGAATAATCGACAAGCTTTTCTTTTTGGAATCCGGTTCGTCTTTGTGCAAATTGTGTTTTAACAGGGTTAATTGAATTTGTAAAAAAGCCAACACCTGCGCCAAAGAGTCATGTAGCTCACGGGCGATAATAGAACGCTCTTCCATCAACAATAGTTGCTCTTGCTGACGTTGGGTTTTGTGGAAGTAGAGCGAACGGCTAAGCATTTGCGCCAAGTTATTCATGGTGCGCAAATCCGGACAAGGCAACCCCGCTTGCCAATGCAGAATTGCCAAAGTTTCCCCTTCCATACTCACATCTGTTTGCTGACATTCGATTAACGGTTGTTTGGTTCCCAAGCAAATATTCCAATGTTCCGCATCCAACACTTTTAGTTCTAAATAACGCAAGTGTTCGCTGCTCATAATATTTTGCATCACCGTTTGCAAAATCTTGCCGTCAATATTGTTGGTGGTAACCAGTTGTGAACAGTGGTATAGCGTAGTTAAAGAGCGGTTGGTTTGTTGCAACTTTTGTGTTTTTTCATTTACCGTTGCTTCAAGACTGGAATATAACTTACCCAATTCAGAGGACATCTTGGTGAATGTGCGCGCTAAATTGCCGATTTCATCTTCTTTATCTACATCTAATGGAATATGTTTAAATTGCCCCATTTGCACTTGGATACTGGCTTGTGTCAGCTGTTCCAATGGGCGCACAACTGCCTTACGGGTGTACCAATTCACATACGAAACCATCACAAAAATCAACAATAATGACAAAGCAATTACCCATACTGCCAAAATCCAACGCTGTTCGGCGGAATATTGCAATGCAGAGACAAATTGATCCACTTGCGCCACATAGTCGGCAATATCACGTTGATATTCAATGAAATTCTTTTGTCGCGCGAATGACTCCATTTTCTCCCAACGCATAATGAGATTGTCGTAAGAGGATTTCACGTCTTCAGACACAAAAAACTGGTGGTGGATATTCTGTAGCGATTGTGAATACAGACTTTCACGGTATTGCTGCAAGCCTTTTTCCACTAATTCCGGTTGATGTTCCATGTCGTACAATAGGCGATAACTTTGCATACGCAATGAGCCGGAGACATTAATGGCTTCGGCATACGATCTATTGCCCGCCATTAACGTGAAGCTTAAAGAGGCAATAACACCAACAAAGATAATAATCACAATGAGATAGTTGGCTATGCGGGTAGAAACGGAGTGTTTAATTTTAACCATAGAATATCTGTCTAAGTACGTTGCGAGGTTTCGACTGCACAGGCTCTCCCCATTTGGATAGGACGATGAGGAGAGCATGAAGTGCGGTCATTTTTCGTTGTATTTTTAACGCAAGAAATAGCGGTAGGATTTACTGTCGGTAACATCTTGATAGACATAACCTAAGGTTTTCAAAGCGTGTTCAAATTCGCCGGTATCGCGTTGTTCCAATTGGAATCCGGCGAGGATATTGCCGTAGTCGGCACCGTGAGCGCGGTAGTGAAAAAGAGAAATGTTCCAGCGACCACCCAGCGTTTCAAGGAATTTTAATAATGCGCCTTTTTGCTCAGGGAATTTGAAGGTATAAAGGCGTTCGCTGTGATCGGCAACCCGTCCGCCCATTAAATAACGCACATGGGTTTTGGCGATGTCATCATCGGACATATCTTCTACATCGAAGCCGTTTTGTGTTAACTCTGCGATAATTTCTGTTTTTTCGGCCTCATTCGCGGTGCGAACCCCGGCGAAAATACAGGCTTTTTGGTCATTTGCGTAGCGGTAGCTAAATTCGGTCACTGCACGCGCACCAAGCGTATGGACGAATTTTAAGAAGCTGCCCGGCTGTTCCGGCATCGTCACGGCAAGTAAAGCTTCGCGATTTTCACCGATTTCGCAACGTTCGGATACATATCGGAGCGTATGGAAATTCAAGTTGGCGCCGGATAAAATCGCCGCCATATTTTTGCCCTGAATATTGTGCTGTTTGACGTATTTTTTCAGACCGGCTAAGCCTAAGGCGCCTGAGGGTTCAGAGACGGCGCGCACGTTTTCAAATAAATCTTTCATCGCGGCACAGACTTCGTCGCTGTCCACCAGTACCATGTCGTCGAGGTATTGTTGGCATAGGCGGAAGGTTTCATCACCGATACGTTTTACCGCTACGCCGTCGGCGAATAAGCCAACGTGTGCTAAATCCGTCGGTTTGCCGTTATCTAAGGCGGCTTTTAAGCAGGCAGAATCTTTGGATTCCACACCGATAACCTTAATTTCCGGCATAAATTGTTTGAGTAAAATTGCCACACCGGCGGCTAAACCACCGCCCCCAACTTGGACGAAAACATAATCCAAATCGGACACTTGCTGCAACATTTCCATTGCTAAGGTGCCTTGCCCGGCAATGACTAACGGATGGTCGAAAGGCGGAATAAACGTCATGTTTTTTTCTTTGGAAAGCGCAATAGCCTTAGCCTTGGCTTCATCGAAATTGGCACCGTGTAATAACACTTCGCCGCCGAAACCACGCACCGCATCCACTTTAATACTTGGGGTGTTTTGTGGCATCACGATAAGGGCTTTTAAGCCAAGCTGTTTTGCTGATAACGCCACGCCTTGTGCATGGTTGCCGGCAGAGGCGGCAATCACACCTGCGGCTTTTTGTTCTGCCGATAGACTGGAAATCATGGCATACGCACCACGCAGCTTGAAGCTGTTAACCGGCTGGCGATCTTCACGTTTGATCCAAATCGCATTATGCAGGCGCTCAGATAACTTATTCATTTTTTGTAATGGTGTTACCTGTGCCGCTTCGTAAACACGTGAGCCCAATTTGACGATGGCGTTAATGTAATCGTTTTGGGTGGGATGAGGGGTGGTTAATAAGTTTTTCATGATGATATTATATCGTAGATGTCGAGTATGATTGTGATGGCAAATAAGTGAAAGTGCGGTGGATTTTAGAAATGCTTTTAAAATTCACCGCACTTTTTGTTATTATCATTTTCCTTTTTTTACCCAGTAGCGATAGGGAAGTTGTTCGGTTTCGCTATGCAACAGGGTGTGCTCCATAAATTGGCAAAAACTGGGGATGTCTCGCGTTGTGGCCGGATCATCGGCTAACATTAAAAGCACATCACCGTTTTCTAAATGGCGAATATGCTTGCGGATTAACATGACCGGCTCAGGGCATCGCAGCCCGATAGTATCCAGTGTTTGGGTGATTGTGATGTTCTTCATTTTGGCTATTTGTTATGAAAAATTGCAGGTTATAATACAATAAAACACAGTATAAAATCAGCAAAATTCCTTAATGGTATGATTGAATATAGCATTCCTAAAAGTGCGGTGGATTTTACCGAAGAAATTAAAAAAAGCCGTTTTATTACCTATTTGCGCCACACGGAAGGTTTGGCTGAGGCGAAAGCCTTCTGGCATGAAATTAAGGTATTGCACCCGAATGCCCGGCATTGGTGTTGGGCAACGGTGGCGGGCAAGCCCAATGATTCACAACAGCTTGGTTTTTCGGATGACGGCGAACCGGCGGGAACGGCAGGAAAACCGATGTTGGCGGCTTTACAAGGAAGCGGATTAGGTGAAATTTGCGCAGTAACGGTTCGGTATTATGGTGGCATTTTGCTGGGGACCGGCGGCTTGGTTCGGGCTTATGGCGGCGGTGTTCAACAAGCGTTAAAGCGGTTGGACGTCACGACCAAAGTGGACTATTTGCGCTATCAAGTGCGGTGTGATTACAGCCAAATTCAGTGGCTACAAGCATTGTGCGAAAAATATGATGTGGCGGTTATCGAGCAAGATTTTCAGGCTGAAGTTACAGTGATGTTAGGGGTTCGCTTAGATAAATTGCAGGCATTTGAACGGGAATTGACCGAAAAATCTGCCGGTAGATTATCTTTGGAACAGAGTGAGTAAGAGAGTTTTTTGTGCATTTTCTATCTATTTTACGGATTGTCGGCATTCTTGTGATGTGCTTTTCAGGCACAATGTTATTGCCGGCATTTGTCGCCCTGCTTTACGGAGACGGTGGCGGTAAAGCCTTTATTCAATCTTTTGTGATTAGCGCTATCGCCGGCGCTATTTTGTGGTGGGCGTGCCATCATCACAAAGAAGAACTGCGATCACGTGAGGGGTTTTTAATTGTTGTGGCCTTTTGGGTGGTAATGGGAAGTTTGGGGGCGATTCCATTTATTTTATTTGAAGATCCCGATTTGACGATTGCCTCTGCATTTTTTGAATCTTTTTCCGGATTAACCACGACAGGCGCAACCAATATTATTGGCTTAGACAAGCTGCCTAAAGCTATTTTATTTTATCGTCAGTTTTTGCAATGGTTAGGTGGCATGGGAATTATTGTGCTGGCTGTCGCCATTATTCCGTTACTCGGCATCGGGGGAATGTCGCTATATCGTGCGGAAATTTCCGGGCCGGTCAAAGAAAATAAAATGCGCCCGAGAATTACCGAAACAGCGAAAACATTATGGTTCATTTATGCTTCATTAACGACACTGTGCGCAATGGCTTATTGGCTAGCCGGAATGTCGCCATTTGATGCAATTAGCCACAGTTTCTCAACTGTTTCTATTGGTGGCTTTTCTACGCATGATAGCAGTATGGCTTATTTTAATAGTTCCGCCGTCAACGTAATTACGATTGCATTTTTGCTGATTTCAGGTTGCAACTACGCCTTGCATTTCAATGCATTTTCTCAAATCGGCAAAGGCAATATCCTGTCGAGCTATTTTCGTGATCCGGAATTTCGCTTTTTTATTTTTATTCAATTGGTGCTTATTGCGGTATGTTTTGTGATGTTGCTTGGGCATCATCGTTTTAATGATGATTGGCTACAAAATCTTGAACAATCGGCATTCCAATCGGTTTCCATTTCGACAACCGCAGGTTATACCACCTCAAGTTTCGATCAGTGGCCATTATTTCTTCCGATCTTATTATTATTCGCCTCTTTTATCGGCGGTTGTGCAGGATCGACTGGTGGCGGATTGAAAGTCGTGCGCGTACTTGTGCTTTATTTACAAGGTAAACGAGAGCTTAATCGCTTAATTCATCCGAATTTAGTCTATCCGATAAAATTGGGTAAACGCGTATTGGATGAAAGGGTGATTCAAAGTATTTGGGCGTTTTTTTCTGCCTATTTATTGGTCTTTGTCATTTGTTTACTAGGCGTGATTAGCTGTGGCGTTGAGACGTTTGACGCATTCAATGCCGTCATTGCTTGCTTAAATAATCTTGGACCGGCACTAGGGTCGGTCAGCAGTAATTTTGTTGATATTCCCGACAGTGCCAAATGGGTTCTCACGTTAGCGATGGTGTGCGGACGTTTAGAAATCTTCTCACTTTTAGTTCTATTTACACCGACATTTTGGAAATCTTAATGAAAACGCTCATTCTCTATTCCACACATGATGGACAAACCCAAAAAATAGCCAGTTTTATTGCAAATGTGATTAAAGAAAACGTGGAGGTTAAGTCAATTCATGATGAATTCGATCTTCAAGCCTATGATCGTATTATGATTGGCGCCTCGATCCGCTACGGGCATTTTAATAAACAGCTGTATAAAATGTTAGAAAAACACACCGCACTTTTAAATCAGAAGACGACGGCATTTTTCGGCGTCAATTTAACGGCGCGAAAACCTGAAAAATCCACACCGGAAACGAACGTATATGTGCGTAAATTTTTGCAACGGATGACATGGAAGCCGACGATATCGGCAGTGTTTGCCGGCGCGCTGCTTTATCCGCGCTATAAGTTTTTCGATCGCATTATGATCCAATTGATTATGCGCATCACTGGCGGAGAAACAGATCCGACAAAAGAAATCGAATATACAGATTGGCAGAAAGTGCGGTCATTTTCTGAGGCGTTTTTGCAGATCAAATAAGCAAATTGTATTTTTTCTAACCTATCAAACATTTTTTTGAAAAAAAACACTTGATCCTCAAGATCGAATCTCTATAATACGCCTCCGCACCGCAAGGGTAGCAAACAAAAAGAAAAATTCTTGAAAATTTTTCTTGACGATAAAATAATGAGAAGTTAAAATTATCAACCTTGCTTAGTGCAAATGTTCTTTAACAATCAATCAGACAAACTGTGTGGGCACTTGAAGATTCGTTTTTATCATTAAAGAATTTTAAAATTGAACTGAATAGTGCTACGAAGATTCGTTTATTTATATAGATGATTAATTAAGTCAGCAGTATTGAGCGATTAAACTTTTTGAATTGAAGAGTTTGATCATGGCTCAGATTGAACGCTGGCGGCAGGCTTAACACATGCAAGTCGAACGGTAACAGGAGAAAGCTTGCTTTCTTGCTGACGAGTGGCGGACGGGTGAGTAATGCTTGGGAATCTGGCTTATGGAGGGGGATAACGACGGGAAACTGTCGCTAATACCGCGTAGAATCGAGAGATGAAAGTGTGGGACCGCAAGGCCACATGCCATGAGATGAGCCCAAGTGGGATTAGGTAGTTGGTGGGGTAAAGGCCTACCAAGCCGACGATCTCTAGCTGGTCTGAGAGGATGACCAGCCACACCGGGACTGAGACACGGCCCGGACTCCTACGGGAGGCAGCAGTGGGGAATATTGCGCAATGGGGGCAACCCTGACGCAGCCATGCCGCGTGAATGAAGAAGGCCTTCGGGTTGTAAAGTTCTTTCGGTGACGAGGAAGGTTGTTGTGTTAATAGCGCAACAAATTGACGTTAATCACAGAAGAAGCACCGGCTAACTCCGTGCCAGCAGCCGCGGTAATACGGAGGGTGCGAGCGTTAATCGGAATAACTGGGCGTAAAGGGCACGCAGGCGGCTATTTAAGTGAGGTGTGAAATCCCCGGGCTTAACCTGGGAATTGCATTTCAGACTGGGTAGCTAGAGTACTTTAGGGAGGGGTAGAATTCCACGTGTAGCGGTGAAATGCGTAGAGATGTGGAGGAATACCGAAGGCGAAGGCAGCCCCTTGGGAATGTACTGACGCTCATGTGCGAAAGCGTGGGGAGCAAACAGGATTAGATACCCTGGTAGTCCACGCTGTAAACGCTGTCGATTTGGGGATTGAGCTTTAAGCTTGGTGCCCGTAGCTAACGTGATAAATCGACCGCCTGGGGAGTACGGCCGCAAGGTTAAAACTCAAATGAATTGACGGGGGCCCGCACAAGCGGTGGAGCATGTGGTTTAATTCGATGCAACGCGAAGAACCTTACCTACTCTTGACATCCATGGAATCTTGTAGAGATACGGGAGTGCCTTCGGGAACCATGAGACAGGTGCTGCATGGCTGTCGTCAGCTCGTGTTGTGAAATGTTGGGTTAAGTCCCGCAACGAGCGCAACCCTTATCCTTTGTTGCCAGCGATTCGGTCGGGAACTCAAAGGAGACTGCCGGTGATAAACCGGAGGAAGGTGGGGATGACGTCAAGTCATCATGGCCCTTACGAGTAGGGCTACACACGTGCTACAATGGCGTATACAGAGGGTGACGAAGCCGCGAGGTGGAGTGAATCTCAGAAAGTACGTCTAAGTCCGGATTGGAGTCTGCAACTCGACTCCATGAAGTCGGAATCGCTAGTAATCGCGAATCAGAATGTCGCGGTGAATACGTTCCCGGGCCTTGTACACACCGCCCGTCACACCATGGGAGTGGGTTGTACCAGAAGTAGATAGCTTAACCTTCGGGAGGGCGTTTACCACGGTATGATTCATGACTGGGGTGAAGTCGTAACAAGGTAACCGTAGGGGAACCTGCGGTTGGATCACCTCCTTACCAAAGATAGAATTGACTTTAAGTGTCCACACAGTTTGGCTGATGATTGTAAACAAAAGAAGAATAAACGTATCGAAAATAAATCCTATTGGGTCTGTAGCTCAGGTGGTTAGAGCGCACCCCTGATAAGGGTGAGGTCGGTGGTTCAAGTCCACTCAGACCCACCACTTAGACCGGTGATTTGATAAATTATGTTAGTAAATTAACGTTGACAACGAAAATATCAAACACACTGTGTATGAGTGAAAACCAAAGGATGTGATTGGGGATATAGCTCAGCTGGGAGAGCGCCTGCCTTGCACGCAGGAGGTCAGCGGTTCGATCCCGCTTATCTCCACCAATATCATCATAGTTAAGTTTATTACGATAAATCATAAGTGAACGATAAAGTTGATTTAACTATGATGATATAAAGAGATAACTTTCTTTATAAACTGTTCTTTAACAAACTAGAAACAAGCTGAAAACGAGACTTTCAAGAAAGTCTGAGTAAGGGTCATTGATAAAAGGCAATGATTCTGAATAAATTAACTGTTACGGCTGACAAACCTAACGTGTTTTTAGCATCAATCTATGATGTAAAGTGAATTTTAACTTTAAATTCCATTTTATCTTCATCAGATTGTTCATCCTAAGAATACTTGAGGTTGTATGGCTAAGTGACAAAGCGTACAAGGTGGATGCCTTGGCAATCAGAGGCGAAGAAGGACGTGCTAATCTGCGAAAAGCTTGGATGAGTCGATAAGAGGCGTTTAATCCAAGATGTCCGAATGGGGAAACCCAGTAGATGAAGAATCTACTATCACTTACTGAATTCATAGGTAAGTGAGGCGAACCGGGAGAACTGAAACATCTAAGTACCCCGAGGAAAAGAAATCAACCGAGATTTTGTGAGTAGCGGCGAGCGAAAGCGAAAGAGCCTGTTAGTGATAGCGATAGAGACAGAGGAACAAGCTGGGAAGCTTGGCGACACAGGGTGATAGCCCCGTACTCGAAGTCCAGGTCGTGGTACTAAGCTAACGAGAAGTAGGGCGGGACACGTGATATCCTGTTTGAAGATGGGGGGACCATCCTCCAAGGCTAAATACTCCTGATTGACCGATAGTGAACCAGTACTGTGAAGGAAAGGCGAAAAGAACCCCGGTGAGGGGAGTGAAATAGAACCTGAAACCTTGTACGTACAAGCAGTGGGAGCCCGCAAGGGTGACTGCGTACCTTTTGTATAATGGGTCAGCGACTTATATTTTGTAGCGAGGTTAACCGAATAGGGGAGCCGAAGGGAAACCGAGTCTTAACTGGGCGTTGAGTTGCAAGGTATAGACCCGAAACCCGGTGATCTAGCCATGGGCAGGTTGAAGGTTGGGTAACACTAACTGGAGGACCGAACCGACTAATGTTGAAAAATTAGCGGATGACTTGTGGCTGGGGGTGAAAGGCCAATCAAACCGGGAGATAGCTGGTTCTCCCCGAAATCTATTTAGGTAGAGCCTTGAGCGGACACCTTCGGGGGTAGAGCACTGTTTCGGCTAGGGGTCCATCCCGGATTACCAACCCGATGCAAACTACGAATACCGAAGAGTGATACTCAGGAGACACACGGCGGGTGCTAACGTCCGTCGTGGAGAGGGAAACAACCCAGACCGCCAGCTAAGGTCCCAAAGTCTATATTAAGTGGGAAACGAAGTGGGAAGGCTTAGACAGCTAGGATGTTGGCTTAGAAGCAGCCATCATTTAAAGAAAGCGTAATAGCTCACTAGTCGAGTCGGCCTGCGCGGAAGATGTAACGGGGCTCAAATATAGCACCGAAGCTGCGGCATCAGACGAAAGTCTGTTGGGTAGGGGAGCGTTGTGTAAGCGGATGAAGATGGTTCGAGAGGGCTGTTGGACGTATCACAAGTGCGAATGCTGACATAAGTAACGATAAAACGGGTGAAAAACCCGTTCGCCGGAAGACCAAGGGTTCCTGTCCAACGTTAATCGGGGCAGGGTGAGTCGGCCCCTAAGGCGAGGCTGAAAAGCGTAGTCGATGGGAAACGGGTTAATATTCCCGTACTTGGTAAAGCTGCGATGTGGGGACGGAGCAGGTTAGGTTAGCGTACTGTTGGATATGTACGTTTAAGTTGGTAGGTGGGAAGTTTAGGCAAATCCGGACTTCCTTAACACTGAGAGATGATGACGAGGCTCTACGGAGCTGAAGTAACTGATACCACACTTCCAGGAAAAGCCACTAAGCGAAAGGCTTTACTAAACCGTACTGAAAACCGACACAGGTGGTCAGGTAGAGAATACTCAGGCGCTTGAGAGAACTCGGGTGAAGGAACTAGGCAAAATAGCACCGTAACTTCGGGAGAAGGTGCGCCGGCGTAGATTGTAGTCCCTTGCGGGCGAAGGTTGAACCGGTCGAAGATACCAGCTGGCTGCAACTGTTTATTAAAAACACAGCACTCTGCAAACACGAAAGTGGACGTATAGGGTGTGATGCCTGCCCGGTGCTGGAAGGTTAATTGATGGTGTAATCGAAAGAGAAGCTCCTGATCGAAGCCCCAGTAAACGGCGGCCGTAACTATAACGGTCCTAAGGTAGCGAAATTCCTTGTCGGGTAAGTTCCGACCTGCACGAATGGCATAATGATGGCCAGGCTGTCTCCACCCGAGACTCAGTGAAATTGAAATCGCCGTGAAGATGCGGTGTACCCGCGGCTAGACGGAAAGACCCCGTGAACCTTTACTATAGCTTGACACTGAACATTGAATTTTGATGTGTAGGATAGGTGGGAGACTTTGAAGTAGTCACGCCAGTGATTATGGAGTCGTCCTTGAAATACCACCCTTTAACGTTTGATGTTCTAACGAAGATTGCGAAACGTGGTCTCGGACAGTGTCTGGTGGGTAGTTTGACTGGGGCGGTCTCCTCCCAAAGCGTAACGGAGGAGCACGAAGGTTTGCTAATCACGGTCGGACATCGTGAGGTTAGTGCAATGGTATAAGCAAGCTTAACTGCGAGACAGACAAGTCGAGCAGGTACGAAAGTAGGTCATAGTGATCCGGTGGTTCTGCATGGAAGGGCCATCGCTCAACGGATAAAAGGTACTCCGGGGATAACAGGCTGATACCGCCCAAGAGTTCATATCGACGGCGGTGTTTGGCACCTCGATGTCGGCTCATCACATCCTGGGGCTGAAGTAGGTCCCAAGGGTATGGCTGTTCGCCATTTAAAGTGGTACGCGAGCTGGGTTTAGAACGTCGTGAGACAGTTCGGTCCCTATCTGCCGTGGGCGTTGGAGAATTGATTGGGGCTGCTCCTAGTACGAGAGGACCGGAGTGGACGCATCACTGGTGTTCCGGTTGTGTCGCCAGACGCATTGCCGGGTAGCTACATGCGGAAGAGATAAGTGCTGAAAGCATCTAAGCACGAAACTTGCCAAGAGATGAGTTCTCCCACACATCAAGTGTGTAAGGGTTGTTTAAGACTAAGACGTAGATAGGTGCGGTGTGTAAGTGTAGTGATACATTGAGCTAACGCATACTAATTGCCCGAGAGGCTTAGCCATACAACGCTCAAGTGTTTTGGGGAGACCTGGAGCATGGAGCGAAGTAGAAGGTAACAGTTAAGAGACGAGACGAAGAAGAGAAAGTGGAGAGTCAGCTTGTTTTAGTTTGAAGAAGACAGAGAAATAAAAAGAAAGAGATAAGAGAGAAAGAGAAGAATATCATCGACCGATTTTTGGCGGCGATAATGCGGTGGACCCACCTGATTCCATACCGAACTCAGAAGTGAAACGCTGTTATGCCGATGGTAGTGTGGGATGTTCCCATGTGAGAGTAGGTCACCGCCAAGTTTATTACTTGAGTAAATTAAATGTTAGTTTATTCAAGTAATAAATTTTTTAGCAGTCATAATGCAGTAGGCCCACCTGATTCCATACCGAACTCAGAAGTGAAATGCTGTTATGCCGATGGTAGTGTGGGATGTTCCCATGTGAGAGTAGGTCACTGCTAATCCCTATTAGGAGTGGTAGTTCAGCTGGTTAGAATACCTGCCTGTCACGCAGGGGGTCGCGGGTTCGAGTCCCGTCCATTCCGCCAATTTCAGTTATCTAAAGTTACATACCAATAGGGGCGTAGTTCAATTGGTAGAGCACCGGTCTCCAAAACCGGGTGTTGGGAGTTCGAGCCTCTCCGCCCCTGCCATTGATTATACCCTCGTTATATATCCCATCAAAATATTCTATCTTTTTATAAATTCTATTTAAATTTCGCGTGAATATCTTGTTTTAGTTTAACTGTAATTGTTCAGGCAAATACTAAACAGTAAATAGTTTGACAGTTTGTTTCCCGTTTTTGAGAATGTAGAGCATTCTATATATCTTATGTGCTTTATAAAAAGATTGAGCGAGTAGTACACTCTTTTTTACATTGATGACCAATGAATATTGGTAGTGGTTGTTTATAGACCTTGTTACACTAGACATTATAACGCCTTCAAATCTTTATCTAATCATCTAGTCAACAATAAAATGTCGTCTTTAAAGAGCATTTTGTGTATTTTGTTTTGGCATAATATTATCCCTTTACCTAATGCTATTGTTTTCATAGGTTCTCCCTTAGCTTGTTGGGAAGGAAAGTTTCGTTTTGCCGATTGTGCGATGAGAAATAAAGTGCGGTCATTTTTGACGTTATTTCGTGCGAATTATTAAAAAAATAGCGCCTGATATCAGGCGCTATATGTTGTTAAGGGATGTTGTTATAGCAAGATATTGGCAAATAATAAGCCAAAACCTAAACAAAATGCCATGCTTAATAAGCCGGGTAGCATGAAACTATGGTTAAAAATGTATTTACCGATTCGTGTTGTACCGGTTGTGTCAAAGTCAATTGAAGCAATGATTGGGCCGTAGTTCGGAATAAAGAAATAACCGTTTACTGCTACAAATACGCCAATCAAGATAGCCGGTGGAATACCAAGTGCGATACCAAGCGGGAATAACGTTGCTACTGTTGCGCCTTGGCTGTTGACTAACACAGAAAGGACGAATAGTGCTAAAGCAAATGTCCAAGGTGCGGTTTCGACTAAACCTTTTACTAAACCTTTAACTTCTTCCATATGGGCTTGCATTAAGGTATCACCTAACCATGCAATACCGAAAATAGCGATTACCGCACGCATACCGGCGTGGAATACAGAACCTTTAGTAATTTCAGTGCCATCCGGTTTACAGGTTAAGATAATTAACGCACCGATAGATAGCATGATGATCTCAATGGTATGCGCCATACCCATTGGTTTGCCATCAAATACCGGACGAAGAGAAGGCATAGCCCCCATTAACACAACAAGTAACGAACCAAATAAGAAAAGGGATACGGAGATTTTGGCGGATTTACTAATTTCAAGCTCTTTACCGACAACAGTTGAATTAAAGGCTTCCGCATATTTTGGATCGTGTAAACGACGTTGATATTCCGGATCATCTTTTAATTCTTTACCCATTTTATTGACAAATAGACAAGCGCAGAAAATTCCCAGAATAGTAGAAGGAATTGTAACGATTAACACATCCCCTAAATGAATGCCTTGCGGTTCAAGATACGCGACAACTGCAACTACAGCGGCAGCAATCGGACTGGCAACAATCGCAAATTGAGAGGCGATAACCGCCATGGACATTGGACGTTCAGGACGGACGCCATTTTGACGACTCACTTCGGCAATTACCGGTAATACAGAATAGGCAACGTGGCCCGTACCGGCTAATAGCGTAAAGGTCCAAGTCACTGCAGGGGCGATAAATGTAATATGCTTTGGATTGCGACGTAAAATATTTGTCGCAATTTTGATCATGTAATCTAAACCACCTGACGCTTGCATTGCTGCTGCCGCAGAAACTACTGCCATAATCATAAACATCACGTCAATTGGCAAACCCGCCGGTTTTAAGCCGAAACCGAAAGATAAGATAGCCAGCCCCAAGCCGCCAAAGACACCCAAACCGATACCACCCACGCGCGCACCGACTAAAATACAGAGCAACACGATGGCGAACTGAAGTAAAAACATAGCAGACATACTGCCTCCTTTAAGTAAAACATAAAACTTGTATGGGGTATAAGAAATTATACTCAGCGATATTTGATAGACCTACCTTATTTAAGATAAATCAAGATGTCGTAACTCAAAAATCGATTTAATTATATAAGAATTACGTAATAGTGAGTATGTAAGAGATTTGATGTTCTGATTGATTTATGATCTAGGTCACATTTTAAATCAATAAATGATTGTTATTTGAGCAAGTTCTGCCTTGGAATAAAAACAATAATTTTTGATAAATGGCGAAAGTAAAGTTATACTCTAGCTTTCTTTTTAAACCTAATGATTGAGAAACAAATGGAAGAATTTATGCCGATGGCAACGGCGTTTGCCAAAAATCATACACTCATTGTTGTTGCTTGGGTGGCTGTGTTTATTATGGTGATTTTCAGCTTTATTAAAGCCGCCACCAGTAAAACAAAGGTGATTGATAACGCTGAAGCAATTGCCTTAATTAACAATCAAAATGCCGTGGTTATTGACTTGCGTTCTATTGATGAGTTTACCAATGGACATATTATCAATAGCCTCAACCTGTTGCCTACCGAAATTAAAAATCACAACATTGGCAAAATTGAACAACATAAAGACACACCGGTGATTTTAGTGTGTACAAATGGGGTAACCTCGACAACCTCTGCCGAGATTTTGGCAAAACAAGGCTTTAATCATGTATATACATTAAAAGATGGCCTAGCAGGCTGGCGTGCAGCAAGCTTACCTTTAGTTAGAAAATAAATAAGGACTCCAATATGACCGAAGAAAAAAAAGACGTGATGAACGAAGAGCAAGAGCCTCAAGGCGTACTTCAAATTCAACGTATCTATGTCAAAGATATTTCTTTTGAAGCGCCAAATCTTCCACATATTTTCCATCAAGAATGGAAACCGAAATTGTCGTTTGATTTATCTACCGAAACCGTAAAATTAGGCGATGATTTATATGAAGTGTGTTTAAATCTTTCCGTTGAAACCACATTGGAAGATTCCGGTGATGTAGCGTTTATTTGTGAAGTTAAACAAGCCGGTGTATTCACGATTAGTGGTTTAGATGATATGCAAATGGCGCATTGTTTAACAGCGCAATGCCCAAATATGCTATTCCCATATGCGCGCGAATTAGTCTCTAACTTAGTTAATCGTGGCACATTCCCAGCATTAAACCTTTCTCCGGTGAACTTCGATGCATTATTTGTTGAGTATTTACAACGTCAACAACAAGAGCAAGAATCCGAAGAGCAACCAAGCGTGAACTAATCTGCAAAACCCGCTTCATTAAGTGATAAAGCGGGTTTATTTTTTTCGTTACCGTCTTTTTCGCCATTCAAGGAGTTAATGATGAATACGACTTTGACCCATTCTTCAATTACTGTGTTAGGCGCCGGTTCTTTCGGTACGGCATTAGCCATTGCATTTTCACGTAATGGACATCCCACTTACCTTTGGGGGCACAATCCGCAAAAAATGCAGAAACTGAATGCTGAGCGACAAAATGCAGAATTTTTGCCGGATATTCTTTTCCCTGAGACGTTATCTCTGGAAGCCGATTTAGCGAAAGCGATTCAAGCCTCACGGGATTTATTGTTGGCGGTTCCAAGTCATTGTTTTGGTGACATTCTCTCACAAATTCGACCGCACTTACGTCCTGACAGCCGTATCATTTGGGCAACGAAAGGCTTGGAGCGGGATACGGGTCGTTTGTTAGAAGAGGTGATTAAGGAAAAATTGGGCAACCACTATCCGTTAGCCGTGCTTTCCGGGCCAACCTTTGCTAAAGAGCTGGCATCAGGGCTTCCTACAGCAATTACTTTAGCGTCGAATAACGAAGAATTTGCGTTGCAGTTTCAGGCGCGTATTCATTGCAGTAAACATTTTCGTGTGTATATTAACAACGATATGCTTGGTGTGCAGTTGGGTGGAGCGATTAAAAACGTGATTGCTATCGGTGCAGGCATTTCCGATGGCATGGGATTTGGCGCAAACGCCAGAACAGCGCTGATTACGCGTGGCATTGCCGAAATATCCCGTTTAGGCACCGCACTTGGGGCAAACCCGAATACATTTATGGGAATGTCGGGGTTAGGTGATCTTGTTTTAACCTGTACTGACAATCAATCCCGCAACCGTCGCTTTGGTATTATGTTGGGGCAGGGCTTTTCTGCTCAAACGGCAATGGATAACATCGGTCAGGTCGTGGAGGGCTTTTATAATACAAAAGAAGCGCATTTGCTTGCGCAACGGCACGGTATCGAAATGCCTATCACGGAGCAAATTTATCAAGTGCTATTTTGTGGTAAAAATGCAAAAGAAGCGGCAGTAAATTTATTAGGCAGAGAACGTAAAGAGGAATAATTCATGTCATCAACGGTTTGGCAATCTATTCGTCAGGAAGCGAAAGAGTTGGTAGAGAATGAACCTATGCTTGCCAGTTTTTTCCATTCCACCATTTTAAAACACCATAACTTAGGCAGCGCGTTAAGTTATATTTTAGCGAACAAATTAGCCAATACGATTATGCCGGCAATTGCCTTGCGTGAGATTATTGAAGAAACCTATCAGGAAAAACCAAGCATCATTGAATGTGCTGCCTGTGACATTCAAGCGGTGCGTCAGCGCGATCCGGCAGTGGAGCTTTGGTCAACACCATTGCTTTATTTAAAAGGGTTTCATGCCATTCAAAGTTATCGTATTACACACTATTTATGGCAACAAAATCGCAAAGCACTTGCGATTTACCTGCAAAATCAGATTTCTGTGGCGTTTGATGTGGATATTCACCCGGCAGCAAAAATCGGTCATGGCATTATGTTTGACCATGCCACCGGTATTGTGGTAGGGGAAACGTCCGTGATTGAAAATAACGTGTCTATTTTGCAAGGCGTTACGCTTGGCGGAACCGGTAAAGAATGTGGCGATCGCCATCCGAAAATTCATGAAGGTGTGATGATCGGTGCCGGCGCGAAGATTTTAGGCAATATCGAAGTCGGCAAATACGCTAAAATCGGTGCTAATTCAGTGGTCCTACAACCGGTTCCGGACTATGCCACCGCCGCCGGCGTACCGGCACGCATTATAGGCAAAGACAAAGATGCCAAACCGGCATTTGAGATGGACCAAAATTTTATTGATCTGGGCATGGAATTAAACATTTAGCACACACCATCAGTAAAAACATCATAAAAATTGACCGCACTTTTCTGATGATGGTTTCTGGTTTCTCTAGAAACTGTCGTGAGAAAAGTCGTAACCAGGAGAAAATGAGGTAAAAAATGACAAACGTAATTCATACCGATAAAGCACCGGCAGCCATCGGCCCTTATGTTCAAGCCGTTGATTTGGGGAATTTGGTGTTCACCTCCGGACAAATTCCGGTGAACCCGCAAACTGGCGAGATTCCGACAGATATTGCTCAACAAGCGAGACAGTCTTTAGAAAATATTAAAGCCATTTTAGAACAAGCCGGTTTAGGCGTGAAAGATATTGTGAAAACCACGGTATTTGTGAAAGATTTAAAAGATTTTGCAACAGTTAACGCAGAGTATGAAGCCTTTTTCAAGGCACATCATCATCCAAGTTTTCCGGCACGTTCTTGTGTCGAAGTCGCGCGTTTGCCGAAAGATGTTGGATTAGAAATCGAAGCGATTGCTGTTAGATCATAATTCTTTAGTGAATATGACTTCTTAAGGTCAAACCTTTGTTACACAGAGGTTTGGCCTTTTTTCTTGGTTTGTTACACCATGGCGCATTTAGGTGACGCATTGATTCTATTGTTAGGCATTATTTTAATGTAACAAAAAAGCGCTAAGTAAAAACTTAGCGCCTCTTCTGAATATGGCGGAGGAACTGGGATTCGAACCCAGGGAGGGCGTAAACCCTCGCCGGTTTTCAAGACCGGTGCCTTCAACCGCTCGACCATTCCTCCGTGTGTTGAAGTGACGTGAATAATACGGACTCTTGCTATTTAAGTCAAGCAGTTAAATAAAAGAAATCATTTAACTGCTTTATTTTCAGTCGATAGTATTATTTTACTTCCGCTTTCGTTGGCTCCGCATAAACATGGCTGATGGCCATGTGATGACCTGCCGCGCCTTTTCCGTAGAAATAATAACGCGATTTTGTCCATTCAGTGATTGGATAAGCAACGATTGGCGTATCCGAGGCTTTGGCTAATGTCGCCTCTGCTTTGGTATGCGCGACTGCAGAGAATGTTCCAATTCGTCCGTTGAACACATAAGTGCGGTCGGTTTCAGCCATGAATTTCACTTCATGTGCTGTTTTCGGCTCAACCTGTTCAGCTACTGCCGCAGTGGGTTCTGACGTCACGTTATGATTTAAACGTTCTAAAGATGCCTGAATTTTCTTCTCAACAGAATCATTTGCCGGCTGAGCAATAAATTCAGTTAATGGTTGAACGTCATTTTTAGCTTTCTCAACAATCATATCCAAGGCTGGCACAGTAAGGCTCTTCTCGGTTTCTGCACTTGATTGATTTTGTTGTTCAAGTAGCTCATCAACAGATAAGAACGCATTTTCTTTTTCTTTCGGTTGATTGACTTGCGCCATATCGATCCAGACTTTACCGCTAGCAAGCTCCGGAGACGCCACTGCAGCAAATAACGGCATAGGTGATTTTTCTTGTGGACGACGACGGCGTTGATTATTTACACGTAAATGACGTGGTAAACGACGTTGACGAGCATTATCACGACTGCGTTCAGGTTCATTTGAGACATCAGCTGCATTTGTCGAAATCACAGGCGCTTCTACATGGCGAGGCTCATTGATGTTTTCAGCAAGTGCCATATTTTCTGCTTGCGGTATTGGATTGTCTGTGGCTTCGTCATAAACACGAACTTTTTTGTGTAAATCTCGACGTTGGCGACGTTGTGTTGGTTCAGCCTTTTCTTCGTTAACCGGCGCAGAAATGCTAGATTTAACAATTTCTTCAGTGACCTCAGGTTTTCGGCTGCGCTTATTATTGCGTTCTTGATTACGGCTTCTAATCTCAGATTTATCCGCACTTTGTTCTTCAATCACGTTTTCCGTATTTTCGTTGCGAACACGACGGTTGTTACGACGATCTTGATTGCGACGATTACGGTTGTTCATGTTTCTGTTGTTTGGGCGAGCTTTTTTGTTTTTCTCTTCCGGTTTTGGCTCAGAAGCAAATAAACCTTTTAACGCAGCGAATAAACGGCTTAACAACGATGGCGCTTTGGGTTCTTTGCGCTCAATCGGTGCCGGCGCCGGCATGGTAATCGCCAATGAAACGGCCGCACTTTCCACCGCCGGGGTTTCTGCCGGTGTCGCTTCAATATTGCGGGAAACCAATGATTCCTCAGCAGCAAAGGTTTCATCTTGATCTTGATGTAATTTTGCCAAATTGTAGCTTAACTCATTCACTTCTTGGCCATCACGAACACGAAATACACTGAAGTTCGGTGTTTCCATCGCTTCGTTTGGCACCACGATGATATCGACATCATGGCGTTTTTCGATGCTATGAATGGCTTTACGTTTTTCGTTTAATAAGTAAGAAGCAATTTGTACCGGAACGATGGTGTGAACCTGTTTGGTATTTTCTTTTAATGCTTCTTCTTCCAATAAACGCAAGATAGAAAGTGAAAGTGATTCGTTATCACGGATTTTACCGGTGCCTTGGCAACGCGGGCAGACGTGATGAGAGGATTCACCTAATGACGGACTCAAACGTTGGCGTGACATTTCCAACAAACCGAAGCGAGAAATACGACTAATTTGAATACGTGCACGATCTTGGCGTACGGCATCACGGATGCGGTTTTCCACTTCACGCTGATGGCGCACCGGCGTCATATCGATAAAGTCGATCACAATTAAACCGCCCAAGTCGCGTAAACGTAATTGACGCGCAATTTCATCTGCGGCTTCAAGGTTAGTGTTTAATGCGGTTTCTTCGATATCACCGCCACGGGTAGAACGTGCGGAGTTAATATCAATGGCTGTTAAAGCTTCAGTGGCGTCAATGACAATAGAACCCCCGGAAGGTAAACGCACTTCACGTTGGAAAGCGGATTCAATTTGGGATTCGATTTGGTAATGACTGAATAGCGGTACTTCGCCTTGATATAATTTCACTCGATTAATGAAATCCGGACGCACTAATTTGATGTGTGCTTTCGCTTTTTCATAGACTTTCGGGCTATCAATCAGAATTTCGCCGATATCACGACGCAAATAGTCGCGAATCGCACGCACGATAACATCACTTTCTTGGTGAATTAAGAACGGCGCAGGGCGGCTTTCTGAGGCTTGTTTGATCGCCTCCCAATGGTGCAATAGCACTTTCAAGTCCCATTGTAATTCTTCCGGCGATTTACCTACACCGGCGGTACGCACGATTAAACCTACACCTTCAGGCACATCTAAAGAACTCAAAGCATCTTTTAACTCCAAACGCTCATCGCCCTCAATGCGGCGAGAAATGCCACCCGCACGTGGGTTGTTTGGCATGATCACCAAATAACTTCCTGCCAAGGAAACAAAGGTTGTCAACGCAGCACCTTTATTGCCGCGCTCTTCTTTGTTCACTTGAACGATAACTTCTTGTCCTTCAGAAATAATATCGCGAATATTCGGGCGACCTTGATAGACATAATCCGCCGGGAAATATTCACGTGCAATTTCTTTTAACGGTAAAAAACCGTGACGTTCTGCGCCATAATCCACAAAAGCGGCTTCTAAACTCGGTTCAACGCGAGTGATTTTCCCTTTGTAAATATTGGCTTTTTTCTGTTCGTGACCAGGACTTTCGATGTCCAAGTCAAATAAGCGTTGTCCATCGACTAACGCAACGCGCAACTCTTCTTTTTGAGTTGCGTTGATTAACATTCTTTTCATTCGTTTTCTCTTTTATCGAAAGGGTTTATGCCCTAAAAATACGTCATCAAAAATGACCGCACTTTGCTTAGTCGCCGACCTCGTGTCTGTCGCAGAATGTCCGTCTTCCCGACTGTCATCTGCTGGGTGCATTGGCAACCTTATTCACACTCATATCATCTTGATATGTGAATAAAAACAAAACCGGTTAAAAAATGGTTTGCAAGCTGTCGCTCATATTGATGGTTAAAAATCATTGCAATAACAACGTCTTATGCCGAATGCTGCATTGTATTCTATCAATGATAACCTGTTTATTTTAAAGCCTTTTTTATGACTCAAAAAGGCGCGTTATTATCGCTTGAATGGGGATTTTTAGCAAGGCGTTTCACCCTTTGTGGAAGATTCTTTGCGACATTCAAACTCGCCGTGCAATATGCTATGATGCGCGCCAATTTTTATGTAAAAGATCGTAATAAACACAAAATGAATGAAAAAATAGTTAACCCGAACGTGCAATTTCTCACGATAAGCGATGATGAAGCTGGTCAAAGATTAGATAATTTTCTCCTTGCGCGCTTAAAAGGGGTGCCTAAAAGCCTGATTTATCGCATTGTACGCAAAGGCGAAGTGCGGGTGAATAAAGGCAGAATTAAGCCGGAATATAAATTACAAGCCGAGGATGTGGTGCGAATTCCACCGGTACGTGTGGCAGAAAAAGCACAGGACACCGTTTCTCATAAACTCACCAAAGTCGCCCAATTAGAACAACACATTATTTTTGAAGACAATTATTTATTGGTGCTTAATAAGCCTTCCGGTATTGCCGTACATGGGGGCAGTGGGCTTGATTTTGGCGTGATTGAGGCATTACGTGCGCTTCGTCCGGAGGCGCGTTTCTTGGAATTGGTTCATCGTTTGGATCGCGATACTTCGGGGATTTTATTGGTAGCGAAAAAACGTTCTGCGTTGCGTCATTTACATGAACAGTTGCGTGAAAAAACGATTCAAAAAGAGTATTTAGCCCTTGTGCGTGGGCAGTGGCAATCACACTGTAAAGTGGTGCAGGCACCGTTGTTAAAAAATGAGCTGTCGAGCGGCGAGCGCATTGTGAAAGTCAGTGAGCAAGGTAAACCGTCGGAAACCCGTTTTTCTGTGGAAGAGCGTTACGAGAATGCCACGTTAGTGAAAGCTTCGCCGGTTACAGGCCGAACCCACCAAATCCGCGTGCATACGCAATATGCCGGACATCCTATTGCTTTAGATAGCAAATATGGCGACAAGGTATTCGATCAACAAATGACAGAATTTGGTTTGAATCGTTTATTCTTGCATGCTTATTCTATTCGTTTTGAACATCCGCATAGTGGTGAAACGTTGCGTTTAACGGCTCAGTTGGATGAGAAAATGAAAGGGATTTTAAAACGCTTGCGAGAGATGAAGTAAAGTGCGGTGGATTTTCCGTGCATTTTGAAAATACTGAAAAAAATGACCGCACTTTTGCCGTGTTGATCACATTTCTCAAATAAAAACAGCGAAAAAATTGACCGCACTTCCCCCTTTATCTTTAAGCGTTGTAGAATCAATCTTATCCCATCAACGTCTAGGATAGGTTATGAAACGTGTGACGCTTCTTTTGAATAGAACCTTACTGGCAAGTAGCATGGTATTGCTGACGGCGTGCCATTCCATCCTTTACCAACCCGCGAAAACCCTCAGCCAAATTGATCCGGAAAAGGGGTACCGTTTAGAAAAGACCATGCAACAAGCGCTGGAAAAAGAAAATTTAGTGATTGTCACTTTTTCCGGTGGCGGTTCACGGGCAGCGTCTTTGGGATATGGTGTACTAGAACAGTTTCAGCAGACAGCGGTACGCCCAACAGAAAAAGGCGATACGTTGTTACAAAATATTGATGTGGTGTATGGTGTTTCCGGCGGTTCGGTATTGGCGGCTTATTTTGCCTTGGAGGGGCAAAAGACGATCCCTAAATTTAAGGCATTTTTTCTCAAGAAAAATTTCCAAAAAAAAGTCATTAACGAAGTGTTTTCTTTGAGCAATGTGCCTCGGCTGACGTCGCCGCAATTCGGGCGGAGCGATTTATTGCAAGAGCAACTGAATTTGGCGTTATATCATGGGAAGACGTTTGCCGATTTGGCGCAGCAGCGTAAAGGGCCGTTTGCGGTGATTAACGCCACTGATATGACAGCAGGACAGAAAGTGTCGTTTACGCAAGACTTCTTTGATTGGCTTTGCGTGGATTTGAATGATATTGAAATTGCGCGTGCGGTGGCGGCATCCAGTGCCGTGCCATTAATTTTTTCACCAATAACACTGAATAATCATGGCGGCTTTTGCCACGCTGAAAGTAAAAAAGCGTTTCTGATGCAAACACAGCCACACAATCATTTATCGTTAAGCTATTTTGATGCTATGCAAAAGCGGTTAGCGCGTTATCAAGATAGTATAGAACAACCTTATTTGCATTTAGTGGATGGCGGTTTAACGGATAATGTAGGGTTGGTGAGTTTGCTGGACGTGTCGAATTTGCTGAGTATGCGCAAACTCTATTCAGAACTCAAAAAATCGCATTTACGCCATATCATTGTGGTGAGTGTGAATGCGCAAAATGAACGAACCCCTCTTATTGATAAATCGGCAGAGGTGCCGAGTGCAAGAGATGTGGTGAATGCCGTGATTAATGTGCCGATTGATAAGGCGACAGAATCGACCGTGCAATATTCACAAACATTTGTAAATCAATGGAATGCCTATGCTAAACGCCAAAAGGGAGCAAAAATTCACATTTATTTTGTGAATTTAAGTTTAAAAGATTTGCCGGAGGGGCAACTAAAAAAAGACGTATTAAATATTGGAACGTCCTTTTATTTGCCGGAATCTGATGTGGATAAGTTACGTGAGGCTGCCAAGATTTTGTTAATGCAATCAAAGGCCTATCATGCTGCATTAAATGCATTACAACAGTGAGACGAATGAGATGAGATCAGCAAAGTGCGGTGGATGTTGAGGGTAAATGGCACGCCCTAAAGGATTCGAACCTTTGACCCACGCCTTAGAAGGGCGTTGCTCTATCCAGCTGAGCTAAGGGCGCATTGTAAAAGGAACAGTAAAGAAGTAGAGAGAGTGGTCGGCGAGATAGGATTTGAACCTACGACCCACTGGTCCCAAACCAGTTGCGCTACCAAACTGCGCTACTCGCCGAAAAGATGTGTAGCATTATAGTTTTCTTTCTTATTCAGTCAATAAGTTTTTTTTATTTTGCCATTGAATGCCTAAATTTATTGCAATCCGGCTTACATAAAAGGAGCTTTTCTGACAAAATAGCAAACGTTTGTATTTTCTTTTTCATCGGAGACGCCAATGACCGCTCAAATTATTTCCGGAACGCAATTAGCCAGTCAAATTAAATCGAATGTTGCTCAACAAATTTCACAGTATGTCGCTCAGGGAAAACGCGCGCCGGGCTTAGCGGTGATTTTGGTGGGGGCGGATCCTGCCTCGCAAGTGTATGTGGGCAGTAAACGGAAAAGCTGTACTGAAATCGGTATCGTATCAAAATCCTATGATTTACCGGAAACCACAACGGAACAGGCGTTATTGGAACTGATTGAAGAGTTGAATCAAGATGCCGAGATTAATGGCATTTTGGTGCAGTTGCCGTTGCCGAAACACATTGATAGCACCAAAGTGATTGAGCAAATTTCCCCGGAAAAAGATGTGGACGGTTTTCATCCCTACAATGTTGGGCGGTTGTGCCAACGTATTCCCACATTGCGTGCGTGTACTCCTTACGGCGTGATGAAATTATTAGAGACCACCGGCATTTCTTTCTATGGCAAACACGCAGTCATTGTGGGCGCCTCTAATATTGTCGGTCGTCCGATGGCACTTGAATTGCTGTTAGCCGGTTGCACCGTGACCGTAACACACCGTTTCACCGAAGATTTGGCGAGTCATATTCGTCAAGCGGATATTTTAGTGGTGGCGGTGGGCAAACCGAAATTTATTAAAGGCGAATGGATTAAAGAAGGCGCGGTAGTGGTGGATGTGGGCATTAACCGCCTTGAGGGTAAACTTGTGGGCGATGTGGAATTTGATGTGGCGGCACAGCGTGCGTCCTATATTACTCCAGTGCCGGGGGGCGTGGGCCCGATGACGGTGGCGATGTTGATGCAAAACACCCTTTCCGCTTATGAAAAACAACAGGGGGAAGCAGCGTAGCATCTTCCTTAAAAAAGATATAAAAAATCCACCGCACTTTAAATCGATTTTACATCGGAAGTGCGGTGGATTTTTTCATTGTTTATTTTAGGCAGTCAACTGTACCAAAATACGACGAATCGGCTCTGCTGCACCCCATAATAATTGGTCGCCCACGCTGAACGCTGCTAAGTATTCCGGCCCCATATTGAGTTTGCGTAAACGGCCGACCGGAACGCTTAATGTGCCGGTGACTTTGGTTGGCGTTAACTCACGCAATGTGGTTTCTTTGTCGTTCGGAATCACTTTCACCCATTCGTTGTGAGAGGCTAAAATTTGCTCGATTTCCGCTAACGGAATATCGCGTTTCAATTTGATGGTGAAGGCTTGGCTGTGGCAACGTAAAGCCCCAATACGCACGCATAAACCATCAACCGGAATCGGGTTGTCGCTTAAGCCAAGAATTTTGTTGGTTTCTGCGTAGCCTTTCCATTCTTCTTTGGTTTGTCCGTTTTCCCAAAGTTTATCGATCCATGGAATCAAGCTGCCGGCCAATGGTGCGCCGAAGTTATCAATTGGGAAATCACTGTTGCGCATTTTTGCTGTTACGGCGCGTTCAATGTCTAAAATAGAAGAATGCGGTTGTGCCAATAACGCTTTGACTTCGCCATTGAGTTCGCCCATTTGCACCAACAACTCACGCATATTTTTAGCGCCTGCACCACTGGCGGCTTGGTAAGTTGCCACGGAAATCCATTCCACTAAATCCTGTTTAAATAGACCGCCTAACGCCATTAACATCAGACTCACCGTACAGTTACCGCCCACGTAGGTTTTTATGCCGTTTTTCAAGCCTTCGCTAATCACATGTTGGTTTACCGGATCTAAGACGATGATAGCGTCTTTTTCCATACGCAATGCAGAGGCGGCATCCACCCAATAGCCATCCCAGCCGGTGGCTTTTAATTTCGGATACACGTCGTTGGTGTAATCACCGCCTTGGCAAGTGACAATAATGTCTAATTTTTTCAATTCGTTAATATCAAACGCATCTTTCAACGTGCCTGCGTCTTTGCCGGCAAAAGTCGGTGCCGCTTGGCCGGCTTGAGAGGTGGTAAAGAAAACCGGATTGATGTTCGCAAAATCATTTTCTTGCTGCATACGTTCCATTAAAACGGAACCCACCATTCCGCGCCAACCGATAAAACCAACGTTTTTCATAAGTGTATCCTTTATTAGAGAAAATTTGAGGGATTAATTAATAGCAAGAGATCACGCTCAAAAGCAAGTATTTTTCCGATATTTTTTTGTTATTAAAAATAATTGAAAAATAGACCGCACTTTGTTTTTCATTTCTATCGATAATGGAACGAATGGCTCGAGTGAAAGTGGTGCCTTGTGTGTTATAATTCCGCAAAATTCATTTATTTAAGGATAACTATGCAATTTTCTAAAATGCACGGACTCGGCAATGATTTTATGGTGGTGGATGCGGTTACGCAGAACGTTTATTTTCCTGCCGACACCATTAAACGTTTAGCCGATCGTCATCGTGGCATTGGTTTTGATCAGTTGTTGGTGGTGGAGCCGCCTTATGATCCCGAATTGGATTTTCATTATCGTATTTTTAATGCGGACGGCAGTGAAGTGGCGCAATGTGGTAATGGTGCTCGTTGTTTTGCCCGTTTTGTGACGCTTAAAGGCTTAACCAACAAAAAAGATATCGCCGTCAGTACACAAAACGGCAAAATGGTGTTGACCGTTAAGGAAGACGACAACGTGCGTGTGAACATGGGCGAACCCATTTGGGAGCCGAATAAAATTCCATTTACCGCCAATAAATTCGAGAAAAATTATATTTTGCGCACGGAAATTCAAACGGTACTCTGTGGCGCGGTATCCATGGGGAATCCCCATTGTGTGGTGCAGGTGGATGATATTCACACGGCTAACGTAGCGCAGCTCGGGCCATTACTTGAAAACCATGAGCGTTTTCCTGAACGGGTGAATGCCGGTTTTATGCAGGTGGTGAACCGCAAACATATTAAATTACGCGTACATGAGCGCGGCGCGGGCGAAACCCAAGCCTGTGGCAGCGGTGCTTGTGCAGCAGTCGCTGTGGGGATTATGCAAGGCGTATTGGACAATGAAGTGCAGGTAGATTTGCCCGGAGGTAGTTTGCTGATTGAATGGCAAGGCGAAGGGCATCCGCTGTATATGACCGGTAGCGCCACCCACGTCTATGACGGTGTGATTTATCTCTAATTTTCGATCATCTGCGATGCAAAACGAACTGCAAAAATACCTGACTTACTTGCGCATTGAGCGTCAAGTGAGCCCTCATACGCTGACCAACTATCAACATCAGTTGGTGCGTGTTATCGCCATTTTGCAGGACGCCGGAATTCAACAATGGCAACAAGTCACGCCAAGTATCGTGCGCTATGTGTTGGCGCAAAGCAGTAAACAGGATGGCCTAAAAGAAAAAAGCTTGGCGTTACGCCTTTCTGCGTTGCGCCGCTTTTTGAGTTATTTGGTGTATCAAGGGCAGCTCAAGGTGAATCCGGCTGTCGGCGTTTCCGCGCCTAAGCAACCCAAACATTTACCCAAAAACATCGATACGGATCAAATTCAGCTATTACTTGCTAATGACAGTAAAGAGCCCATTGATATCCGCGATCGTGCCATGATTGAATTGTTTTACAGCTCCGGTTTGCGTTTGTCGGAATTGCAAGGATTGAACTTAAACAGCATTAATCTTCGCGTGCGTGAAGTGCGGGTGATTGGTAAAGGGAACAAAGAGCGCATTGTGCCACTGGGACGTTATGCTTCCCACGCCATTCAACAATGGCTCAAAGTGCGGTTGTTATTTAACCCCAAAGACGACGCGTTGTTTGTCAGTCAGTTGGGGAATCGCATGTCCACGCGCACGATTCAAATGCGCTTGGAACGCTGGGGCATTCGACAAGGGTTGAATAGCCATTTGAATCCGCATAGACTTCGCCATTCTTTTGCCACCCATATGTTGGAAGCCAGTTCGGATTTACGCGCGGTGCAAGAATTGCTCGGACACAGTCATTTATCGACAACGCAAATTTATACACATTTAAATTTTCAACATTTAGCAGACGTGTATGATGCGGCGCATCCGCGAGCCAAACGGAAAAAATAAGGAAAATACGATGATTTTCTACCGCACTTTCAGCCTAACTTAATGGATTTTCACCAATGAAGACAACCCCAAAATCACTCCCTTTGTTACAAATCCACTGCCTCAATAAACATTTCGGGCAGACGCATGTGCTACGTGATATATCCCTTGAATTGCACAGTGGCGAAATCTTGTTTTTACTCGGTGCTTCCGGTTGTGGAAAAACGACTTTGCTACGTGCTATTGCCGGTTTTGAACAACCTAATAACGGTGAAATTTACCTAAAAGAGCGGTTGATTTTTGGCGCAAATTGCAATATTCCACCGCAACAGCGTCGGCTAGGTTATGTGGTGCAAGAAGGTGTGTTATTTCCACACTTGAATGTGTATCGCAATATTTCTTACGGGTTGGGCGATGGCAAAGGTCGCTCCCCGGAAGAACGACAACGCATTGACGAAGTGATGGCGCTCACCGGCATTTGTGCGCTCGCCGACCGTTTCCCACACCAACTTTCCGGCGGGCAACAGCAGCGTGTCGCCTTGGCACGCGCCATTGCGCCAAATCCTGAACTAATTTTATTGGATGAGCCGTTCAGTGCCTTAGATGAACATCTGCGCCAACAAATCCGTCATGATATGTTACAAGCACTTCGCCAAAGTGGTACTTCCGCCATTTTTGTCACCCATGATCGCGACGAGGCTTTGCGTTATGCCGATAAAATCGCTGTGTTGCAAAATGGAGAAATCTTACAAATCGCGAATCCGCGTACGCTTTATTGGTCACCACAACACCTTTCCACTGCCACCTTTATCGGCGAAAGCATTGTGTTGCCGGCAACCTTAAATTCACCTTCAACGGCGCATTGCCAATTAGGTGACATTGCCGTGATAGACAAAAGCCAAGGGCAACAACGCGGCACGTTACTTCTCCGTCCGGAACAATTCAGCCTGTTAAAAACACCTCAGAATCCGACCGCACTTTTTAACGCAGTGGTAAAAAACGTGGAATTCAAAGGCAAAATTACGGCGATTCGGCTTGAAATAAACGGGTTCGACATTGAGTTAGAGGAACACCATGGCATTGAGTTGTATGTAGGAGATGAGGTTGACGTTTATTTATATGGCACGGGCTTGTTTTATGGGGAATAAGTGTTGGCTTTACGGCGGTTGCAATTTACGTTATAGGTAAAAAAAGCGCTATTAATGAGTGCATGAGTTAAAAAGTGCGGTGCATTTTTCAGTTATTTTTCAAACATCAAGCTATCCCAGGTACGTTTTCAACAACACCCTTAACTCATCCCCATCATGGCACCGCTTCACCACCTCGAACAACGCGGTGGCTTCTTCATATTCACATTTTAAATACTGTAGCCATTGCTTAATGCGCGCCACGTGGTAAAAACCGCTGTCGTGGCAATTTTCTAATGTGGCGTATTTGCGCAAAATCGGTAGGATTTCAGTCCAGCTTAACGGCGCGTTATTATGTTTTAGCACACGGCTTAAATTAGGCATATTAAGCGCCCCACGACCAACCATTAAATCTTCACAGCCGGTTATTTCTAAGCATCGTTGCCCATCTTCCCAACGCCAAATTTCGCCATTGGCGATCACTGGAATATGGAGTTTTTGGCGGATTTCACCAATTTTTTGCCAATTGATACGATCAGCGCGATAACCATCCGCTTTGGTACGACCGTGAATCGTAATTTCGGTCGCGCCGCCTTGTTGCACCGCATCCGCAATGTCGAAAGCAAAGTTGGTGGAATCCCAGCCTAAGCGCACTTTGACACTCACTACCTGTTCTGGTGGGACGGCTTGACGAATGGCTTTGGTGGCTTGGTAAATAAGTTCCGGTTGTTTTAACAAAGAAGCGCCACCGTTGCTGCCGTTGACGGTCTTGGACGGACAGCCACAATTTAAATCAACGCCGTGGGAACCTAATTGAATGGCAAGTTTGGCATTTTCCGCCAGCCATTGAGGATGTTGTCCGAGCAGTTGCACACGTACCGGCGTACCGCTTGGCGTGCATCCCTGTTGAAGTAATTCAGGGCAAAGGCGATAAAACACTTTCGGCGGGAGGCGTTGATCCACCACACGGACAAATTCGGAAATGCACAAATCGTAATCGTTCACTTCCGTTAATAATTGACGTACGAGAGGATCAAGCACGCCCTGCATCGGGGCTAAAATGACGCGCAAAGGTTATTTCCAACCTTTGGCTTTGCAAATCAAATCGTATGCGGCTTGAATTTGCTGGGTTTTCTCTTTCGCCATTTCCATCATTTCCGGTGGCAACCCTTTTGCGACGAGTTTATCCGGGTGATTTTCATTCATCAAACGACGATAGGCACGTTTCACTGTGGGCTGATCGTCTGTCGCGCTAACACCAAGCACTTGATAAGCATCATTTAAGGTCGGGCCGGAAGAAGATTGAGATTGCTGTTGATAGCCGCCTTGGTAGCTGGAATGTTGTTCGTAATGACCGCCTTGTTGATAGAAACCGCCGCGCGCAAAATGACGAGCCGCCATTTCCATTGCCAACATTTGCTCAAATTGAACGCGGGATAACCCCAGTTCTTCGGCAACAATAAAGAGCACGTCTTTTTCATTGTCATGTAAATGATCGTCAGAAAATGCGGCTTGAATTTGTACGGATAAAAACGCCCGTAATAAATCCGCACGTTGTCCGCAACCAAGACGAAATTCACGAATCACCTGACGAATCGGGAAATCTGTCTGTTTGCCGCGGTTAAATGCCTCTTGCGCTAAACGACGACCGGCATCGTCCAGCTGCATTTGATCCATTAAATGGGTCGCTAATAGAATGTCATTTTCCGTGACACGTCCTTTGGCTTTGCTTAAATGCCCCAACACCGCAAAGGTGGTTTGCATAAACAACAGTTGACGGGTGGTTTTCGTTTTGAAGAAAGAAGAATTGACTGTGCCCAGTTCATACAGTTTTTTATCCGCAAGATGCCCTAGAAACACTCCTGCCAACATGCCAAAAAAACCGCCCAATCGAAAGCCGATTAAGGCGCCTAAAAATTTCCCAATAAAATTCATTGTCGCTCCGTTAGGGTCAAAAAAGTGCGGTGGCTTTTCTCAACCAATTGAAAAATGCGTGGAAAAACAACCGCACTTTTGCTTTATTTAATGCCGTATTGCTCACGATAAGCGCGCATTGCCGGTAAATATTGTTGGTATTCCGGTTGAGTTTCAATGAACGCCATCAAATCGGCAAAATCAATGATAGATAACACGTCGCATTGGTAATCGCGCTCGACTTCTTGAATCGCAGACAGCTCGCCATTGCCACGTTCTTGACGATTCAAAGCAATTAACACGGCGCTTAATTGCGCTTCATTGGCTTGAATAATTTGCATGGATTCACGAATTGCCGTACCGGCAGTGATCACATCATCCACCAACAACACCTTGCCGCGCAACGGACTACCGATTAAATTGCCGCCCTCGCCGTGATCTTTGGTTTCTTTGCGGTTAAAGCATACCGGTTTATTGATATCAAAGCGGTTGAATAACGCAATGGATACCGCGGTGGCAATAGGAATGCCTTTATACGCCGGGCCAAAAATCATGTCGTATTGCAAACCGGCATCTTGTAAGGCTGCCGCATAAAATTCCCCTAAACGGGCAAGATCGGCACCTTGGTTAAACAAACCGGCGTTAAAGAAATAAGGGCTCACACGGCCGGATTTCAAGGTGAACTCACCAAATTTTAAAACCTGACGGGCAAGGGCGAATTCAATAAACTGTTGTTTGTAGTTTTCCATCTTCCTATCCTTATTCTGCCAATGCCGCACGTTGGGTTTGGAAAATGACCTCACAGCCTTGTTTGGCGAGATCTAATAAGGTTAATAATTCCTCATGGCTGAACGGTTCGCCTTCTGCGGTACCTTGCACTTCAATCATGCGGCCGTCTTCCATCATCACCACGTTCATGTCTGTTTCTGCGGCAGAATCTTCCACATATTCCAAATCGCATACTGCTTCGCCGTTTACGATGCCGACAGAAATCGCCGCTACCAAGCCTTTTAATGGATTTTTGCTTAATGTGCCGTTTGCCACCAAGCCGTTCAACGCATCGCATAACGCCACGCAAGCGCCGGTAATGGAAGCGGTGCGTGTGCCGCCGTCCGCTTGGATCACATCACAATCTAAGGTTACACAACGTTCACCAAGCGCTTCTAAATCCACCATAGCGCGTAAGGAACGGGCAATTAAACGCTGAATTTCTAAAGTACGTCCGCCTTGCTTGCCTTTTGCCGCTTCACGTTGCATACGGCTGTGGGTGGAACGTGGCAACATGCCGTATTCCGCGGTGACCCAACCTTGTCCCTGTCCTTTTAAAAAGCGCGGCACGCCATCTTCCACGGTGGCAGTACACAACACTTTGGTATCGCCAAACTCCACCAGCACGGAACCTTCCGCGTGTTTGGTGTAATGACGGGTGATTTTAATCGGGCGGGTTTGGTTGTTGGCACGTTGATTCGGACGCATGAAAAATTCCTCGTTAAGCAATAAAAAATCGCGCCATTTTAGCACGCAAACTGACAGAAACGAAATTTGGCAGTACAATAGAACGCAAATTTTAGCGCCTAAAAATGAAGGAATTATTATGATTTATAGCATGACGGCATTCGCCAGTTTAGAAATCAAAAAAGACTGGGGAAACGCAGTTTGGGAAATCCGTTCGGTTAATCAACGTTATTTAGAAACCTTTTTCCGCCTGCCGGAACAATTCCGCAGTTTAGAAAACACCTTACGCGAAACCCTGCGTCAAAAACTCACTCGTGGCAAAATCGAATGTACCCTGCGTATTGATAATAAAAAGCAAGCCACAACAGAATTGCACATTAATCAAGAACTCGCCACGCAAGTATTGCAATCTTTGCAATGGCTGAAACAGCAAGCAGGCGAAGGTGAGCTCAATTTAACCGATGTATTACGCTACCCGGGTGTAGTGGAAGTGCCGGAACAGGATGTGGATTTAATCAGCCAAGATTTATTGGCGGCGTTTGACCAAGTGGTCGACGAATTTATCGCTATGCGTCAACGCGAAGGGGAGAAAATCCATACGTTGCTGACACAACGCCTTGAAGCCATCAATGAAGAACAGCAAAAAGTGCGGTCCAAAATGCCGGAGATTTTACAATGGCAACGCGAGCGCATGTTGCAACGCTTTGAAGAAGTCCAACTGCAACCGGATCCACAACGTTTAGAACAAGAGCTGATTATGTTGGCACAACGCATTGATGTGGCAGAAGAATTGGATCGTTTGCAATTACACGTCAAAGAAACGCAAAACATTCTGCGCAAAGGCGGTGCAGTAGGACGCAAGCTGGATTTCATGATGCAAGAACTCAATCGTGAATCCAACACCTTGGCGTCCAAATCCATCAATGTCGATGTAACCAATTCCGCCATTGAGCTGAAAGTGTTAATTGAGCAAATGCGCGAACAAATTCAAAATCTTGAGTAATTGATTGATATTTTTTAAGGAAAGTACGATGGCCTATTCCCTTTTAACGGCACAACAAGATGACATTATTTGCCCGTTAACGCACTACTCGCTGATTCAAATTGAAGGCACAGAGGCGGAAAAATATTTGCAGGGGCAACTCACTTGCGATGTGACCAAATTGGCAGCCGGTGAATCCACTCTTACCGCCCATTGCGATCCGAAAGGCAAAATGAGCTCGCTGTTCCGTTTAATTCGTCAAGATGAACAGACCTTTTATATGCTGTTAAAAAGTGCGTTATTGCCATCGGCGCTAGATCAACTGAAAAAATATGCGGTGTTTTCCAAAGTCACTTTTACTTCGTTAGATTGGCAAATTCTCGGCGCAGCTGGCACAAAAGGCATCGAAAAGTGCGGTCAATTTTCTGCACAAATTCGCATTGATGTAAATGGGCAACAACCGCGCGTGATTTTACTCAACCCAACCTGCTTAGCCCTCGAACCTACTGTTGAAGCAGAGGCTTGGGATTTATTGGATATTCAAGATGGCGTGCCTGGTTTAGCGGCAGCGACTCAACTAGAATTTATTCCGCAAGCGTTAAACCTACAAAGTGTCGAACAGGCGATTTCCTTCCACAAAGGTTGTTACATCGGGCAAGAAACCGTGGCGCGCGCCAAATATCGTGGTGCCAATAAACGCGCTTTATTTATTTTCGCAGCGCAAACGGAAAGTCTGCCGGACATCGGTTCGGCATTAGAAATGGCACTTGGCGACAATTGGCGAGCCACCGGCAGCATCACAAGTGCGGTCAATTTTCACGGCGTTTTGTGGTTGCAGGCCGTGTTAAATACGCCGTTGGAAGAAGGTCAGGCGTTCCGCTTGCCGAACTGCCAAACCTTGCTCGACATGCAACCCTTGTCTTATGAGTTAAGCTGATGAAAGTCGGATTGGTATTGGAAGGCGGCGCCATGCGCGGGATGTTCACCGCCGGCGTGTTGGATGTCTTCTTGGATGAACAGATTCACATTGACGGCATCGTTAGTGTGTCTGCCGGAGCCTTGTTCGGCGTGAATTTCCCTTCTAAACAAAAAGGGCGAGTCCTGCGCTACAACAAAAAATACCTCAACGATAAACGCTACATGGGCTGGCACAGCCTGTTCACCACGGGCAATATCGTCAACAAAGACTTCGCCTTCTATCAATTGCCTTTTGAATTGGACGTGTTCGATCAAGCAGCATTCGCCCGTTCCGGCATCGACTTCTACACGGTGTTAACCAATGTGGAAAGCGGCGAAGCAGAATATGTGAAAATCCACGATGCCTTTGAGCAAATGGAAACCCTGCGTGCCACCTCCGCTATGCCTTTCGTGTCAAAAATGGTGGAAATCGATGGCAAAAAATATTTAGACGGCGGCATTGCAGACAGTATTCCGTTGCGTTTCTGTCAACAGTTGGGCTACGACAAAATCATCGTCGTGCTCACCCGCCCATTGGATTACCGCAAAACGCCGACCAATCCGCTGATTTTTAAGGCTTTTTATCGCCGTTACCCCAAACTGGTCGAACGCCTGAGCAACCGCTACGCGGACTATAACCGTGCGGTGGAAGACGTGATTCGTCTTAACGAACAAGGAGAAATCTTTGTCATTCGCCCTTCTGTTACGCTGCCTATTCGCCGTATTGAAAAAGACGTCGCCAAAGTGCAGGCTATGTATGACTTAGGGGTGGCGGATGCAAAAATGGCGATGCCGATGCTAAAACAGTATTTATCAGAGGCGTTTTAGAAGATAACACTTGCGTAGAGCCTTATCTTTTAGTAGAATTCACGGGCTTTAATTATAGAAGCCGTTTAATGTAATCATTTATTAAACGGGTATTACGATATGTAATACTAACAATGTCTCCGATTTGGGGACTATATAACAGGTAGCTTGCACCTCCTTTTCTTGTTGTTTTGATGTAAGAATTGTGATGGTGTTAGTTTTTTTATTAGCTAAATTTATTGGAGCTCTGGTCTCATGCAGAACCAAAGAATCCGTATCCGCCTTAAAGCATTTGATCATCGTTTGATCGATCAATCTACAGCGGAGATCGTTGAAACAGCTAAACGTACCGGTGCGCAAGTACGTGGTCCGATTCCTTTACCAACTCGTAAAGAGCGTTTCACAGTATTGATTTCTCCACACGTAAACAAAGATGCGCGTGACCAATATGAAATCCGTACTCACAAACGTTTAGTTGATATTGTTGAGCCAACAGAAAAAACTGTTGATGCTTTAATGCGTTTAGACTTGGCTGCCGGCGTTGACGTGCAGATCAGCCTAGGTTAATTAAGAGGTTATTACAATGATTGGTTTAGTCGGTCGTAAAGTCGGTATGACCCGTATCTTCAATGAAGATGGCGTGTCTGTACCGGTTACCGTTATCGAAATCGAAGCCAACCGCGTAACTCAAGTTAAAACTCTTGAAAACGATGGCTATACTGCAGTTCAAGTTACCACTGGCTCTAAAAAAGCAAGTCGTGTAACGAAGCCTGAAGCGGGTCATTTCGTGAAAGCTGGCGTTGAAGCTGGTCGCGGTTTATGGGAATTTCGTACTGAAGGTGAAGAATTCACTTTAGGTCAAGAAATTAACGTTGACATCTTTGCAGATGTTAAAAAAGTTGATGTTACCGGTACTTCTAAAGGTAAAGGTTTCCAAGGTGGTGTTAAACGTTGGAACTTCCGTACTCAAGATGCTACCCACGGTAACTCTTTATCACATCGTGTTCTCGGTTCTATTGGTCAAAACCAAACTCCGGGTCGTGTGTTTAAAGGTAAAAAAATGGCAGGACACTTAGGTGCTGAGCGTGTAACCGTTCAATCCCTTGAAGTCGTTCGTGTAGATGCTGAGCGTAAATTGCTATTAGTAAAAGGTGCCGTTCCGGGTGCTACTGGTAGTGATGTTATCGTTAAGCCGGCAGTTAAAGCATAGGTCTAGGAGATAGAGATGGAATTACAAGTTGTTGGTGCGAACGCACTCACTGTTTCTGAAACTACCTTCGGCCGTGAGTTTAACGAAGCATTGATTCACCAAGTTGTTGTTGCTTACGCAGCAGGTGCTCGTCAAGGTTCTCGTGCACAAAAAACTCGTGCTGAAGTGTCCGGTTCAGGTAAAAAACCTTGGCGTCAAAAAGGTACAGGTCGCGCTCGTTCCGGTGATATTAAATCACCAATCTGGCGTTCAGGTGGTATCACTTTTGCAGCGAAACCACAAGATCACAGCCAAAAAGTGAACAAGAAAATGTACCGTGGTGCAATCAAGAGCATTCTTTCCGAGCTTGTTCGTCAAGATCGTTTAGTGGTTGTTGATAAATTTGAAATTGATGCGCCAAAAACTAAAGTATTAGTACAAAAATTAAAAGAATTAGCACTTGAAGATGTGTTAATCATCACAGCAAGTTTAGATGAAAATCTGTTCTTGGCAGCACGTAACTTATACAAAGTAGATGTTCGTGATGCTCAAGGTATCGATCCGGTAAGTTTAATTGCTTTCGATAAAGTAGTTGTAACTGTGGATGCTGTGAAGCAAATTGAGGAGATGTTAGCATGAGTCAAGAACGTTTGCTAAAAGTGCTTAAAGCACCACATGTCTCTGAGAAAGCAACAAATAACGCTGAGAAGTCAAACACAATCGTTTTCAAAGTCGCTTTAGATGCGAATAAAGTAGAAATTGCTAATGCAGTAGAGCAACTTTTTGAAGTGAAAGTGGATTCTGTTCGTACCGTTGTGGTGAAAGGTAAAACTAAACGCCGTGGTGCTAAGATGGGACGTCGCAGTGACTGGAAAAAAGCTTATGTTACACTTCAAGAAGGACAATCTTTGGACTTCGTTGAAGGCGCAGCAGAGTAATTACGGAGGAGTAGAAGATAATGGCTATCGTTAAATGTAAGCCGACCTCCGCTGGTCGTCGTCATGTTGTTAAAGTTGTTAACCCTGAGTTGCATAAAGGTAAACCTTTTGCTGCGCTTTTAGATACTAAATCTAAAACCGGTGGTCGTAACAACTATGGTCGTATTACTACTCGTCACATCGGTGGCGGTCACAAACAACACTATCGTTTAATTGATTTTAAACGTAATAAATTAGACATTCCTGGTGTTGTTGAACGTTTAGAATACGATCCGAATCGTTCTGCAAATATTGCTTTAGTGCTTTATAAAGACGGTGAACGTCGTTATATCTTAGCACCAAAAGGTTTGGCTGCAGGTGATCAAATCCAAGCGGGTGCACATGCGCCAATTAAAGTTGGTAACTCATTACCAATGCGTAATATCCCGGTTGGTTCTACCGTACATAATGTTGAATTAAAACCAGGTAAAGGCGGTCAAATTGCTCGTTCAGCTGGTGCTTATGTACAGATCATTGCCCGCGAAGGTAACTATGTGACTTTACGTCTCCGTTCTGGCGAGATGCGTAAAGTGTTAGCTGAATGTTCTGCCACCATTGGTGAAGTAGGCAACTCAGAGCATATGCTTCGCGTATTGGGTAAAGCCGGTGCTAACCGCTGGAGAGGTGTACGCCCTACAGTTCGTGGTACTGCAATGAACCCAGTAGATCACCCACACGGTGGTGGTGAAGGTCGTAACTTTGGTAAACACCCAGTAACACCTTGGGGCGTTCAAACTAAAGGTAAGAAAACTCGCCATAACAAACGTACTGATAAATATATCGTACGTCGTCGTGGTAAATAATTTTAATTAAATAAGAGGATAAGCCATGCCACGTTCTCTCAAGAAAGGTCCTTTCCTTGACCTACACTTGTTGAAGAAGGTAGAGAAGGCGGTGGAAAGCGGGGATAAAAAACCAATTAAAACTTGGTCCCGTCGTTCAATGATCATTCCATCAATGATTGGATTGACCATCGCAGTCCATAATGGTCGTCAGCATGTTCCTGTTTATGTTTCTGATGAAATGATCGGTCATAAATTAGGCGAATTTGCACCGACTCGTACTTACCGCGGTCACGCTGCGGACAAGAAAGCTAAGAAGTAAGGGGTAAAAGATGGAAACTATTGCAAAACATCGTTACGCTCGCACTTCAGCGCAAAAAGCTCGCTTAGTTGCGGATTTAATCCGTGGCAAGAAAGTGGCTCAAGCATTAGAAATTCTTACTTACACGAATAAAAAAGCATCTGCTTTAGTGAAGAAAGTTCTTGAGTCAGCGATTGCTAATGCTGAGCACAATGACGGTGCAGATATCGATGATCTTAAAGTTGCGAAGATTTTCGTAGATGAAGGTCCAAGCATGAAACGTGTTATGCCACGTGCTAAAGGTCGTGCAGATCGTATTTTAAAACGTACAAGCCACATTACTGTGGTTGTGTCAGATCGTTAATCGTAGAGGAATAACAATGGGTCAAAAAGTACATCCACATGGTATTCGCCTAGGTATTGTAAAACCTTGGAGCTCTACTTGGTTTGCGAATACACAAGACTTCGCTGACAATCTTGAAGGCGATTTCAAAGTACGTCAATTCTTAAACAAAGAATTAGCGAATGCTTCCGTTTCACGTATCACTATTGAACGTCCTGCGAAAAGTATTCGTGTTACTATTCACACAGCTCGCCCAGGTATCGTTATTGGTAAAAAAGGCGAAGATGTTGAAAAATTGCGTAATGCAGTGGCAAAAATTGCCGGCGTTCCTGCTCAAATCAACATTGCTGAAGTGAAAAAACCTGAATTAGATGCAAAATTAGTTGCAGACAGCATCGCTTCACAATTAGAACGTCGTGTTATGTTCCGTCGTGCTATGAAGAAAGCGGTACAAAATGCAATGCGTTTAGGCGCTAAAGGTATCAAAGTTGAAGTTAGCGGTCGTTTGGGCGGGGCTGAAATTGCTCGTTCTGAATGGTATCGTGAAGGTCGCGTGCCTCTACATACATTGCGTGCGGACATCGACTATAACACTGCAGAAGCTCATACTACATACGGCGTAATCGGCGTTAAAGTATGGATCTTCAAAGGTGAGATTCTTGGTGGAATGGCTGCGCTAGCGCAACCGGAACAACAACCTGCCGACAAGCCTAAAAAGGCTCCGCGCGGTAAAGGTCGTAAGTAAGGAGAATCGCTAAATGTTGCAACCAAAACGTACAAAATTCCGTAAAGTTCACAAAGGCCGTAACCGTGGTATCGCGGGCGGTACAGAAGTTAGCTTCGGTACTTTCGGTTTAAAAGCAGTTGGTCGTGGTCGTTTAACTGCGCGTCAAATTGAAGCCGCTCGTCGTGCTATGACACGTGCAGTAAAACGTCAAGGTAAAATCTGGATTCGTGTATTCCCGGATAAACCAATTACTGAAAAACCATTAGAAGTCCGTATGGGTAAAGGTAAAGGTAACGTTGAGTACTGGGTAGCCTTAATCCAGCCGGGTAAAGTTCTCTATGAAATGGATGGTGTGTCTGAAGAGATCGCAAGAGAAGCATTTGCTTTAGCAGCTGCTAAATTGCCAATTAAGACCACTTTCGTAACTAAGACGGTGATGTAATGAAAGCTCAAGAACTACGTACAAAAAGTGTTGAAGAGCTGAATGCTGAATTGGTTAACTTGTTAGGTGAGCAATTCAAGTTGCGTATGCAAGCAGCCACCGGTCAGCTTCAACAAACCCATCAGTTAAAACAAGTGCGTCGTAGTATTGCACAAATTAAAACTGTTCTAACCGAAAAGGCGGGTGAGTAATGACTGATAAAATTCGTAGCGTGCAAGGTCGTGTAGTAAGTGACAAGATGGAGAAATCTTTCGTTGTTGCTATTGAACGCAAGGTTAAACACCCACTTTATGGTAAGTTTATCCGCCGCACAACTAAACTACATGTGCACGATGAAAATAACGAAGCTAAATTAGGTGATTTAGTAGAAGTTCGCGAATGTCGTCCGATTTCTAAAACTAAATCATGGACTTTAGTTCGTGTAGTTGAGAAAGCAGTGATTGCTTAATTAACAACGAAAAGTAATAAAATAAAAGCCAATAGTGTAAAGCTGTTGGCTTTTTATTTTTAAAGTGCGGTTAAAATTTAATAAATTTTAACCGCACTTTTCTTTTAGGAACTAGATTTCGCAAAGAAGTATACTTCTTTTAGGTGTTATTGACATAACACCTAAAACAATATTGATAAAAAATTTTAACATTACAATATTTAGAGGATTTTTTATGGGACGTAAAAGTAAAGCTCGATATCAAGGGGAAGTGTTGGGCCTTCTAGTGAGTTTTGGAATTATTCTAGCTATCATTGCTTTTGTTATTTCACTTGTATTTTCTGCAGTCTTTTATGTAGGAGGTGCTATTGCTATAGCAATTGCAATAGGTATTCCTTTGTTTTTATTGCTATCTATTCCTTACTATTTAGTTGGAATGAATAAGATTAAAGTAGAAGTTAAAAAATCAATTTCGGATTATTGGTTATCTAGAGAGGAGAAAGAAGAATTAAAGTCTCTTTATCAAGCTTGGTTAAATGCAAAGGAAGAAGAAAATAGAATTGAGGATAAAATTAAAAAACTCCATGATTATGCTGATGAGCAAGGTGTAAGCAAAAATATTGATGGTAGTTATTCTAGAAGAAGCGAGGTAGGTAAATCAATAATAAATTCTCTTACTAATCTAGAGAATGAATTAGATCTTGCAAAGGATTACTCTCTTATGTGTTGGGAAGAATACAAGGATCTCGCCTCAACACCTTATTATAAGTGGAAAGCAGATAGTAATAAATTAAGAGAAAAAGATAAATTTTATAGAAAGGTATGGGTATCACTTATATCTTTAATTTTTATAATTTGTATTGCTAGTACACTTTACATAACTAGATATAATAAAATAATAGCAATTGACTATATAAATAATTTATTAAATCGCTTTGTTTCTCATGAATGGTTTTCGATTGGAAAAGAAACGGCTTTAGGATTACTTTCGCATCAATATTTTGAGTTTGTTGCTTTATTATTTATAAGTTCTCTAGTTTCTATTATTTTTTATGGAGTTGCTAATAAATATTCTATTTCAAAAAATAATAGATTTAAATATTCAGTGGAAAGACCTTCATCTTGTATAGATATGGATGAAATTGATGACTATGAGAGAACAGTATGAATACAGGGATAAATTTATGAAAAGAAATATTAATGAAGTAATTTCAAAATTTAAGAATGATCAACAAGATATTCAGCACCGCTATTATAGTTTTGATTTTTGTTATTTTCATTTTCGTTCTTCGAAAGAAAGTGGAAAAATTGATATTGAAAAAAGTTGCCAAGTATTATGGAGTTATTTGGCAAGCTGGGGAATGCTGAGAGGATCTAGTTTTTTATTATGGAAAAATCCAGCCTATTTAAAAGATCTTGTTGAATGGATTTATGATCAATCTTTAAGTACATGGAATATTGATGTTGAGAACTATAAAGAAAATAGCCAAACTGTTCTAGATTTATATAAGGGAGCAGAAAAATATATTCTGAAAGGAAAAAATCATCAATCAGTTACTTTAGTGACAAAAGTTCTACTGGGTGTATTTGCTATTATTCCAGCATACGATCGTTTTTTTAGAGATTCATTTAGTGATATTGCAGGGAATGAATGTGGTTTTAGTACGCCGAATAAAAAATCTTTGGAAATTATTTATCAATTTTATATAGAAAATAAAGAAGAAATTGAAAAATTAAGCAATGAAACTAAGGTGTTCGATTTTAATGGGCAACCGACAAAATATCATTATTCAAAAGCAAAAATTATTGATATGTACGGCTTTCAGGTAGGATACCTAAAATCAGGAATAGATAACTCATTCCGATAAGTTTTTAGTTTCCATTAAGGAATAGAAATAAAGCTAATAGGAAGTATCTTGGCTTTTTAATCTCTTGAAAGTGCGGTAAATTTCAACCGCACTTTTAGCAAACGGCTTAAGAAGAGGAAGGCAAATTATCGTTGCCTTTCTCTTTTTCTTTTGATAGAATCCGCAACCTGCCCGCCGTTCTCTTTTGACTGTGCGGACAGGTTCGTCCCGAAAGGGTGGTTTTTTAATTTAACGGAGCACTAATATGATCCAAGAACAGACTATGCTGGATGTTGCTGACAATTCAGGCGCTCGCAGCGTAATGTGTATCAAGGTTCTAGGTGGATCGCACCGTCGTTATGCTGCTATTGGCGACATTATCAAAGTTACTGTAAAAGAAGCAATTCCGCGCGGTAAAGTAAAAAAAGGTGATGTGTTAAAAGCGGTTGTTGTGCGCACCAAGAAGGGTGTTCGTCGCCCAGATGGATCAGTTATTCGTTTCGATGGTAATGCTTGTGTCATTTTAAATAATAACACTGAGCAACCAATCGGTACTCGTATTTTTGGACCGGTGACTCGTGAACTTCGTTCTGAGAAATTCATGAAGATCATTTCTTTAGCTCCAGAAGTACTGTAAGGAGAATGTAATGGCTGCAAAAATCCGTCAAAATGATGAAGTAATTGTGCTTACCGGCAAAAGCAAAGGTAAGCGCGGTAAGGTAACAAAAGTGTTATCTAACGGTAAAGTGATTGTTGAAGGTGTAAATATCATCACTAAACATGAAAAACCAGTACCTGCATTAGGCAAAGAGGGTGGTTTAGTGAAGAAAGAAGCTGCAATTGATGTATCAAATGTTGCAATTTTTAACCCGAAAACAAACAAAGCTGACCGAGTAGGTTTTAGATTTGAAGACGGCAAAAAAGTACGTTTCTTCAAATCTAACAATGAAATTATTTAATAATAAACTGGAGTAATGCGATGGCGAAACTGCATGATTACTACAGAGAGCAAGTAGTAAATGAATTGAAAACGAAATTCAACTACTCGTCTGTCATGCAAGTCCCACGAATCGAAAAGATAACCCTGAATATGGGTGTGGGTGAAGCATTGACCGATAAAAAATTGCTAGATAATGCAGTAGCAGATTTAGCAGCAATTAGCGGTCAAAAACCTTTGGTTACTAAAGCTCGTAAATCTGTTGCTGGCTTTAAAATCCGTCAGGGATATCCAATCGGTTGTAAAGTGACACTACGTGGTGAACGTATGTGGGAGTTCTTAGAACGTTTAATTACAATTGCTGTTCCACGTATTCGTGACTTCCGCGGTTTGAGCGCGAAATCTTTTGATGGTCGTGGAAATTACAGTATGGGTGTGCGTGAGCAAATCATCTTCCCTGAAATCGACTACGATAAAGTAGATCGTGTACGTGGTTTAGATATTACTATTACAACCACAGCTAAGAGTGATGAAGAAGGTCGAGCACTATTGGCTGCCTTTAATTTCCCATTCCGTAAGTAAGGCAGGTTACAAATGGCTAAACAATCAATGAAAGCTCGCGATGTAAAACGCGTGAAATTGGCTGAAAAATTCTATGCTAAACGTGTAGAATTAAAAAAGATTATTTCTGACGTTAATGCCTCTGACGAAGATCGTTGGAACGCTGTGTTAAAGTTACAAACTTTACCACGTGATTCTAGCCCTAGTCGTCAACGTAACCGTTGCCGTCAAACTGGACGTCCTCACGGCGTTCTTCGTAAGTTTGGTTTAAGTCGTATTAAGGTTCGTGAAGCTGCTATGCGCGGCGAAATCCCGGGTCTTAAGAAAGCAAGTTGGTAATTTACCACTTTAATTTGGAATCGGAGTAAAAGCACAATGAGTATGCAAGATCCTATCGCAGATATGTTGACTCGTATTCGTAACGGTCAAGCTGCGAATAAAGTTGCGATCAGTATGCCTTCATCCAAGCTAAAAGTGGCAATTGCCAATGTATTAGCTGACGAAGGTTATATCGAGAGCGTTAAAGTAATTGAAGGTGTAAAACCTGAATTGGAAATTACGTTAAAATATTTCCAAGGAAAACCGGTTGTAGAGAGTATTCAGCGTATTAGTCGCCCTGGTCTTCGTATTTACAAACGTAAAGACGAATTACCGAAAGTAATGGGTGGTTTAGGTATTGCTGTTGTATCTACATCTAAAGGTGTAATGACTGACCGTGCAGCTCGTCAAGCGGGTTTAGGCGGTGAGATCATTTGTTATGTAGCTTAATGGAGAGGTAGGATAATGTCTCGTGTTGCAAAAGCACCTGTTAGTATTCCTGCCGGCGTTGAGGTAAAACTTAACGGACAGTTGCTAACAATTAAAGGTAAAAATGGTGAGTTATCTCGCTCTATTCATCATTCAGTAGAAGTTAAACATGAAAATAACGAATTGACATTTTCACCACGTGAGGGTGTTGAGGGCGGTAATGCGCAGTCTGGTACTGCGAGAGCGCTAGTTAATTCTATGGTTATTGGCGTTACTGAAGGATTTACAAGAAAACTACAATTAGTTGGTGTAGGTTATAGAGCACAAATTAAAGGAAACGCTGTTGCTTTAAGTCTTGGATTTTCTCATCCTGTTGAGCATGTTTTACCTGCAGGAATTACTGCTGAATGTCCTTCTCAAACTGAAATTGTTTTGAAAGGTTCAGATAAACAGTTAATTGGTCAAGTTGCTGCAGATATTCGTGCTTATCGTCGCCCTGAGCCGTATAAAGGTAAAGGGGTACGCTACGCTGATGAAGTGGTGCGTATTAAAGAAGCTAAGAAGAAATAATTAAGGTAACACTATGGATAAGAAATCAGCTCGTATCCGTCGTGCGGCTCGTGCGCGTCATATGATGAGAGAGCAGGGTGTAACTCGTTTAGTTGTTCACCGTACTCCACGCCATATTTACGCCCAAGTCATCGCACCAAACGGTTCGGAAGTGCTTGCGGCTGCTTCTACTGTTGAGAAAGCAATTAAAGAGCAAGTGAAATATACCGGAAATAAAGATGCTGCTGCAGTTGTAGGTAAGGCCGTTGCAGAAAGAGCATTAGCAAAAGGCATTAAAGGCGTAGCTTTTGATCGTTCTGGTTTTAAATATCATGGCCGTATCCAATCTTTAGCGGATGCAGCCCGTGAAGCTGGTCTACAGTTCTAATTGAGGTAATTTGAGATGTCAAACATCGAAAAACAAGCTGGTGAACTGCAAGAGAAGCTAATTGCGGTAAACCGCGTATCTAAAACTGTAAAGGGTGGTCGTATCATGAGCTTTACCGCATTGACTGTGGTAGGTGATGGTAATGGCCGAGTAGGTTTTGGATATGGTAAAGCACGTGAAGTTCCTGCAGCGATTCAAAAAGCAATGGAAAAAGCACGTCGTAACATGGTTAATGTGGCTTTAACAGAAGGTACGTTACAACATCCTATTAAGGGTACTCATACTGGTTCGCGCGTTTTTATGCAGCCGGCAAGTGAGGGTACCGGTATTATTGCCGGCGGTGCGATGCGTGCCGTGTTAGAGGTTGCTGGAGTCCGTAACGTATTGTCAAAAGCATATGGTTCAACTAACCCAATCAATGTTGTTCGCGCAACTATTGATGCTTTAGCAAATATGAAATCACCAGAAATGGTTGCTGCTAAACGTGGTAAATCAGTTGATGAAATTTTGGGGTAATTGATAATGGCTAAAACTATTAAAGTAACACAGGTTCGTAGTTCTATTGCTCGTTTGCCGAAGCATAAAGCTACACTACGTGGTCTTGGTCTTCGCCATATGCATCATACTGTTGAGTTAATTGATACTCCGGCAGTACGAGGAATGATTAACCAAATTTCATATATGGTTAAAGTGGAGGAGTAATAGATGCGTTTAAATACTCTATCTCCGGCTGAAGGTGCTAAGCATAGTGCTAAACGTCTTGGTCGTGGTATCGGTTCTGGTTTAGGTAAAACTGGTGGACGTGGTCATAAAGGTCAAAAATCCCGTACTGGCGGTGGTGTTCGTCGCGGATTTGAAGGTGGACAAATGCCTTTATACCGTCGTTTACCTAAGTTTGGTTTTACCTCAATGAAATCTGCAGTAACAGCAGAAGTTCGTTTAGATGACCTAAATAAAATTGAAGGTGGCATCGTAACTCTAGAAGCATTAAAAGTAGCTAATGTTTTAACTAAGGATATTCAATTTGCTAAAGTAATTTTGGCAGGTGAAGTTAAGTCTAAAGTAGTAGTTCGCGGATTAGGTGTTACTAAAGGTGCCAAGGCAGCAATTGAGGCTGCAGGCGGTTCAATCGAGGAATAATTAATGGCTAAGCAACCAGGCTATCAAGCAAGAAGTACGCAAGGCGGAAAAAGTGAGCTTAAGAATAGATTGTTATTTGTTTTAGGCGCACTGATAGTTTTCCGTATTGGTGCATTCATTCCGGTTCCTGGTATAGATGCTGCCGTATTGGCTCAGTTAATTGAACAACAAAAAGGCACCATCATTGATATGTTTAACATGTTCTCTGGTGGTGCGCTGAGTCGAGCTTCTATTTTTGCTTTGGGTATTATGCCTTATATTTCGGCATCAATTATTATCCAACTATTAGCCTCAGTTCATCCAGCACTGGCAGAACTAAGAAAAGAAGGTGAATCTGGTCGCCGTAAAATTAGTAAGTATACACGCTATTCAACAGTTGTTCTTGCTACTTTACAAGCGGTAGGTATCTCAACAGGTTTACCTAATATGTTACCGGGGTTAGTTCCTAATTTAGGATTTAGCTTCTATTTTACTGCGGTAATTAGTTTGGTCACCGGGACTATGTTTTTAATGTGGTTAGGTGAGCAAATTACAGAGCGTGGTATTGGTAATGGTATTTCTTTGATTATTTTTGCGGGTATTGTTGCTGGTTTACCTGCTGCTGTAGGTCAAACGATTGAGCAAGCTCGCCTTGGTCAAATGCATTTTCTTGTTCTTTTATTGATAGCTGTTATTGTTTTTGCAGTTACTTATTTTGTCGTTTTTGTCGAAAGAGGGCAGAGACGAATCAAAGTGGAATATGCTAAGCGTCAGCAAGGCAGACAAATTTTGGGTGGACACACTTCACATCTTCCGTTAAAAGTGAATATGGCAGGCGTGATTCCCGCAATTTTTGCATCAAGTATAATACTCTTTCCAGCAACATTAACTCAATGGGTTGGACAAGGCTCAAGTTTAGAATGGTTAACTGATTTATCAATGTTATTACATCCTGGACAGCCGTTATACTTAGTTATATATGCCGTGGCAATTATTTTCTTTAGCTTTTTCTATACTGCAATGCAATATAATCCTCGGGATACAGCAGATAACTTGAAAAAGTCAGGTGCATTTATACCTGGAATTAGACCAGGGGAACAAACATCTCGATATATTGATAAGATCATGACTAGATTGACCCTTATTGGGGGATTATATGTCACATTCGTTTGTTTGGTTCCTTATATCATGACATCTGCTTGGAATGTTCAATTCTATTTTGGTGGTACATCTTTGCTGATTGTTGTGGTGGTTATTATGGATTTCATCGTACAGATTCAAAGTCATTTAATGTCTACAAAATATGAGTCTGCGTTGAAAAAAGCAAACCTTAAAGGTTTTGGACAATAGTCCAGTTATAAAAGGGATAAGCAATGAAAGTTCGTGCTTCCGTTAAGAAATTATGTCGTAACTGTAAAATTGTTAAACGTGAGGGAGTTGTTCGTGTACTTTGTAACGATCCCAAACATAAACAACGCCAAGGTTAATTGATATTTTTCTTGCAAAGAACCGGTTGAGTAATTATACTACTCAGCTCATTTATTTCCTTGACACTCTGTTTGAGTATCCTGAAAACGGGCTTTTCAAGATCAGGGTGTCAAATTAATTAATATAGGAGTGCATAGTGGCCCGTATTGCAGGCATTAACATTCCTGATCATAAACACACTGTAATCGCTTTAACTGCAATTTATGGTATCGGTAAGACTCGTTCAAAAAGCATTTGTGCTGCAGCGGGTATTGCTGAAGATGTTAAGATCAGCGAATTGTCTGAAGAGCAGATTGACAAACTGCGTGACGAAGTTGGTAAATTTACCGTTGAAGGTGATTTGCGCCGTGAAGTAACACTAAACATCAAGCGTCTTTTAGACTTGGGTTGTTATCGTGGTTTACGTCATCGTCGTAGTTTACCTGTACGTGGTCAACGTACTAAAACTAATGCGCGTACCCGTAAGGGTCCACGTAAGCCGATCAAAAAATAGTCGGGGTAAATAAAGAATGGCTAAAACACCAATTCGTGCACGTAAACGTGTAAAAAAACAAATTGTGGATGGCGTTGCACATATTCACGCATCTTTCAATAATACAATCGTTACTATTACTGACCGTCAAGGAAATGCTCTAGCATGGGCAACCGCAGGTGGTTCAGGTTTCCGTGGTTCTCGTAAATCTACCCCGTTCGCTGCACAAGTTGCTGCAGAACGTTGTGCTGAAATCGTTAAAGAGTTCGGCTTAAAGAACTTGGAAGTTATGGTTAAAGGTCCGGGTCCGGGTCGTGAATCAACAATCCGTGCATTGAATGCAGCGGGTTTCCGTATCACGAATATTACTGATGTGACTCCGATTCCTCATAACGGTTGTCGTCCACCGAAAAAACGTCGTGTTTAATGACGTAATAGGATAGTTGGAGAAAGAAAATGGCAAGATATTTGGGTCCTAAACTCAAGCTCAGCCGTCGTGAAGGTACTGATTTATTTCTTAAATCAGGCGTTCGTGCGATTGATTCGAAATGTAAAATTGATACAGCACCTGGTCAACATGGTGCTCGTAAACCGCGTTTGTCTGACTATGGTAGTCAGTTACGTGAGAAACAAAAAGTTCGCCGTATGTACGGTATCTTAGAACGTCAGTTCCGTAACTATTACAAAGAAGCGAATCGTCTAAAAGGTAATACTGGTGAAAACTTATTGGTATTGTTAGAAGGTCGCTTGGATAATGTTGTTTATCGTATGGGATTTGCCGCAACTCGTGCTGAAGCTCGTCAGTTAGTGAGTCATAAGGCAATTGTTGTGAATGGCCGTGTTGTGAACATTCCATCTTTCCAAGTTTCAGTTGATGATGTAATTGCTGTTCGTGAAAAATCTAAAAAACAAGCACGCATTAAAGCATCGTTAGAGTTAGCAGAACAAAAAGAAAAACCAACTTGGTTGGATGTTGATGCTGCTAAAATGGAAGGTGTATTTAAACGTGTTCCTGAGCGTTCTGATTTATCAGCAGACATTAATGAACATCTGATCGTTGAGCTCTACTCCAAATAATTGTAGTAGTGCTTAGAAGCAAAGAGAGGATAAAATGCAGGGTTCTGTTACAGAATTTTTAAAACCACGCCTAGTTGATATTGAACAAGTTAGTTCAACACAGGCGAAGATTATCTTAGAGCCATTAGAGCGTGGTTTCGGTCATACTCTAGGAAATGCATTACGCCGTATTCTTCTATCTTCAATGCCAGGTTGTGCTGTAACTGAGGTAGAAATTGATGGTGTTTTGCATGAATATAGTAGCAAAGAAGGCGTACAGGAAGATATTCTTGAAGTGCTTTTAAACTTAAAAGGTTTAGCTGTAAAAGTACAAAATAAAGATGATGTTCTTCTAACCCTTACTAAATCTGGAATTGGCCCTGTTGTTGCTGCAGATATTACCCATGATGGTGATGTTGAAATTGTAAATCCTGAGCATGTTATTTGCCACTTAACTGACGAGAATGCATCAATTAATATGCGTATTCGTGTGCAACGTGGTAGAGGATATGTGCCTGCATCAGCTCGTGTTCAAAATCAGGATGAAGATCGCCCAATTGGTCGTTTATTAGTAGATGCTTGTTATAGCCCGGTTGACCGTATTGCTTATAATGTTGAAGCTGCACGTGTTGAACAGCGTACCGATTTAGATAAATTGGTTATTGAGCTAGAAACAAACGGAACTATTGATCCTGAAGATGCGATTCGTCGTGCAGCAACAATTTTAGCAGAACAACTTGATGCATTCGTTGATTTGCGAGATGTTCGTCAACCTGAAATTAAGGAAGAAAAACCAGAATTCGATCCGATTCTGCTTCGTCCTGTTGATGATTTAGAGTTGACAGTTCGTTCTGCTAACTGTTTGAAAGCAGAAACAATTCACTATATCGGTGATTTAGTACAACGTACAGAAGTTGAGTTATTAAAAACACCTAATCTTGGTAAGAAATCACTTACTGAAATTAAGGATGTGCTCGCTTCAAGAGGCTTATCACTAGGTATGCGCCTTGAAAATTGGCCACCAGCAAGTATTGCTGAAGACTAGTTTGGTCGTAGGTTTAAGATTTTTCTGAGAAGGATAAGGTTATGCGCCATCGTAAGAGTGGTCGTCAACTCAACCGTAATAGCAGTCATCGCCAAGCGATGTTTCGTAATATGGCAAGTTCTTTGATTAGTCATGAGATTATCAAAACAACTTTGCCAAAAGCAAAAGAATTACGTCGAGTAGTTGAACCGTTAATTACTTTAGCAAAAGTAGATAGTGTGGCAAATCGTCGCCTCGCTTTTGCTCGTACACGCAACACTGAAACTGTTGCTAAATTATTTAATGAATTAGGGCCACGTTTTGCACAACGTGCAGGTGGTTACACCCGCATTCTTAAATGTGGTTTCCGTGCAGGCGATAATGCACCAATGGCTTACATTGAGTTAGTTGATCGTCCTGAAGTTTCTTCTGAAGAAGTAGCGGCGGAATAAAAGTTCATTCTACTAAAACTAGAGACTGAAGGCTGTATAGTCTTCAGTCTTTTTTTTACTAATTAATTTGGATTTCAAAAAATGACAAAGAAAAAAGTAAAACTTGGTAGTAATACAATTGCCTTAAATAAACGCGCTAGACATGATTACTTTATTGAAGATGAAATCGAAGCAGGGCTTGAGCTACAAGGTTGGGAAGTAAAGTCTATACGAGCAGGTAAGGTAAATATTAGTGATAGCTATGTTATTTTCAAAAATGGTGAAGCCTTTTTGTTTGGCTCAATGATACAACCTCTCAGCGTAGCTTCTACACATATTGTTTGTGATCCTAGTCGTACACGTAAGTTGCTCTTAAAACAACGTGAGTTAGATTCTTTATTTGGGAAAACAAACCGAGATGGATTTACGTTGATTGCGCTTTCTTTATATTGGAAAGGTGCCTGGGCTAAAATCAAAATTGGTTTAGCGAAAGGGAAGAAGCAACATGATAAGCGTGATGATATCAAAGAACGTGAGTGGCGCGTTGCGAAAGATCGTATTATGAAGAATTCAAATAAAAATAAAGGTTAACCAATATAAAAATAACCCAAATCTTGAGATTTAGGTTATTTATAACTGATTATTTAAATAAGCGTCTGCTTTGATGGATTTCAACGCGTTTGAATTGACTGATTAAAACGAAGAGGAATATCAATAAATACACTGCAAATATCACCACAATCCATTGTGCCATAGAAAGCCCTAGCCAAGACCATACTTCGTCACTGCAAGAACCTGTAGGATGAAATAAGACCGGGAACCATTGATCCAATGGTAAGGTTTGTGGAAATTCAGGTAAGTAAGAACATTGATTCCAAGGTGCCGGGTGGAGTTGGTAGTCGACGTGTTTGATCGAAATAAATAATCCTTTGACCGCACTTAAAAAAGCAACGATTAACGCCAATACGCGCATGATTAAAAAACGTGGAGCAATTAGGCCGATTATGCCGGCAAAGGCGATACCAAATAATGCCACACGTTCATAAATACACATTACGCAGGGCTGTAAGCCCATGCCATACTGGAAATAAAGTGCGGTGCCTTCTAACGCTAATGCTGAAATCAATAACAATAACCAACCGGAACGTTGGACGGAAAGTGTTTTGAACAAATGTAGCATTGCGTTTTTTCCTCTCTATTTTAATTAACCTTCAAATTTATTAAATTGGCATAATTAAGCCTAAATTGGCTAGCCAAATAGTCATTGATGGCAAAATATATTCTACGGCAAATAAACCTACTAAAGACAGCACAATAGTATAAGGCAATGCCATATAAACCATTCTACCATAAGATAGGTTAATTAGGGGGGCGAGTGATGATGTCAACAGGAATAAGAACGCCGCTTGTCCGTTCGGTGTTGCAACGGAAGGCAAGTTAGTTCCGGTATTAATTGCAACAGCTAACAACTCAAATTGATGTGGCGGGATAATGTTCGCAGATAATGCGTTTTTCGCTTCGTTAATGTACACCGTTGCCACAAATACGTTATCGGAAATAGCAGAAAGTAAACCATTGAAAGCATAAAATAGGGTGAGTTGAGTACTTTCTTCTGCCGATAGAACATAATGAATAATTGGTGCGAAAAGTTTTTGGTCGATAATAACAGCAACAATCGTGAAGAATACGACTAAAAGTGCGGTAAACGGTAAGGATTCTTGGAATGCTTTACCCAATGCGTGTTCGCTGGTAATGCCACAGAACGAGGTGCATAGAATGATAATACTTAATCCGATTAAACCCACTGAAGCCAAGTGGAAAGCCAATCCAATAATTAACCAAACTCCAATTATTGCTTGGATAATGAGTTTCAAACGTTCTTGTTTGGTCAGTTTTTTCATATTGGCACGATCAAAATCAGCCAGAACTTCCCAGACTTTTTGTGGTAATTTTGCTCCGTAGCCAAACAAGTGAAATTTTTCTAACAAGACACAGGTTAAGATACCACAAATAAATACGGGCACAGTCACCGGAGCCATACGGAAGAAGAATTCAACAAAGTTCCAACCTGCTTGATCGGCAATAATTAAATTTTGAGGCTCACCCACCATGGTCATTACTCCGCCTAAAGCTGTACCAACGCCGGCATGCATCATTAAGCTGCGTAAAAAGGCGCGGAATTGTTCTAAGGTTTCATGATGATTACCGATTTTTTCGTCATTAGTGATATCTGTAGAATCGTAAAATGTCCCACCGGAAGCAACTTTGTGATATACACCGTAAAATCCCATGGCGACACTGATAATTACCGCAACGACGGTTAATGCATCTAAAAAGGCAGATAAAAACGCCGCACTAAAGCAAAATGCCAATGATAAGACCAGTTTTGAGCGAATATTGAGCAATAACTTGGTGAAGACAAAGAGCAATAATTGCTTCATGAAGTAAATGCCTGCTACCATAAACATTAATAACAAAATTACTTCAAAATTAGCCAAGACTTCTGCTTTTATGTGCTCCGGTTTTGTCATCCCGATAATGATCGCTTCAATGGCAAGCAAACCACCGGGTTGTAACGGGTAGCATTTTAATGCCATACCCAAGGTAAAAATAAATTCAACAACTAATAACCAACCGGCCCAAAAGGGAGTGATGAAAAATAAAATTGGGTTGAGGATAAGAAAGGTAATGATGGTGATTTTGTACCAATCCGGACTGGTTCCCAAAAAGTTTTTAAGAAATGCTTGTGTATAACTACGATCATCCATAAATGATGTCCCCTACATCGAATGTTAAATAACGCTAAACTACGCTATTCTAGGTAAATTAAATTTCAACTGTGTCAAAAATCCTAAATGATGTCAATGAATTTACCAAATAATTATCTCATTGTAATGTCTAGCAGTTTCAACGATAATAAGGATGCTGTTATTACTTATTGAACAAGAATCTTATGAATAATACCCCTCCTCTCCTGAAGGCACAAAGTCCCGCGGCCTTAGCTGAAGAATATATTGTGAAGAGTATTTGGAGTCATCATTTTCCACCGGGATCAGATTTACCGGCAGAGCGGGAGTTAGCAGATAAAATTGGTGTGACGCGCACCACATTACGTGAAGTGTTACAACGCTTAGCGCGAGATGGTTGGTTAAATATCCAACACGGTAAGCCGACAAAAGTCAATGATATTTGGGAAACCTCCGGTTTAAATATTCTAGAAACCATGATTCAATTGGATGGCACTCGTCAGCCTTCGCTTATTGCAAATATGCGTTCGGCGCGTACCGATATTTCTATGATTTACATTCCCAAAGCCTTTAGACGCGCACCGGAACAATCTTTACGTATTTTACAACCGTTAGATACATTACAAGATACTGCGGAAGATTACACAAAATTTGACTATGACGTCTTCCGTAATCTTGCGTTTGCTTCTGATAATCCAGTGTATGGTTTAATTTTAAATAGTTTCAAGAATTTGTATTCCCATATTGGCATGTTTTACTTCCAAAATGCAGAAGCACGCCTTTTGGCAAAACGTTTTTATGCAAATTTGATGGACATTTGCCAACGTCAAGCCATCGATGAGGTGGCACCTTGCGTATTGCAGTATGGCAAGGACAGCGGAGCGATTTGGGCAAGTATGCAGACGCAATTACCAGAGAATTTTGCAGCAGAGTCGCTTAAGTGAAATGACACCGTGAGTCGGCTAAGCCTATCCTATAAAAACGTGGTTAAAAATAACCGCACTTTTAATCCCCAGTAGCTTGTCCAGCCTGTTGTGGTTAAGTCCATTTTACCTTGATGCAAAAGAATAATCGTCGGTGTCACATTCACACCCCATTGATTTGCTAGTGCACCATGGGGATCATTGACAGTCGTAAATTCGTATTGATGTTCTTTAAGATAATCATTGACATCCTGCGTAGAACCAGAGCGTAAGGCAATGGAAACGACAGGATAGCCTTCTTTTGCCAGCGCGTTAATTGTCGGCGAGGTGTAACGGCAATAACCACACCAGGTTCCCCAAAAATAGACAATAGTGGGTTTGTCCTGCGCCAGTTGTGGTAGAAAAAACGGATTCCCTTGCAAATCGTATAATGCCGTTGCGTTAATATCTTCCGGCACAGTCGGTTTACGAATAAAATCCATGAGGTTACTCATCACCAGCAAGGTGAGGAATAGAGAAAGGGTGTTTTTGAGAAATTTTTTGTAGTTAATGGCTTTCACGGCGATCTCTTGCTTCGTGCTTTGTTCCTTTGGCTAACATTCTAAGCTGTAAAATCAACCGCTCTTTTAGCTGTTCCCGTTCCGCTTTGCTCATATCTAACGCGTTAGCACCAGCGGTGAATACGATGGTCACCATGCCTTCTGCCTGTACATAAGCGATATATTGCGAATAATTATTTTTGCGTGCGATGTATTCCGAGAGTTCATCAATGAAATGCTTAATCTCTCGAGCCGCCGCCGTACGAAAAGCTTGTGAGGTGCCGGAACTTTCTCGTAACAATAAGCGGAAGACGTTTGGGCTGTTATGGATAAATTCAAAGAACGTTTCCACTGAAATGACAATCACACTCCCGCCGCTGGCAATGCGTTTACGGGCTTGACGCATGAGTTGGCGAAGGGTTAAACCTGCTTCATCTACCATCGTTAAGCCTAATTCATCCATATCACGGAAGTGGCGATAAAACGAGGTCGGCGCGATGCCGGCTTCACGGGAAACTTCCCTTAAACTCAGGTTGGAAAAGCTTTTTTCTGCCGTCAGTTGGTTAAATGCCGCATCAATGAGTGCGCGACGGGTTTTTTCTTTTTGCTGCGCGCGAATACCGACCATGAAATGCTCCGTTAAGATAAAATCGATTTAACCGAATTCGCAATGGCCTCGGCAATGCGTTCATAACGAGCGCGGAGCGGTGAGCCGGGGCGATAAACCAAAATAACATCTCTAGAAGGTTCAGGTTGGCATGGCAAATATTTCACGCCGCCACGTTCCCCTTCGCTTAGCACGGCTAACTCCGGCATTAAGGTCATACCGGCATTGGCGGCGACCATATTACGCAAGGTTTCCAAACTGGTCGCTTGGAAATGAGAATTTTCTTTTGCACCGGCAGTAAAACAATAGCCAAGGGCTTGGTTGCGCAGACAGTGTCCATCATCGAGCATTAACATTTCATGATCTTTTAACATGGACATTGGAATGGTTTGTTCTTTTGCCCACGGATGGTTTTCAGCAACGGCCAATAACATTCTTTCTTTAAATAATGGTACTTCAATAAACGGTTCGGTTTCACGTACGGATGCCACAATGGCGCAATCTAAGCGGCCGGTTTCAAGCTGCTCCAATAATTGATGGGTCTGCGCTTCGTAGAGAAAGAGTTCCAAATCCGGGAACGCATTTTGTAATGCCGGGACAATGTGAGGCATTAAATAAGGACCTATTGTCGGGATCACGCCAACGTGTAACGGACCGGTCATTTCTTTGCCTTGGTTACTTGCCATTTCTTTCAAGAGTTTCACTTCACGCAACACGGTTTTAGCCTGATCTACCAACAATAAACCTGATTGTGTAAAGAGCACTTTACGACTGGTACGTTCCAATAAAATGATGCCAAGTTCGTCTTCTAATTTGCGAATTTGACCGCTTAGCGTTGGTTGGCTCACATGACAGGCGTCTGCTGCACGACGAAAATGCTTGTGTTCTGCAAGGGCAACAAGGTATTCTAAATCACGGATATTCATATGTCCTCATTATAGAAAGTAGCAATTAAAAGAATAGAATTAATTGATTGTGACTATATCACAATTTTATCTATAATTCACACCATCTTTAGAAACTGCCTGTAATTTAGGCTGGCTTTCTAATTCATAGCAACACTTATAGAATAGGAGAAAAACTTATGTCTACTATGGAAGGAAAAAAAGTTCCTCAGGTTACATTCCGTACTCGTCAAGGTGACAAATGGGTTGATGTAACTTCATCTGAATTATTTGATAACAAAACCGTTATCGTTTTCTCTTTACCGGGCGCATTTACCCCAACTTGCTCTTCTTCTCACTTACCACGCTACAATGAATTAGCACCAGTATTCAAAAAATACGGCGTTGACGACATTCTTGTGGTTTCCGTGAACGATACTTTCGTTATGAATGCATGGAAAGAGGATGAAAAAGCAGAAAACATTACTTTTGTTCCGGATGGTAACGGTGAATTTACCGAAGGCATGGGTATGTTGGTAGGTAAAGAAGATTTAGGTTTCGGTAAACGTTCATGGCGTTATTCTATGCTCGTGAAAAACGGCGTAGTAGAAAAAATGTTTGTTGAGCCAAACGAGCCGGGCGATCCGTTCAAAGTATCTGATGCAGATACTATGTTGAAATACATCGCACCACAACACCAAATTCAAGAATCTGTTGCGATCTTCACTAAACCGGGCTGCCCGTTCTGTGCGAAAGCAAAACAAATGTTGCATGAAAAAGGCTTGAACTTCGAAGAAATCGTGTTAGGTCATGATGCTACTATCGTAAGTGTACGTGCAGTTTCCGGCCGTGCAACTGTGCCGCAAGTATTTATCGGTGGTAAACACATTGGCGGTAGCGATGATTTAGAAGCGTACTTCGCAAAATAATTCCAACAACAATAAGAAAACCCTTCTTTTGGGCGCTAAATATAGCGCCCTTTTTTACATTAATAATGCGGCGGTGGGGTTTCTTCTGCCTGAGTGGCAATGTTGGAGGGTTGTACATCTTTCAGTTTATTCACTAAATAACGAAGTTGTACCTGCATTTTATCAATTAGAAATTGTTGTTCGATAAGCGCCTGATTCAATTCTTCAATGATAGTTTCTTGGAAAGTCAATTTCATTTCTAATTCGGCAATTCGTGGTTCTAAATTTTTCGATATCGACATAATAATTCCTAAATAAATGTTGTGAATTTATTGAATCCGTTTTACTCTATGACTTCGTGTTTCATGTATTATAAAGGATCTAACATCATGTTAAAATTTCAAAAATTATCAACTGTTGCACTTATGCTCGCAAGCGTTCTTTCTGCCAATGCATTTGCGGATGCGCAAACTGAGGTAAAACCGGAAGCCGCAAAAGCAGAAGCGACTGAAATGAAAGCGGCAGAGGTCAAAAAAGCCGGTTCATTTAATGACGAAGCTTCTTACGCGGTTGGTGTTTTGTTTGGTTCAGATTTACAAGGTTTAATTGATGCACAAAAAGGCGTGATCGATTACAACAGTGATAAAGTCGTTGCCGGTATTGCAGACGTGCTAGGTGGCAAAGTTAAGTTAGAAAACAATAAAGAAATTACCTCTGTCTTACAAGAAATTGATGGCAAATTAAAAGCCGCAAGCGAAGAAAGATTTGCAGCAGCAGCGAAGAAAGCGGAAGAAGAAGGTAAAAAATTCGCAGAAGAATTTGCGAAAAAAGATGGCGTGAAGAAAACGCCATCCGGCTTGTTATACCGCGTTGTTGATGCAGGTAAAGGCAATCCGATCAAAGAAACAGATGTCGTTAAAGTACATTACACCGGTAAATTAGCGGACGGCACCGTATTTGACAGTTCACGTGAACGTAACGTACCGGCAGAATTCCCGTTAAATCAAGTGATTAAAGGTTGGACTGAAGGTCTGCAATTAGTGAAAAAAGGCGGTAAGATTGAATTAGTATTACCGGCTGATTTAGCGTATGGCAAAGAAGGTGCGGGTGCGAGCATCCCACCGAATGCGACACTCTATTTTGATGTCGAAGTCTTAGATGTGATTCCAGAGAAAAAATAATTCAAACCTTTGAAAAAATGACCGCACTTTTAGAGCCTTACATTTAAAAGTGCGGTTTCTTATTTGAATAAAATGCATATGCACATTCATGTTAACGGATAAACGCCCTTTTACCGACGAAGATCGCACGATTTTAAATTCCTATATTGCCGTGGTTGACGGTGTCAGTGCGCTCATCGGGCAACATTGTGAAATCGTTCTCCATTCTTTTGAGGATTTAGAACACTCCGCCATTTACATCGCTAACGGACATAACACCAACCGCCAAGTGGGCTCGCCCATGACGGATTTTGCGTTGCGTTCGTTGCACAATATGAAATCGGAAAGCGTCAGCAAACCGTATTTTACCCGCGCTAAGAAAAGCAGTGGCTTGATGAAGTCAGTGACTATCGCGATTCGTAACAGCACAAAACGCATCATTGGCCTGCTTTGCATCAATATTAATTTAGATGTGCCTATGTCGCAATTCCTACAAAACTTTATTCCGGCATCGGATCATGGTGAAACCTCTGCGGTGAACTTTGCCAGTTCGGTGGAGGAATTGGTAGTTCAAACCGTGGAAAAAACCATTGAGGAAGTCACTTCCGACCGTATGGTGGCAAATAATAATAAAAACCGCCAAATCGTCGTTTCGTTGTATGAGAAAGGGATTTTCGACATTAAAGATGCGATCAATTTGGTGGCGGAACGCCTCAATATTTCCCGGCATACCGTGTATTTATACATCCGCCAAATCAAACAGGATCAGGACGAGTAATCATGGATTATGTATTGGTGGTTAAACAGCCGGTTTATGGGAGCCAAGGCGCTTTTCTCGCGTATCAGTTAGCGCAAGAACTGGTTCACAAACATCACATCCGCCAAATCTTTTTCTATCAAGACGGTGTCAGCAATGGCAACGCCTTGGTGTATCCCGCCAATGATGAATTCAATTTAGTCAAGGCGTGGCAAGCGTTTTCTCGCCAATTTAATGTGCCATTACATTTATGTGTCGCTGCGGCGCAACGCCGAGGTGTGGTGGACAGCGAGTCGGCAGCGGATAAAAGTGCGGTCAGTTTGGCAGACGTTTTTCAACTTGCCGGTTTAGGTGAATTTAGCCAAGCGTTGCTACAAGCAGATCGAGTGATTACCCTATGACTAAACTTGCCTTTATTTTTCGTCATGCCCCTTACGGTACGGCTAATACACGGGAAGGATTAGATGCGCTGCTTGCCGCGACGGCATTTTGTGCGGAAGAAGACATTGCGGTGTTTTTCCTAGATGACGGCGTGTTGAACTTGCAAAAACAGCAACAAGCGGACGTCGTGTTGCAAAAAGACACGGCAAGTGCGTTGAAATTATTGGATTTATACGACATTGAACAGCGCTATGTGTGCGCCGATTCACTGCAGCAATTTCAGCTCAAACCCGCGGATTTCGTCTTGGATTGTGACGTGTTATCGCGTCAAGCGTTGTTACAACGCCTACAACAATGTGAAAAAATTTTGACTTTCTGATTATGCTTTATACTTTTTCTCAAGCGCATTATTCACAAACGGAACTGGAACAGTATTTGCTAAATGCCACGGCGCAGGATGCGGTGGTGTTATGGCAAGATGGCGTGTTATTGGCGTTAAAACAGGCAGACGTGTTGGCGCGTTGTCATGCTCCCTGTTTTGTCTTAGAGAATGATATTTTGGCGAGAAATTTAACCGCACTTCTGCCAAATGATGCAAAAGTGCGGTCCATTTCGTTAGCGGATTTTGTTGCGCTTAGCGAACAATATTTTCCGCAAATTGCGTTATAAAGAACGCGTTAAATTTCATATTCCACGCAAACGGGAATTTTTGCCTGCAACAAGAATTGCTTAGTACGTTCATGTTGTGGATTTTCAAAAAATTCGCGCGCGCTGTTTTGTTCCACCACATTCCCGTCAGCCATTAAAATGACGCGATCGGCCACATCGCGGGCAAATTGCATTTCATGGGTGACAATAATCATCGTCCAACCTTCCTGTGCCAGCAGTTTTAAGGTTTGTAGCACCTCGCCCACCAATTCCGGATCTAACGCCGAGGTGGGTTCATCTAGCAAAATAATATCCGGCTGAACCGCTAACGCACGGGCAATGCCCACCCGTTGTTGCTGACCGCCGGAGAGTTGCGAGGGATATAAGTGCATTTTGTCTTTTAAACCCACTTTGGTGAGTAATTCCACCGCACGCTGTTCTGCTTCCGCTTTACTTTTCTTTTGCACCACAACCATGCCTTCCATCACATTTTCAAGTGCGGTGCGATGGGGGAACAAATTGTATTGCTGAAACACCATGGATGAGCGACGACGTAATTTCAATTCATCGGCTTTGCTGATTTTGTGAGAAAAATCCAATGTTAAGGTTCCATCACAAAAACGCAGTGTACCAAGTTCAGGTCGTTCTAATAAGTTTAGGCAGCGCAAGAAGGTGGTTTTGCCTGAGCCGGAAGGGCCGAGAATCGCCACGACTTCGCCTTTTTCAATGTGAAAATCGATCCCTTTTAGCACCGGATTGCCATTAAATGTTTTATGAATGTTGTTCACTTCTAACATGCGATTTCCTTAGGCCTTGAGATGGCGGGATAGGCGTTGTTCTAAACGGTCTTGTGCAAAGGATAAAATCAAACAAATGCACCAGTAAATCAGCGCGGCTTCGCTATAAATCATAATAAATTCATAGTTTTCTGCGGTGATGTTTTGTGCCACGCGAAACATTTCTGTCACTAATACTAACGATGCCAAAGACGTATCTTTTACATTGCTGATAAAGGTGTTTGCCAATGGTGGCACCGATACGCGCAAGGCTTGCGGCATGATGGTGCGAGTGAAAGTTTGATAATAATTCATACCAATGGAATAGGAGGCTTCCCATTGTCCTTTGGGAATGGATAAAATCGCTGCGCGAATGGTTTCTGAAGCGTAAGCACCGATATTAATGGAAAAGGCGATAATCGCTGTTGGAAACGGATCGAGCTTAATCCCTACTTCCGGCAAGCCATAGAAAATAATGAAAATCTGCACCAACATCGGTGTGCCGCGAATGGTGGAAACATAAATACGGCAAAGGATTTGCAATAAACGCATGCCGAGATTTGGTTTTTCCACAATGCGAATCAGCGCCACCAGTAACGCAATGGCTACGCCGGCAAAAAAGGAAATCACGGCTAGCGGAATGGTTTTATCAATAGCCGCTTCCAACATAGGCCAAAAAGAGCTGATGACTTCATCAGCTCTTTCTGCATTCATAAAGGGAAGTGAGGCGAGAAAATTATTGAGTAATGTCATCGCCGAACCATTTGATTGAAATTTGTTTCAAGGTGCCGTCTTTTCTTAGCTCTTCCAATGCTTGGTTAATTTTTTCGACCAGCGGTTCTTCACCTTTTAGTACCGCGAAGCCGGAAGGCACTTTGTCATCCCGTTTTACTGCAATTTTTAAACCGGAATTCGGTTGTTTCTTGAAGTAATCCAAGACTGCCAAGTGATCGTTCACTGTAGTTTCGGCGCGATCTTGGGTAATCAATTTTAAGGCTTGTGCCAAACCTTCGACGACGATGAGTTCTGCACCATTCGCTTTGGCGATTTTGCCGTAGTTGCTGGTTAAGGATTGTGCTGCTTTTTTACCCTTTAAATCTTCAAAGGTTTTGATGCTATTGTCGCCTTCTTTGGTCACGATAACCGCAGTGGAATAGTTATAGGGTGCGGTGTAAAGGTATTTTTTCAAACGTTCCGGGCTTGGATTGGTTTGGTTGGCAATTAAGTCGAAACGTTTGGCATTCAAACCGGCGTACATAGAATCCCACTGGGTTTCGTTAAATTGAATTTTTAAGCCTAAACGTTGTGCCACCGCTTCAATCACTTCCACGTCAAAGCCGGTTAATTTACCGCTGTCATCATGGAAGGTGAATGGCGCATAAGTGCCTTCGGTGCCTACTAATAAGGTTTTGGTTTTTTCTACGCGATCGGAAATTTCTCCAGCGAGGGCTTGGGTCGCCATACCGAAAACTAAACCGGATAATAAGAATGTTTTTGCAATAAATGATTTTTTCATAAAGTGTTCCTTTTTTGATAAGGTGAAGTGCGGTGGATTATTACAGTAAGTTTTTAGAAAGCAAAATAATTGTTTTCTCTAGGTTATAACTGAAAGCAATAAAATCCGCCGATTTATTCATCAGCGGTATTTATCTAAGAAACGGTAATAGTGCACGCCAATTTTTAATGCGAGGTTTTTAACAAATTTGCCGCCGAATACCGAAGGCACTTTTAATTTACTGAAGATAGCCAAGCGTTCATCGTTGCCTAAAATGGCTTCTGCGACAACGCGTCCCGCCAAACCAGTGAGCGCCACGCCGTGGCCGGAATAGCCGTGGGCGAAATAAATATGTGGCGAAATGCGTCCGAAATGTGGATTGGAATTGATGGTCATGTCGATAGGGCCGCCCCAACCGTAATCAATTTTAACGTTTTCCAACTGCGGAAAAACGCGCAACATATTGTGTCGCATGACCTCAATCATGTTTTTCTCAGAACTGGAATCGCTACCGAACAATAAACGGTTATCGGCACTTAAACGGTAATAATCCAGCAAATAATTGCTGTCGCACACGGACATGCCGTTATTGATCACGGAATCAGCGGTGGCTTGATCGAGAGGCTCGGTGGCGATGATGAAACTTTCTACCGGTAGAATTTTGCGGGCAATGCCACGGTGAATACTTTTTGGTAGCACATTAATGTAGGCGTTAGTCGCCAACACCACATCTTTGGCGACAACGAGGCTTTTATCTGTTATGACTTCAATGTCTGTTGCTTTTTCACGTAAATCCACCACAGGCGATTGTTCATAAATACGCACGCCTAAATTCAAGCACGCTTTTGCCAAACCTAAGCAATAATTAAGCGGATGCAAATGGCCGGAATTGCTGTCATACAACGCACCGCAATAAATTTTGCTGCCGAGATGTTGTTCCAGTTTGGCTTTGTCCCAAAGCTGCATATTTTGATAGCCAAAAATCTCGTGGCTGACTTTTTCAACCGCGATTAAATCTTCCATGCGACGCTCGTTGAGCGCCAACGTGGCATAGCCTTTCTTCCAATCGCACTGAATATCGTATTTCGCAATGCGTTCATCAATAATATCAATGGCTTCTAAGGACATTTGCCATAACTTACGGGCAGTTTCCAAGCCTACTTGTTCGATATATTCATCGATGCCGTCTTCAAAACCGTTAATGGCCTGACCGCCACTACGCCCTGATGCGCCAAAGCCTACCCGTGCGCCTTCCAGTACGATCACGCTTTTGCCCTGTTCGGCAAGTTCTAATGCCGTGGATAAACCGAAAAAGCCTGCACCGACAACGCACACGTCAGCAGATTCTTTTTGATTTAACGGCGGTAACTCAAAATGTTGGTTACGGGTGACGGAATAATAGGATTCAATATGTTCTTGATGTGAAAACGCTAGCATAAATAAACGCCTGTAATGAAAAGTGGGTGCATATTACTACGCAAGGGGGAGAAGTCAATATTTGAACAAACACACGAAAAAGTGCGGTCAATTATACGCCTGTTTTAAGCTATCTTTGATAAAAATAAACGCTCTTCCATTTCATTACAAAAATAAAAATAATTCTCATACACGTCTATATTCCTTTTATTTTATTTTTTATAATAAACCCCGGCTTATCGTCACCAGGTGTCACTTGCGAAAAGTAATTTTTTGCAAGGAAATGGGCCTGTTGTCGAGAGGAAGACAGAATTCGTTAAACAAAAGTACGCTACCGGCGTACTTCTTTTTTATTTTTAGGAGTTTCTATCATGATGATAGATAAACGGCTGATAAACACAGTCGCAGATAGCAAAAAATGGATTGCTATTAATGTCTTATGGAACTGGGTCGCCTTAATCGGCGGGATTATAAGTGCGGTGGTATTTGCCATTTGTTTGCAATGGGCGTTTGAGCGCACACTTACACTACAAAGTGCGGTCATTTTTACCGTCATTTTGGTTGCTTGTCTGGCGTTGCGTGCTTGGGCGGGGAAAATGGCGGTGAAGGCCTCCTATAAAGCGAGTACGCAAGTGAAACATAAATTGCGCACGCTGATTTATCAAAAATTGTCTTCTATGCCGCTGAATCAGGTTAACCAACAATCTACCTCTTCGGTGATCCAAGTGGCATCTGAAGGCGTGGAGCAACTGGAAATTTATTTCGGCCGTTATCTTCCACAGTTGTTTTATAGTTTGCTTGCACCGCTCACATTGTTTGTTTTCTTGGTCTTTTTTAACGCGCCAACCTCATTAATTCTTTTGGTTTGTGTGCCGTTAATTCCAATGTCCATCATTGCGGTAAATAAAATCGCGAAACGTTTGTTGGCGAAATATTGGTCTATTTATGTGGGTTTAGGTAGTAGCTTTTTGGATAACCTACAAGGCTTGATTACCTTAAAAATCTACCAAGATGATGATTACAAAGCCAAACAAATGGATATCGAAGCGGAGAATTTCCGTACCATCACCATGAAAGTGCTGACCATGCAGCTGAACTCTGTTTCTTTAATGGATTTATTGGCTTACGGCGGTGCGGCATTAGGGATTTTGACGGCGCTTTTACAATACCAAGACGGTAGCTTAAGCATTTTCGGTGTCATTTTATTCATTTTACTTTCTTCCGAATTTTTCATTCCGTTACGCTTACTCGGTTCTTTCTTCCACGTGGCGATGAACGGCAAGGCGGCTTCAGAAAAAATCTTTACGCTGTTGGATACCCCGGTAGAAGAAAACAAAAGTGCGGTGGATTTTCCGGCTAAAAATGAAGTTACCGTGCAAATTAAGGATTTGCATTTTGCCTATTCTGCGGAAAAACCGGCGATTAACGGCTTAAACCTTAATATTCAACCGAAGCAATTAACAGTTTTTGTGGGTAAAAGCGGTTGCGGTAAATCCACGCTGGTTTCCTTGCTTATGGGTTTTTATCAAGCACAGCAAGGGGAAATTTTATTTAATGGCGTCGATATTAAACAAATTAACCGTCATTCCTTATATCGTCATGTTTCGCTGGTGAGCCACAGCAGTTACATTTTCAAAGGTAGCCTCAGAGAAAATATGTTGATGGCATTGTCCGATGCTTCTGATGACGCTATTTATCAATGCTTGGAACAAGTGAATTTGGCGAATTTCGTCCGTGAAAACGGCGGGTTGGACATGATGTTATTAAGTCGCGGAACCAACTTGTCCGGCGGTCAAATTCAACGTTTAGCGTTGGCGCGAGCGTTGTTGCACAATGCCGACTTATACGTTTTCGATGAAGCCACCAGTAACATCGACGTAGAAAGTGAAGAAATCATTCTGCAATTTATTCAACAGCTTAAACACGAAAAAACTATCGTCATGATTTCTCACCGTCTGGCGAATGCGGTGAATGCCGATCAAATTTATGTGTTACAAAGCGGTCACTTGGCAGAATCGGGCGATCATGCTTCTTTAATGGCTGAAAACGGAATTTATGCAGAAATGTTTAATCAACAAAAGAATTTAGAAAATATCAGAACGGGGGCAAATCATGCGTAAGAATGGATTTGTCGTCATGTGGCAGCTCATGAAATTGGTGACGCCATTGGCGCATATCATGAGTTTCACCATTATTATGGGTACCCTCGGTTTCCTCAGTGCTATTTTCATTATGGTGCTGGGTGCGATGGGTTTGTCAGAATTGCTTAATTTCCACTCCCATTTAAATTTATCGCAAATATTGACCGCACTTATTGTGCTTGCGGTAGCGCGTGGTATTTTGCGTTATTTGGAACAAATGTCCGGCCATTACATCGCCTTCAAATTATTGGCGTTGTTGCGCGACAAAGTGTTCAGTGCATTACGTCGTTTGGCGTTTGTGAAATTGCAGGACAAACAATCCGGTCAATTGCTTTCGTTGGTCACCAATGACATTGAATTGTTGGAAGTGTTTTATGCGCACACCATCGCGCCGATCGCTATTGCTTTTTTAACCTCGGGTATCTTGTTGGCGGTGTTCGCGCATATTTCTTGGTGGTTCGTGTTGGTGGCATTTTTAGCTTATGTGACCGTCGGCATTATTTTGCCTATCGTCACCACCCAAATGGCACGTGAAGATGGCCGCAAATACCGTGACTTAGTCGGCGAAATGAACGATTTCTTCCTCGACAGTATTCGCGGCATGAAAGAAATTCAACTTTTCGGCAACGAGGAAAAACGCTTACAGGAAATCCATCAGCGCAGTGAAAAAATCGACCAAGCCTTTTTAAAAATCAAACAACAAGAAGGCAACGTGCGTTCGTTCACCGAAATCGCGGTGTCTTTCTTCAATATCGTGATTTTATTGGTGGGCTTAACGCTCTTTGCTTACGATTACATTGATTTTGCCGGCTTGCTCATTGGTGTGATTTTATTGATGTCCAGTTATGGACCGGTGATTGCCTTAAGTAACCTGTCCAACAACTTATTGCAAACCCTCGCCAGTGGCGAACGTGTCTTGGCATTATTGGCAGAACAACCGGAATTAAAAGACGTAGAAAACGGCGTGAATATGACTGACGTGCAGCAAATTAAGGTAGAAAATGTCAGTTTTGCTTATGCGGACGAACAAATTTTGTCTGATGTGAATTTGCAGATCAAAAAAGGCGAAATTCTCGGTATTCACGGCCGCAGCGGTAGCGGGAAAAGTACCCTTTTGAAATTAATGATGCGTTTTTATGATCCGCAACAAGGTCGTATTTGCATTAACGATACTGACTTAAAAAACATTAATACGGTGAATTTGCGCGACAATATCGCTTACATCACCCAACAAACCTATATTTTCAATGAAACGGTGTATGAAAATATTGTATTGGCAAACCGTAAGGCAACAAAAGAGCAAGTGATTGAAGCGGCAAAAAAAGCCTCCATTCATGAATTTATCATGAGCTTGCCGGAAGGTTACGAAACCAAAATCACTGAAATGGGGAACAACCTTTCCGACGGTGAAAAACAACGTATCGGCATTGCTCGCGCCTTCTTGCATAATGCGCCGATTATTTTGTTGGACGAACCGACCAGTAATCTGGATAGCTTAAACGAAGCCATGATTTTGCAATCCTTGCTAAACGTGAAAGCGGAAAAATTGATTATCTTGGTAAGCCATCGTGCCTCTACTATGGCGATTTGTGATCAGGTTATTCCTATCGCCAACGGGCGAATGTCATAGTTAAGTCCCGTTGAGTATGAAAGTGCGGTGAGTTTTTATGGTGTTTTAAAACGCTGAGAAAATCCACCGCACTTTTTTTATGCGTATTTTTCCGTTTGCTATCAGTAAATCGGTTAGGCGGTAAAATTTTTAAATAAACAGTTGTTTTTTGAAAACGATCTCTATATATTGTATTCAGATGAATACAAATGATGAGGTTTGAATATGAGTGTAGCAAATCGAATTCCGATAAGCGTGAGAATTTCTCAGGAAGATGCGGATTTTATTGCAAATTTACAGGTTGAAGGGGCAAATACGCCTTCGGAAAAAATTCGTGAATTATTAAAACAAGCCCGGCAAAGTTATACACAGCCGCAGGATTACGGCACCGCTTTAGCGCAAGCGGAACAGTTTTTACAAAATGCCAAGCGCGATGTGTTACATGCGGAAAAAGAGCTGGGGGTTCATTCGCACATTCTGGCGCGCTTATTTGAATTGTTACCGGATTTAACCGCAACATTAGTCGCAGATGTGCCGACAGAAAGCGAGTTAGAGGCGTTAAAAAAATATGAGCGCGAAGTCATGTGGCGTATTGTGCGTTTAACTGACAGCATTTTGCAACTGGCGGTGACGGCGAAAGGGGCCGCATTCGATGACAGTGTGTTAGCCCAACTGGAAAACACATTGAATTTGGCTCACATTATTCGTCAACGTGATGAAAAATAAAAAAAGAAGGAGGTAGAATATGAGCGAAACATTAGCTCGTCGTGTCGGACGTTTGGTCAGTGGCGGATTTCATGCCATTTTAGATGCCGCAGAAAATTTAGCACCGGAAGCGGTGATGAATGAAAATATTCGCGAGATTGAGCGCGCAATAGATGAAGTGCGGTCAGAATTAGGCAAGGTTTTAGTGCAGAAGCATTTAGCCACGAAAAAAATGGCGGATGAAAGCAATCGCCATGAAACGTTGCAGGCAGATATTCAAGAAGCACTGAAAGCCAATCGTGATGACTTGGCGGAAATCGGGATTGCCGAACAAATGGATATTGAGGCGCGCTTGCCGGTGTTGGAAAATACGGTAGCGGACTGTGTGGCGCAGGAAAAAGAGCTTGAAGGGTTTATTGTGGCATTGCAAGCGAAACGACGTGAAATGCAACAGGCCGTTCAAGATTGGAAGCAAAGCCAAACGCAAGCGGCAACGCATGACAAGGGGCGCGACGGTTCCACATTAAATCAAATTTTGCGTAATACCGAAAAGACCGCCAATGCGTTTGATCGGTTGATGGGGCGACAAACCGGCTTGCATATGGCAGGACGTGATCCGTCACAGTTAGCTAAATTAAAGGATTTGGAAGAGGTGAGCAGAACGAATCGGATTAAAGAACGTTTAGCACAACTGAAAACCGCCAAATAGCATCTTGAAATAAGGATATATTATGTGGGAACTGATTACTGCACCGCAAAATAGCATTTTCGGCATTGCCATTATGCTGATGTTATTGCTTGGCATTCTTGAACTGGCATCATTTATGCTGGGTGGCATTAATGAGTGGGTCGATGGTTTTTTACCGGATAGCTTAACGGACACACAGGCAGAAATTGGGCTGAATTACGCCGACAGTGGCGTGGTGATCCGATTTTTAAGTTGGTTATATGTCGGCAAGTTGCCTCTATTAATGTTAGTGGTGATTTTTCTCGCCACGTTTGGCTTGCTAGGTTATAGCTTGCAATATGCATTACATCAGTTCTCCGGTTTTTATTTGCAGGGGGGGGGTGCTGCCGTGATCGTCTGGTTTGCCAGCCTACCGTTGGTGCGCATGGCGGCTGCCGGGGTTTATCACATCTTTCCTAAAGATGAAACGACCGCCGTTACCCAAGAAAGTTTGGTCGGTTGTGTCGGGGTGGTGATACTTGGCACAGCAAAGCGAGGCAGTCCCGCCCAAGCGCGCGTAAAGGATGGTTACGGTCAGCAACATTATGTCATGGTCGAACCTGACGATGATAACGCACTCATGCAAGGCGAAACGGTATTACTGATTTCTTTACAAGATAATCTTTTTAAAGCAATCAAAAATCCGAATGGAAATTTGGTTGATTAACGACGACGTATTTTTCTCAAACACAAGGACAAATTATGGAACTGATAAGCGTTATTGCCGGCATTGTACTCATTGCATTATTAATTCTCGGCCTCATTCTTACCCGATTATATCGTCGCGCCAGCAAAGAGGTCTCGTTTGTACGCACCGGTTTTGGCGGTGAAAAAGTGATCATGAATGGCGGTGCGATTGTCTTGCCCGTGTTACATGAAGTGATTCCCGTGAATATGAATACCTTGCGTTTGGAAGTGCGTCGCGCAGCAGATCAGGCGTTGATTACCCGAGATCGTATGCGGGTGGATGTGACGGCAGAGTTTTATGTGCGAGTGAAACCGACCGCCGAAAGCATTGCCACGGCGGCGCAAACCTTGGGGATGAAAACCATGTCACCGGAACAATTAAAAGAATTGGTGGAAGGGAAGTTTGTTGACAGTTTGCGGGCGGTTGCAGCGGAAATGGCCATGGAAGAATTGCATGAAAAACGGGTGGATTTTGTGCAAAAAGTGCAACAAGTGGTCTCGGAAGATTTGTTTAAAAACGGCTTGGAATTGGAAACCGTATCGCTGACCGGCTTGGATCAAACCAGTTTTGAATACTTCAATCCGCAAAATGCCTTTGACGCGGAAGGTTTAACCCGCTTAACGGAAACCATCGAGGTGCGCCGTAAAAAACGTAACGATATTGAACAGGATACGGATTTGGCGATAAAAACCAAAAATTTGGAAGCCGAACGTACTCGTTTACAAATTTTGCGTGAAGAAGAATATGCCAAATTAGAACAAGAGCGTGAGATTGCGATACGTCGGGCGGAACAAAATGCCGAAATTGCCGGACAGGAAGCGCAGAAAAAACGCGAAGCGGAAGAAGTCAAAATCGCAGCGTCTCGAGAAGTGGACTTAAAACGCATTCTTGCGGAACGTGATATTGAAAATGAAAAAATTCAAAAAGATCAACAAATTGAACGCGCAGAAGTAGAGCGTAAAAAAGCGATTGAATTAGCCGAGCAAGATCGCGCTATTGCCGTTGCAGAAAAATCACGCGCCGAATCGGAAGCCAAAGCGCTGGCAGATAAAGCGCGTGCATCGGCTGTGCGAGAAGAGGAAAGTGTTATCACAGTGCGTGAAACAGAAAAAGCGGAACGTGCCAAAGCCGTTGAATTGATTGCGGCTCAAGAAATCGCGCAAAAAGATGCCATTGCGATCACGGTTGCGGCGGAGGCGGAAAAACAAGCCGCATTTGACCGTGCAGAAGCGTTACGCATTGTGGCGGAAGCCGAGGCGGAGAAACAACGCTTACAAGCCAAAGGGGAAGCAGATGCAAAAATCTTGTTAGCCAAAGCCTTGGAGCAACAATATAAAGTGGATGCCGAAGGGACTCGCGCCGTTAATGAAGCGGCGAATGTCTTGTCCGTTGAGCAAGTGGAAATGCAAGTTCGCCTTGCGCTATTGAAACATTTACCGGACATTATTCGTGAAAGCGTACGTCCAATGGAAAATATTGACGATATTAAAATTTTGCAAGTCAACGGCCTTGGAGGGTTTGGTGCCGCGACATCTGCTGAGCAGGGTGAAGTCGCTTCACAGGCCAGTTTATCCGATCAGCTTGTGAACAGCGCATTACGCTATCGCGGACAAGCACCGCTGGTGGATAATCTGCTAAAAGAGCTAGGCTTAAACGGTGCCGACATCAATGGTTTGACCCAAAATCTTAACCAACAAGTGACAAAATCAAACCACGAATCATAAGGATGAAAAGTGCGGTGGATTTCGATATTCCATCCTACTTACCCGAAGAGCAAGCCGCTTTCTTCGCATATGTTTAAAAATGGAGAAATTTTAAACCTATTTTGTTGATATGTTGATTTGATAAACATATACTTCGAATTTGTTTAAAAAAATGAGATTTTTAAAGATGAGACAATGGAACCCAACGTTTGCGTTTAATCAGCTTCCTGATCTTCCACCAACGGAAGAATTGGAAACGAAAGACATTTTAAAGCAAACGATCAAAGCGAGAGCAGCATTAGCGGAGTTAAAACAAGCGGCTGAGCTTATCCCTAATCAGTCGATGTTAATCAATACGTTGCCGATTATGGAAGCGCGTGCAAGTAGTGAAATTGAGAATATCGTTACCACAACAGATAAACTTTTCCGGTCATTACAGCTTGATAGTGAAGAAGATGATGCGGCGACCAAAGAAGCATTGCAATATCGAACAGCCTTATTTTCCGGATTTGAGAGTTTAAAGGAGCGTCCACTTTGTACACAAACAGCCGTATTGGTATGTAGTGAGATAAAAGGACGCGCAATGGATATTCGGAAGGTAACCGGAACGGCATTACGCAATGGGATGAATGGTGAGGTCATTTACACGCCACCGGAAGGAGAGAGGTTGATTCGGGATAAACTAGCAAATTGGGAAACGTTTATTCATAACAATGAGGCGTTGGATCCGTTGATTATTTTGGCGGTTGCACATTATCAGTTTGAGGCTATTCATCCTTTTTTAGATGGTAATGGGCGAACAGGGCGAGTGTTAAATAGTTTATTGCTGATTGAAAAAGGACTTCTTCATTTGCCGATTTTATATTTAAGTCGTTATATTATTGAGCATAAAGCAGATTATTATCGCTTGTTGTTGGATGTCACTGCTAATCAAAATTGGCAAGATTGGTTGTTGTATTTCTTAAAAGGGATTGAAGAGACGGCAATTTGGACGTTGAGTAAAATTGAGGCAATCAAAGCCTTGTCTATTGAAACAAAACGTTACATTCAACAATCTTTGCCTCATCTTTACAGTTTAGAATTAGTCGAATTGCTGTTTGAACAACCTTATACTCGCATCGCAAATTTAGAACGAGCAGGCATTGCTAAAAGACAAACCGCGTCTAAATATTTAAAAGATTTGTGTGATGCAGGGGTTTTAAGTGAACAATCTGTAGGGAGGGATAAATTATTTATTCATCCGAAACTAATGGAGTTGCTGAGAGGTGAAAATAATGTATTTACACCTTATGCAACCAATTAAATAAAAAAATCACCGCACTTTTTCTGTTCAGCGAAATCATGTGATTCGACTTTGTTGTCATATTTTGAGCGTTATATTGTGATTCCCTCTAAACAAACGTAAACTACCGCCATCATATTTATGATGATAAAGGAGAATTCAATGTTTGCTACCAAACAACAAGTATTAGATGCCTTCCATTTCCGTTGCGCAACACGTTATTACGATCCCGAGCGCAAAATCAGCAAAGAAGATTTTGACTATATTTTAGAACTTGGTCGCTTATCGCCAAGTTCCGTAGGATCCGAACCATGGCAATTTTTAGTGGTGCAAAATCCCGAATTACGCCAAGCCTTAAAACCGGTGAGTTGGGGCATGGCAACGCAGTTAGATGATGCTAGCCATGTGGTGGTGATTTTGGCGAATAAAAATATGCGTTACGATTCTGAGGATTTTCGCGCAAACCTTGCACGTCGTGGCTTGACGGAAGAGCAAATGCAAGCCAATATGGCGACCTATCAACGCTTTCAAACAGAACACATAAACGTGTTGGAAAACGACCGCACTTTATTTGACTGGGCGAGCAAACAAACCTATATCGCCCTTGCCAATATGATGACGGGTGCGGCCTTAATCGGTATCGACAGTTGCCCGGTTGAAGGGTTTAACTATGCGGAAGTCAACCGTATTTTGGCGCAAACCGGTGCGTATGACGCAGAAAAATATGCGGTGTCCGTTGCGGTGACGTTCGGTTATCGCGCCAAAGAGATTCGTCCAAAATCCCGCAAAACACTCAATGAGATTGTACATTGGATCGAATAATTTTTTCTCAAATTCGCGCTTTGTTGTCATAGCTTAAAAGAGCGGATTTTTTACGTTTTGGAGACTGAAATGTCACGACATTTATTTACGGCAGGCAAACCGCGTTCTCTGCTGTTCCCGATTTTTTTCTTTTCTTTGGTGAATCTCATTGTCTTCACCCTGTCCCGTCTCGGTTTGTCTTTATGGCAACTAGATCGGGTCAATGCGGTGGATGGCTGGGGGCAGTTATTCTTGCAAGGCTTACGCATGGACGTGGTGTCTTTGTGTTATTTATTCGGCGTGCCGGCATTATTGACCGTGTTGCTATATCATCAAAACGCGTTAGGGCGCATTTGGCAGCATATTTTGCGTTTTTGGTTGACGGCCGGCAGTGTGTTTATCGTGTTTATGGAACTGGCGACACCGGCGTTTATTGAGACCTATGATTACCGCCCGAATCGTCTGTTCATCGAATATTTGATTTACCCGAAAGAAGTGTTTTCCATGCTGATGGAAGGGCATTTAAGTGCGGTCATTTTTAGCCTCGTTTTTACGCTGATTGCTGCGGTGGTGTATTGGAAACTGGCCGGTTGGGCGGTGCGGAATATCACGCCCATGCGTTGGACATGGCGCCCAGTGGTCGCGTTGCTGGTGATTGCCTTGAGTTTTCTCGGTGCGCGTTCTAGCTTTCAACACCGCGGGATTAACCCTGCCATGGTGGCGTTTTCTTCTGATGCCATGGTGAACTCTTTGGTGCTGAATTCAGGTTATTCCGTAATTTATGCGGCACAGCAATTTAAAGATGAAGGCACCTCTTCCGAAGCCTATGGCAAAATGGAGGTGGAAGAAATGCTTTCTATTGTGAAAAATAGCGGAAGCCGTCCGGCAGAGGCTTATATTTCCAAGGAAATTCCAACCTTGACCCATAACCAAGCCACTTACCAAGGCAAGCCGAAAAATATCGTGATTATTTTGGAAGAAAGCTTCGGCGCGCAATTTGTTGGCACGCTAGGCGGTTTGCCGTTGTCGCCCGAATTTGACAAGTTGGCACAGCAAGGCTGGTTGTTTGATAATTTATACGCCACCGGCACCCGTTCCGTACGCGGTATTGAAGCGGTTACCGCCGGTTTCACTCCAACACCGGCACGTGCGGTGGTTAAACTTAATAACAGCCAACGTGGATTCTTTACCTTGGCACAACTATTAAGCCAACGGGGTTACGACACGTCCTTTATTTACGGCGGGGAAAAGCACTTTGATAACATGGCGGGCTTTTTCTACGGCAATGGCTTTAAACGTATTATCGACCAAATGGATTATCAAAATCCAAGCTTCACCGGCACGTGGGGCGTGAGCGATGAAGACTTGTTCACTAAAGCCAATGAGACGTTTACCCAATTACACAACGAAGGCAAACCGTTCTTTAGCCTTGTGTTCAGCTCCAGCAACCACGATCCATTTGAATTTCCGGATGGCAAAATCGAGCTGTATGAACAACCGAAAGCCACGCGCAACAACGCGGCGAAATATGCAGACTATGCGATTGGGCATTTCTTCAAACTCGCAAAAGCCTCCAATTATTGGCAAGACACGATTTTCTTAGTGATTGCTGACCACGACTCTCGTGTGGCTGGCGCCAGCTTGATGCCAATTAAGCATTTCCATATTCCGGCATTGATTTTGGGCGAAGGCATCGAACCGCGCCGTGATAACCGTTTGGTTAGCCAATTCGATATGCCGACCACCTTGCTTTCTTTGGCTGGCATTAGTGGCGACTACCCGATGATCGGTTATGATCTCACTAAACCGAACGATCCAAACCGCGCCATTATGCAATACGACCAAGTGCAGGCGCTTATGCGGGGCAATGATGTGGTGATTCAATTCCCGAAAGTGGGCGCCAAAACCTACCGTTACGACAAAGCCACCGAAACCCTGACGGAAGTAGAGGTGCCACAAAGTATGGTCAAAGAAGCCTTGGCGCACGCGCTGTTGGGCAGTTATTTGTATAAACATCGTTTATACACCACACCGGAAATTAAACAGGCAGAAAGTAAGCACTGATATTAAGAAGAAAAGTGCGGTAAAAATTCACGATAGAAATTCACGGTGGATTTTGACCGCACTTTTTTTGTTTTCTGTCATCGCAGCTCATCTCGTCTTCCCATCCCCTCTTTTTTCATAAAAATTTTTGTAAGAAATTGTCGACGAATTCCGTCTAATCGGATGTAGGAAAGCGTTCGTTTTCTTACAGTTTTTCTTAATCAAAAAAATTCAACATATCTCAATAGGATTAAAAGGAGTTTCTTATGAAAAAAATGACATCATTCGTCACATTAGCTGGTGTGCTTGGCATGGCAATGGCTTTTCAAGTTTCTGCGGAAATGAAAAACATGCAACCAATGGAACAGAAAATGGAACATAAAATGGAGAGCATGAAAGATGCCAAGCCGATGATGGATAATAAAATGGATAAGATGAAAGAGGGAAAAGCGATGAAGCATGACATGAAGAAAAAGATGAAATCAGATAAAAAAATGATGGAAAATAACATGGAAAAGGGCATGAAAGAGAATGAACCTATGAAACCGAAAATGTAATTTGTTTTAAATAAGGTTCATCTTCTTTTTTAATGATAAGGCTTGTGATAAACAAGCCTTTTCACAAAGTACATCATTCATATCCATGAATTCTTTGGTATGACTTTCTTTGTGAAAGAGATGGGATTATGATGAATACTTGTGAGTACAGATAAAACGGATTTTCTTATGTCTTCAACGATGCCGTTGGCGTTTCAATCGATTTCATCTCAGCAAATACAAGCGATTCGGGAACAAATGTTAAAATTTGCACTGCTGCAGTTGCGCGATAAGGATTTGGCGGAAGATGTGGTGCAGGAAGCTCTGGCAAAGGCGTATCAGCATGCGGCGTCATTTAAAGGTGCAGCTGCATTAAAAACGTGGTTTTTTGCCATTTTGAAAAATCAGATTATTGATTTATTGAAGTATCGGCAGCGTGTGGTAACGGTTTCAGAGGTGAGTGATGACGATGATCCCAATGTGTTTTTTGATCAAGAAGGGCATTGGGATCGTAGTCGATTTTTACCTTCTACGTGGGAAGAACCTCAAGAACAGGTATATAAAAAAGAGTTTTGGATTATTTTTGAAGCCTGCTTGGATCATCTGCCGGCACAGCAAGCGCGTGTTTTTATGATGCGAGAATATTTTGATATGCAAAGTGAACAAATTTGCCAAGAATGTGATTTATCCACCTCTAATTTGCACGTGTTGCTATACCGCGCCCGCTTACAATTACAAGCGTGTTTGTCCCACCATTGGTTTGATCAAACGGATAATGCCGGAGAAAAACGATGAAATGTCGTCAAGTGACTCAATTAATTTCTAAGCATCAAGAAAACCCCTTGACCCTATTAGAACAAGGACAAGTTTATCTGCATTTGGCGATTTGTCCTTATTGCCGAGCGTTTCATAAAAATTGTCAGAAAATGCATCAGTTAATGCGAACGTTTTCTGTGCAAGGAGAACGCCGAGATTAAATTTACCTCACGAGGTGGTGACCATGTTTTCTATGCTGACTTGCGATGACAGGCTTCATACAGCGGTAAGAGCTCACGAATGCTATTAACGATAAATTGGGTCGCATCCAGTGAATCCAGTTCGGCTTTTTCTGCGTTTCGCCCGATGCACCAAAAATCATCGTCAGAACGTAGCGTTAAATCAGCCGGCGAAAGCGTCTTGACTTTACGAAAATCATCGTATTCACTTTCATCACCGCGCCAAATATCAAATTCCGCAAAGGTAGTAAAGTCGATATTTTCAAGCCATTGGTTATATTGTTGTACATTAATTTGCGAACGATCGGCGCGATAGCAATGCCAATCTAAACTGACGGACAAACGACGAGAGTTTAATAATACCGATAAAATCGCCGCGGAATTAAGATGATCTTCATACTTAAAATAAGCAAAAAAATGTCCGCGTACCTGCCACCCATTCGTCCAACTTTCAATATGCGGTTTAGCAAAAGGCGCACCGAGTTCTGTGGACACTTGCAAAATGGTCGCTTTCCAGTTTTCCCAATGAGCTTTATAGTCAGCTTTAATGCGCGGAATCTCTTCCGGGCAAAATTTTTTCATTTGAGCAAATTGGAAAAAAGGAAGATTAAACAGCTCACAAGCACTGGCATTAATTAAGTTCATGTTTAACTCATTTGTGTAAAGAAATCACGAATGCCCACCAACATATTATTAATGGCAACGGCGGCTAAAATTAACCCCATCACGCGACTAATTACCGCAGCGCCGGTGTTACCAATCCAGCGTTGAATGCGATTGGCGGCGAGGAATAAAAGATAGGTAATCAACAACACAGAAAGCATGATTAAGGTTGTCATGGTTTGATCGAACAGGCTGAAACGATGGTTGTCGGTGAGTAACACAATCGCCATCATCGCGCCGGGCGAGGCAATAGACGGCACAGCTAACGGATACACGGCCAGTTCGTTGAGATTGGATGAGAGTTTAATTTCTTGTTCCGGTTTGCCTTCACCGAAAATCATGGTCAAAGCGAACAACAATAACACCAAACCACCGGCAATTTGGAAGGCGGTGAGGGGAATTTGCATGGCTTCTAACAAGGCTTGTCCCGCGATGAGGAAGAAAATCAAAATACCGGCGGAAATCATCACAGCTTTGCGTGCGATTTTTCGGCGATCTTCCACGGATAAGCCAACGGTTTTGGTTAAATAGACGGGAATGGAGCCAATCGGGTCAACAACCGCCCATAGCACGACAAATTGAACGACGAGAGAATCAAACATTGGCAACTCCAATAAAAAAGTGGAAAATAACCTACGTATTTTATGAACTGATATCTTATATTAAATTCGTTATAAACCAATGCTTTTTTTCACAAATTTAACCTTAAAACGGGGCTTGACTACGCTCCTCGAAAACGCCAATGCCACCATTAATCCCGGACAAAAAGTTGGCTTAGTCGGCAAAAATGGTTGTGGCAAATCGTCCTTATTTGCGTTGCTTAAAAATGAAATGAGCGCCGAAGGTGGTGAGGTGTCTTTTCCGTCAACGTGGGCGTTAGCGTGGGTGAATCAAGAAACGCCCACACTGGATTGCCGCGCCATTGATTATGTGATTCAGGGCGACCGTGAATACAGCCGTCTGCAACAGGCATTGCAACAAGCGAACGCTGACAATGACGGTAATGCGATAGCCACTTTGCATAATCAACTTGATGCCATTGATGCTTGGACGATTGAAGCACGTGCCGGCGAATTATTGCATGGTTTGGGATTTTCTCAGGCGGAATTGGAACAGCCGGTGAAGGCGTTTTCCGGTGGTTGGCGGATGCGGTTGAATTTGGCTCAAGCCTTGATTTGTCGCTCTGATTTATTGTTGCTCGATGAACCCACCAACCACTTAGATTTGGACGCCGTGATTTGGTTGGAGTGTTGGTTAAAACAATATCAGGGGACATTAATTCTGATCTCGCACGACCGCGACTTTTTAGACCCGATTGTCGGCAAGATTTTGCATATTGAACAACAAAAACTCAATGAATACACGGGCGATTATTCTTCCTTTGAATTGCAACGGGCAACGAAATTAGCGCAACAAAATGCCATGTATCGCCAGCAACAACTGAAAATTGATCACTTGCAGCGTTATATCGACCGTTTCAAAGCCAAAGCTACCAAAGCCAAACAGGCGCAAAGCCGCATAAAGGCATTGGAGCGCATGGAAAAAATTGCGCCGGCGTATGTGGATAATCCGTTTCATTTTGAATTTCGCGAACCGTTCTCTCTGCCAAGTCCGCTATTAATGATGGAAAACGCCTCTGCAGGTTATGGTTCGGGTGAAAGTGCGGTGGAAATTTTAAGTAAAATTAAACTGAATCTGGTGCCCGGTTCACGTATCGGGTTGCTCGGTAAAAACGGTGCAGGGAAATCCACCTTAATTAAATTATTGGCAGGCGAAATTGCGCCGACCGGTGGCACGATTCAATTAGCCAAAGGCGTACAATTAGGCTATTTCGCCCAGCACCAATTAGACACGTTGCGCGCGGATGAAAGCGCCTTGTGGCATTTGCAAAAAATTGCGCCCCAACAAACAGAGCAACAACTGCGCGATTATTTAGGCGGATTTGCCTTTCACGGCGACAAAGTCAATCAGCCGGTGGCGTCTTTTTCCGGAGGCGAAAAGGCGCGTTTGGTGCTGGCGCTTATTGTGTGGCAACGTCCTAATTTACTGTTGCTGGATGAACCGACCAACCACTTGGATTTGGATATGCGTCAGGCACTGACCGAAGCGTTGGTGGATTATCAAGGTTCTTTGGTATTGGTTTCGCACGATCGCCATTTATTACGCAATACCGTGGATGAATTCTATTTGGTGCATGATAAGCAAGTGGAAGAATTTAAAGGGGATTTGGCGGATTATCAGAAGTGGCTGAACGAGCAGAATGCACAACCGGCAGTGATAAAAGCACAAAATGAGCCCAGCGAAAATGAAAATTCTGCCGCCAATCGTAAAGAACAAAAACGTAAGGAAGCGGAACTTCGCCAACAACTGGCACCATTACGCAAACAGGCAACGCAGCTGGAAACTCAAATGGAAAAATTGGAGGCGAAGTTGCAGCAGATTGAAACGGCGCTGGCAGATCCGAGTTTGTACGACGTAGAAATGAAAGCAAAACTGACCGCACTTTTAGCCGAGCAAGTGCAGGTGAAAAAGCAGTTGGAAGAGGTAGAAGCTGACTGGTTGGCACTCCAAGAAAGCATAGAAGACATCATGTCTCAAGCAGAATAAACCCTAAAAGAATGCAGTTTTGGAAGCTGTGTCACATTATTTTTAAAAAGATCAAAATTTCACTTGATACTGTATATTGATACAGTTATTATAAGCGCAAATTTTGATAATGATTTTCCCGAGGTAAAAAATGGCAACTCAAGAAGAAAAACAAAAAGCGCTCGACGCCGCGTTAGGTCAAATCGAAAAACAATTTGGTAAAGGCGCCATCATGAAATTAGGCGACAGCCAAAAATTGGATATTGAAGCGATTTCCACCGGCTCCTTCGGTCTTGACTTAGCATTAGGGATCGGCGGTTTGCCAATGGGACGTATCGTTGAAATTTTTGGCCCGGAATCTTCCGGTAAAACCACCTTGACGCTTTCTGTGATCGCTGAAGCGCAAAAAGCAGGCAAAACCTGTGCCTTTATCGATGCGGAACATGCCTTAGACCCAATTTATGCCTCTAAACTGGGTGTGGATGTGAAAGAGTTGTTGGTTTCTCAACCGGATAACGGTGAGCAAGCGTTAGAAATCTGTGATGCCTTAGTGCGTTCCGGTGCCGTGGATGTGATTATTGTTGACTCCGTTGCGGCCTTAACGCCGAAAGCGGAAATCGAAGGCGACATGGGCGATTCTCATGTGGGCTTGCAAGCGCGCCTCATGTCTCAAGCGTTGCGTAAATTAACCGGACAAATTAAAAATGCCAACTGCTTAGTGATTTTCATCAACCAAATTCGTATGAAGATCGGCGTGATGTTTGGTAACCCGGAAACCACTACCGGTGGTAATGCGCTGAAATTTTATGCCTCTGTGCGTTTGGATATTCGCCGTGTTGGCTCAATCAAAGAAGGCGATGAGGTCATTGGTAATGAAACGCGCGTCAAAGTGGTGAAAAACAAAGTCGCACCGCCATTCCGTCAAGTGGATTTCCAAATTCTGTACGGTGAAGGCATTTCTAAAGAAAGCGAATTGATTGATCTTGGTGTAAAACACAAACTTATCAGCAAAGCCGGTGCATGGTATGCCTATGAAAACGAGAAAATCGGTCAGGGTAAAACCAATGCAATGAAATGGTTAAAAGAGAATCCGGAGCAAGCGAAATTAATTGAAAGCACTTTGCGTGATGAATTGTTAGCGCATCCGGAAACGGCCATTACCGCCGATGTTGAAGACGAAGCAGCTGAAGCTGATTTCGAATAAAATGAGTGATAGGTAAAGTGCGGTGAAAAAAGACCGCACTTTTTCTATCTGTTCCTTTAACGGTAATCACAAGTGACACAATATGTCCTCTCTTGCCCTTAATTATGTGATGAATTTACTTTCTCGCCGTGAATACAGCGAATTTGAACTGCGTTGTAAAATGCAGGAAAAAGCCTTTTCTGAGGAAGAAATTGACCAAGCCATTGCCCATTGCCAGCAAAAAAACTGGCAAAGTGATCAACGTTTTACTGAAAGTTATTTGAATAGCCGTTCTCAACGAGGCTATGGTGTGAATAGAATTAAACAAGAATTGCGTCAATTAAAAGGGATTGAAAGCACAATCATTGAAGCGGTTGTCCGTGAATGCGATATTGATTGGTCGGCATTGGCGTTAAATGTGTTACGCAAAAAGTTTCCTGATTATAAGGAAAAGCAACCGCCGAAAATGCGCCAAAAAATTTGGCAATACATGCTGTCACATGGTTTTAATCAAGAGGATTTTGCGGATTATGTGGGCAGTGGTGAACGCGAAGACGAGTTTTGATCTCGAAAAATAACAAAAAAAATGACCGCACTTTGCATTAAGTGCGGTCATTTTTTATAGCTAGACAAAGTCTGACTATAAAAACCATATGCATAGCGTATGGAGCTAAATAGCTTAAGCGATGAATAGAAAAAATCCTTGCTATATAATGAACAAGGCTGACAACCGAAACTTAACATATAGTCGGATTATTTCTCCCCTCGTAGCGTGCAACTTGTTGCACGAATAGTTAACCTCGATGTGTAATTCATGATTTCATGCGTAGCGTGCATCTTGATGCACGACCAAATCACACACAGAACGTTATTTAACCCTTTCGGACATTCACGATTTCGTGCAACAAGTTGCACGCTACGATTCACTAAAATAGATTAACTTCTATGTGTAATTCGCGATTTCGTACGTAGCGTGCAGCTTGATACACGAATGATTCACCTCGATACGTAATTCGCGATTTCGTACGTAGCGTGCATCTTGATGCACGAATGATTAACCTAGATGCGTAATTCACAATTTCATGCGTAGCGTGCATCTTGATGCACGACCAGACCACGCACGGAACGTTATTTAATCCTTTCGGATATTCATAATTTCGTGCAACAAGTTGCACGCTACGAGGGGAGAAATAATCCGCCTATATGTTAATTTTCGGTTGTCAGTTTTCACAAGCTCTTTGAGGAGCTTGTGAAGTATAGGTAAAAAAAACCGCACGTTTTATGTGCGGTTTGTGATTAAATTACTGCGGTTTCACCACAACATTGAGCAATTTGCCGGCAACGTAAATTACCTTAACAATTTGCATTCCATCGGTAAAACGTTTGACGTTCTCATCGGCAAAAGCGATCGCTTTCACACTTTCTTCGTCTGCCTCTGCAGCCACAGTGACTTTACCACGCACTTTGCCGTTCACTTGAACCACAATCAATTTTTCATCTTCAATCATCGCGTCAGGGTCGGCTTCCACCCATGGCGCAAAATCAATGGCGTCTTGGTTGCCTAATTCTTGCCATAAACGGAAACAAATGTGGGGCGTAATTGGATAAAGCATACGTACGACAGCGCTCAAGGCTTCCGCCATGATGGCACGATCTTGCTCGTCATCTAATGGCGCACGGGTCAATTTGTTCATTAATTCCATGACTGCCGCAATCGCCGTATTGAACGTTTGACGACGACCAATGTCATCACTGACTTTTGCGATGGTTTTGTGGACATCACGACGTAACGCTTTTTGAGTGCTAGAAAGTGCGGTCGGATTAACGGTTGTTTTTGTCGGATTTTTGCTGTATTCAAACACCAAATTCCATACGCGTGCTAAGAAACGTTTCGCGCCTTCCACACCGGATTCTTGCCATTCCAAGGTCATTTCCGCAGGAGAGGCAAACATCATGAACAAGCGCACAGTGTCCGCGCCGTATTTTTCCACCATTTCTTGTGGGTCAATACCGTTGTTTTTGGATTTTGACATTTTCGTCATACCGGCGTGCACCAACTCATGACCTTCATCATCCACCGCTTTCACGATACGACCTTTGTCGTCACGCTCTAAAGTCACTTTGGTTGGCGAAACCCAGATACGCTCGTTGGTCGGGCTGGTGTAATAGAACGCATCCGCTAACACCATGCCTTGGCATAACAATTTATTCGCCGGTTCATCACTGGTGACAAAGCCTGCATCACGCAATAATTTATGGAAGAAGCGGAAATACAATAAATGCATGGTCGCATGCTCAATACCGCCGATATATTGATCCACAGGCAACCAGTAGTTCGCTTCTTCGCTATTTAACATGCCTTGTTGATATTCTGGGCAAGTGTAACGGGCGTAATACCAAGAGGATTCCATAAAGGTGTCGAAGGTGTCGGTTTCTTTTAACGCCGGCTTGCCTTGATAGGTGGTTTTTGCCCATTCAGGATCCGCTTTAATCGGGCTGTTCACGCCATTCATTACCACATCTTCCGGCAGGATGATGGGTAAATCTTCCATTGGCACCGGCACTACATCACCATTTTCCAAGGTTAACATTGGAATCGGCGCGCCCCAATAACGTTGACGGGAGACGCCCCAGTCGCGTAAACGGTAATTCACTTGGCGTTTGCCCACGCCTAATTTTTCTAATTTGTCGGCAATGCCATTAAATGCCGCATCAAATGGCAGGCCATCAAACTCACCGGAGTGAATCAGTTTGCCATGTTCGGTAAAGGCTTGTTTGGTTAAATCAATTTCTTCACCGTTCATCGGTTCGATCACTTGTTTCACTGCCAAACCGTATTTTTGTGCGAATTCATAGTCGCGCTGATCGTGCGCCGGTACAGCCATCACGGCACCGGTGCCATAATGCATTAATACAAAGTTCGCCACCCACACAGGCACTTGTTCACCGGTTAACGGATGCACCGCATACAAACCGGTAGCCATACCTTTTTTCTCCATGGTGGCAATGTCCGCTTCCGCAACTTTAGCGTTTTTCGCTTCTTGAATGAACTCTGCTAATTCAGGATTATTTTGCGCAGCAAGTGTCGCCAATGGATGAGCTGCCGCTACCGCCACATAACTCACGCCGTAGAACGTGTCCGGACGGGTGGTATAAACGGCTAATTTTTTGTTGGTGTCTTTAATATCAAAGGTGATTTCCACGCCTTCAGAACGACCGATCCAGTTACGTTGCATGGTTTTGACTTGATCCGGCCATTGTGGCAAGTCATCCAAGCAGTTCAATAATTGCTCGGCATAGTCGGTAATTTTAATAAACCATTGCGGAATTTCTTTTTGTTCCACCGGCGTATCGCAGCGCCAGCAACAACCTTCATGCACCTGCTCGTTTGCCAAGACGGTTTTATCGTTCGGGCACCAGTTCACCGTAGAGGTTTTCTTATACACCAAGCCTTTTTTGTATAACTCGGTAAAGAACCATTGTTCCCATTTATAATATTCCGGACGGCAGGTGGTTACTTCGCGATCCCAGTCATAACTGAAACCCAACAGTTGCAACTGGTTTTTCATATAGGCAATATTTTCATAAGTCCATTTTGCCGGGGCGGTATTATTTTTTACTGCTGCGCCTTCCGCCGGTAAACCAAACGCATCCCACCCCATCGGTTGTAACACGTTTTTACCAATCATGCGTTGATAACGGGAAACCACATCACCGATGGTGTAATTACGAACATGCCCCATGTGCAAACGGCCGGATGGATACGGCAACATGGAAAGACAGTAATATTTTTCTTTGTTGTTATCTTGTACCGCTTTGAAAGTTTTATTGTCCTGCCAGAATTTTTGCACTTCCGGCTCAAGTAAATCAGGACGATATTGTTCTTGCATAAAAAATCACCTTAAAAAATAGACCGCACTTTGGCGGGTTTTAACTGAGAAAATACGGCATAGAATAGCGTAAAATGGGGAAAAATAACAGGAAGACGTGCGGTGTTTTTTATTCTTTTACAAAATGCCAAGAATGATATACTAGTGCGCAATTTTTAGCGAACAAAAGAGACATTTTTATGACAACTCAAGCACTCAGCGTCGTCATTTTGGCGGCCGGCAAAGGCACCCGCATGTATTCCGATTTACCCAAAGTCTTACATCCGATTGCGGGCAAACCGATGGTGAAACACGTTATTGACACAGCGAAACAACTTGGCGCGCGCAATATTCATTTGGTTTACGGACACGGTGGCGATTTAATGCAACAGCGTTTGGCGGCGGAACCGGTGAATTGGGTTTTGCAAACAGAACAGCTCGGCACAGGGCATGCGATGCAACAGGCTGCACCGTTTTTTGCGGATGACGAAAATATTTTGATGGTGTACGGCGATGGACCGATGATCACGCCTGAAACCTTGCAAAAGTTGATTAATGCCAAGCCTGAAAATGGCGTTGCTGTTTTAACGGTGGTATTGGATAACCCAACAGGATATGGCCGAATTTTACGTGAAAACGGTAAAGTCATTGGGATTGTGGAGCAAAAAGATGCCTCACCGGAACAACGGGAGATTCGTGAGATCAATACGGGGGTTTTGGTTGCTGACGGCGCGAGTTTTAAGAAATGGCTTGCTCAGTTAGACAATAATAATGCGCAAGGCGAGTATTACATTACAGATGTCATTGGGCTAGCAAATCGTGATGGGCGTGCTGTTGTTGCAGTACAAGCTGAGGATTTTATGGAAGTTGAAGGTATTAATAACCGTCAACAATTAGCGCGCATGGAGCGTTATTTTCAGCGTAAACAAGCGGATAAACTGATGTTGGCAGGCGTGATGCTGTTAGATCCTGAGCGTTTTGATTTGCGTGGTAACTTGACTCACGGCAAGGATGTTGAAATAGATGTTAACGTGATTTTAAACGGCAAAGTGCGGTTGGGAAATCGGGTGAAAATCGGTGCCGGCTGTGTGCTGACGAACTGTGATATCGGCGATGATGTGGAAATCAAACCGTATTCTGTATTGGAAGATGCCACTGTGGGCGCCAATGCGGCTATCGGCCCATTCTCTCGCTTACGCCCGGGCGCAGAATTAGCAGAAAACACCCATGTGGGCAACTTTGTGGAAATTAAAAAAGCACAAATCGGCAAGGGATCCAAAGTGAACCACTTAACCTATGTGGGCGATGCGGAAATTGGTCAAAATTGTAATATCGGCGCAGGCGTGATTACCTGTAACTACGATGGTGCCAATAAATTTAAAACCACTATCGGCGATAACGTCTTTGTCGGCTCCGATAGCCAACTTATCGCGCCAGTGACGATTGAAAGCGGTGCAACAATTGGCGCCGGTTCCACTATCCGCTACGATGTTAAACGCGACGAACTGGTCACCACCCGTGTGCCACAAAAACACGTGCAAGGTTGGGAAAGACCGAAGAAAAAATAGCTCGAATAAATTGAGCAATTCAAAGAGCAACGCAGTTAGGCTGTGTTGCTCTTTTTTATGATTTTTGAGGTATAAAGTGCGGTGATTTTTTTATATTTTTTGAGCGACTTCAAATCTCGATCTATTCATCACTATAATTATGTATGCATTCAAGTTAAACTAAAGGAATAGCGTTAAAATACGGTGTGGAAATGCGCCGGATTTGATTTCAGAGAATAGGCACTTTCTATCCACTTCGGAAAAGGCGAATGTATTTGATTGGAGAATAACATGAAAAATTACGATCCGTTGCGTATTGAATGGGATTGTCGGCGTGGGATGCTGGAGTTGGATAAGGTCATCATGCCGTTTTATAAACAGCATTTTGAGCAGTTAAGCGAGCATAAAAAAGCCATTTTTGTTCGCTTGTTGGCTTGCAGTGATTTGCAGTTGTTTTCTTGGTTCTTTAATCATGGCGAAATTGCGGATCCGCAATTGGCTGACATGGTACAGGAAATTCAGCAAAAGCTTAATCTAACACATTGATTTGCATTATTTTATTCATTTTTATAAAAGAACTGAACTTTTTTTTATTCATTTCGTCTAATTTGCTGTAAGCTTGCTGGCTTTGAAATTAAAGTTTGTGAGACGTAATATTTGAGGTGATATGGCTGAACAGCTAACAGATCAAGCTTTGGTAGAAAGGGTGCAGCAGGGAGATAAGAAAGCTTTCAATTTGTTGGTATCGCGTTATCAAAATAGAGTCGCCGGATTGTTAACGCGGTACGTTTCACCGAATGATATTCCCGATGTTGTACAAGAATCATTTATAAAAGCCTACCGTTCTATCGGTGCTTTTCGTGGTGATAGTGCTTTTTATACTTGGCTATATAGAATCGCAGTAAATACTGCAAAAAATTATTTAACGGCACAGGGTCGCCGTCCTCCAAATGAAGATATTTTGGCTGAAGAGGCAGAGTCTTACGATGTCGGATCGAATTTACGGGATGTGGCAACACCTGAAAACGAAATGTTATCTAACGAATTAAAGAAAATTGTGTTTGATACCATTAAAGGCTTACAAGAAGATTTACGCACAGCAATTACTTTGCGCGAAATTGAAGGATTGAGTTACGAAGAAATTGCGGAAATTATGGAATGTCCGGTGGGGACGGTCAGATCACGAATTTTTAGAGCACGTGAAATTATTGAAAGCAAGGTCAAACCGCTTTTACAACGTTAATTGAAAATTAAGAATACCACTACGGTGAGTCGGAGTAAAAAATGCAAAAAGAATTACTTTCAGCATATATGGACGGTGAGCAAGTGAATCCTACGTTCACCGAACAATTATGCCAAGATGCGGAATTGCAGGAAAGTTGGGAAGATTTTCACACCATTCGTTCTATTATGCGTCAAGAATCGAATGTTGTATTAGGCGCTGATTTCACCGCCAAAATGGAAAGCTTAATTGCAACAGAAGAGATTCAAGTGCCTAACGCAATGACGTCTCAACCGTTGCCACAGGAAGTGGAAAATACGCCGTTCATGCAAAAATTGAAAGCGTGGTTTATGCCGATAACACAGGTTGCCGTTGCAGCAAGCGTGTGTTTGGTAGCCGTATTAGGCGTGCAGTCTTTTAATGCGAAATCTACCGTTCAAAGTGCGGTGGATGCGCCAGTATTACAGACCCTGCCTTTTAACAATGGTGTGCAAGAAGTGAGTTACAATGCGCCAAGCAAAGATGTGATGACAGCTGAGCAGCTTGAGCAAAAAAATAAGCGTATTGGTGCGATGTTGCAAAGTTATGAACTACAACGCCGGGTTTATGCGGATTCCATCAATTTGGGACAAAACCGCAACAATAAATAATCCTGTGTTTCGGGATGACCATTTTATAAGAATTCACCACCATTTTGGGTGGTGAATTTGTTTATTAGGAATTTGATCATGTTAAAAACATTTTTAAAAACCACCGCACTTTTTTTCTTACTCAGTACTTCATTTTCTTCTGTCGGTGCCGAAACGCTTTCGGCGAAACAGTTGTTGCAGGAAATGAAGAAAGCCGCCGATCAGCTCAATTATGAGTTTTCTTTTGTGCAAACCACGCCGTCCAATATGGATTCGTTGCGTTATCGTCATTTTAAAGTGAACGGCAAAACATTTGCGCAATTAGTGACACTTGATGGCGCTCAACAAGAAATTATTCAACGCGATAAATTAATTAGCTATTTCCAGCCAAACTATCAACCCTTTAGCATTAACAGTGAAGGAATTACCGATAATTTGCCGCCACTCATTCGTGCGAATTTTGATACCTTGGAGCAATACTATGATTTTGTGAATATCGGGCGTAATCGCGTAGCGGATCATGTGGTGCAAACCATTCGAATTTTGCCGAAAGACGATTTTCGTTATCAATATGTTGCTTTTATTGATGAAGAGAATAACTTGTTGTTGCGCAGCGATATGTTGGATCGCGATGGCAATTTATTGGATCAATTCCGTGTCGTTAATGTGTATGTGGGAAATGGAATTTCAGGCTTAGTGGATTATTTCAATCAAGTGGCTTTCCCTCCGTTATTAATGGATAAAAATGCCAATCAAACGCCAAACTTTACTTGGGCGCCGGGTTGGTTGCCACAAGGTTTTAAAGCGGTAAATCGTAGTATTGAACGTGATAGCAATGATAAAATTGAATCACAACTTTATAGCGACGGACTTTTTTCTTTTACGTTATATGTATCTGATAAAATGACTGAAAATACACAGCCGGACAATACGTGGCGACAAGGCGCATACACGATTTATAACGAAACCGTGGGCAATAAAGAGGTGACAATTATTGGGCAATTACCGATTTCTACGGCAAAACGTATTGTGCAAGACATTCAATTTAACAAAAACTAAACAGGCTTATTATGTTGACAGAAAGTGCGGTCGTGATTGAATACGAATCCGGCAAGGCGAAAGTCAAATGCCAATCACAAAGCGCGTGTGGCAGTTGTGCAGCGAAATCCGCTTGTGGAAATTCCGCATTATCGGAATTAACCGGTAGCGGTGCGCGTGGTGAGCATATTTTCACCATTGAAACCATTACCCCGCTAAAAGTTGGGCAGCGGGTGGAGATTGGTTTGTCTGAACATTCCTTGATCAAATCGGCGTTACTGATGTATTGTGTTCCGTTGTTCACCTTATTATTCAGCACGCTGTTGTTTGATTCGTTGTTGAGTCACGAGCTTGTCAGTGTATTTTTTATTTTTATTTCCACCGCACTTTCCTTTCTTGGTGTGCGCTGGTATGCCCAAAAACTGAACCGTAAATCGGCTTACCAACCGGTGTTATTACGCGTACTTTAACGTAGATGACGCTCTATTTTATCGCATTATGTCGTCTCTAGGCGATGGCTTTGAGCCTTCCTTATGTTTCATTGGAAGGCCAAGCATTGACAACGGCTTTAACCAGTGTGGCGAGCGGAATTGCGAAAAATACCCCCCAGAATCCCCACAAGCCGCCAAAAATAAGCACCGCAATAATGATAATCAGCGGATGTAAATTCACGGCTTCCGAAAAAAGAAAAGGCACAAGTAGGTTACCGTCTAAGAGCTGTGTGATGATAAATGTGATCACGATGTACCAAAACGTATGGGTATCACCGAACTGAAAAATCGCAACCAGCACGACAGGAATGGTCACTAACACCGCACCGATATAAGGCACTAATACGGAAAGTCCGACCGCTACGGCTAATAATAATGGGTAATTTAAGCCGAAAATGAGAAAGGTGGCGTAGGTGATGATGGTGACCACCAAAATTTCCATTAATTTTCCACGAATATAATTGGCGATTTGTTGTTGCATTTCTAACCAAACCACAGAGGCTAATGTTCGGTTACGCGGTAGAAAACGGCTGACGCCGGCAATTAATTGTTCTTTATCTTTCAGCAAGAAAAAAATCATTAACGGCACAAGAAAAGAATAAATCCCCAATGTCACCAAGTTCATGATCGAGGAAAGAGAGAGTTTTAAGGCAGATTCGCCTAAACCGAGAATTTTAGTACGCACGGAACTGAAAATAGAATCAACCATTTGATAGTCAATTAATTCCGGGTAGTGTTCCGGCAAGGAGAGCAGCCATTCATTAAATTTATTGAACATATGTGGTAAATCGCCTAATAATCCCGCCATTTGTCCCCATAGATTAGGGATTAAAACGACAACAATTAAGAAAACCAAGCCGATAAATCCACCTAAAATAATGGTGCTAGCGAGTAGTCTTGGACATTTTAAGCGCGTATTTAACCAACGAACGGGCCATTCTAAAAGATAAGCAAGCACAATGGCAACGAGCAAGGGTGCAATCAAATCACTCAAAAAATAGATTAAGATAAAGCCAAATAACAAAATGGCAAATAATCCCATCGCTTGCGGATCGCTGAAACGACGAACGTACCACGTTTTTAACATTTCAATCATAATAAATACCTCTGTAAAACGGGTACGATTATAAGTTAAAATTTGAGCGAATCACATATACAGAAGGAATTTCCATGTCACTTATTCTTTTTCATAATCCTCGTTGTTCAAAAAGCCGTGAAACATTAGCTTTATTAGAACAGCGCCATATTCATCCTAAAATTGAGCTTTATTTGCAAAACACTTATACCCCGGCTGAATTACAGCATCTTGCAGATAAATTAGGTATTAGCGATATTCGACAAATGATGCGAACAAAAGACGCGTTATATGGTGAACTGGGTCTGGATAACCCGAGTTTGAGTCAAGAGGCGCTTTTGCAAGCGATTAGTCAGCATTCCTCACTTTTAGAACGCCCCATTCTTATTAACGACAATAAAGCCAAAATAGGGCGCCCGCCGGAAAGTGTATTGGCTATTTTAGATTAGAAAAAATGTAATTATTTTTGACCGCACTTTGAGGGGGGGATGAATTAACTGCTTGTAGCGTAAAAACTGATTGAAGCGTAAATTGGGTGCGGATTTGATGATTGAAATAACCTAAAAAAATACCCTGCTTTTGCAGGGTATTTATTTGTTCTCAGTGTAAAATTATTCAGTAACGATACTTACGTATTTACGGCTTTTCTCGCCTTTTACTTCAAATTTTACTTTACCATCGGCTGTCGCAAATAAGGTGTGGTCACGTCCCATTCCAACGTTGTTGCCTGCGTGGAATTTAGTACCACGTTGACGAACGATGATGCTACCTGCTAATACAGATTCGCCACCGAAACGTTTAACACCAAGGCGTTTAGCTTCAGAATCACGACCGTTACGAGTTGAACCACCAGCTTTTTTAGTTGCCATCTACTTGATCTCCTCTGAAATTATGCTTGAATCCCAGTGATTTTCACTTCTGTGAACCACTGACGATGACCTTGTTGTTTACGGCTGTGTTTACGACGACGGAACTTAACGATTTTTACTTTATCGCCACGACCTTGCGCAACTACTTCAGCCACTACTTTTGCACCAGCAACGACTGGGGCACCGATTTTAACATCTTCACCATTAACGACCATCAACACTGAATCGAATTCAACTGTTGCGCCAGTTGCAAGTTCAAGTTTTTCTAAACGAACCACTTGACCTTCGCTTACTCGGTGTTGTTTACCGCCACTTTGGAAAACTGCGTACATAAATACTCCGCTATCATTGTGCTCTAATGTTGTTTCATTTCGCACATAAAATTCATATAAATAGGGCGCAAATTCTACGTAAAAATTTGCCTTATGGCAAGGACTTCTTTAAAAGAAAATAAAAAATCCCACAAATTTTCCGGAACGATTTCAGAAAGCCTAAAAAATCAGGTAAAATCGACCGCACTTTATGCCTCAGTTTTAACGTAACCGGCCTTATGTAGCCCAAATTGACCAAAATGAAGACAACAAACTTAATGGATATGAATGCGATCCAGGCGTTAAGCCAAGCGGATATGCAAAAAGTGAACGAATCGATTTTAGCCCAACTGAACTCAGATGTGGTGTTGATTAATCAATTGGGATTCTACATTGTGCAAGGTGGTGGCAAACGCATTCGTCCCTTAATCGCTGTGTTGGCGGCAAGAGCCTTGGGTTTTGAAGGGCAAAAAGCCATTACGTGCGCTACCTTTGTCGAATTTATTCACACGGCATCTTTGTTGCATGATGATGTCGTCGATGAATCGGATATGCGTCGCGGACGTGCCACAGCCAATGCGGAGTTTGGTAATGCCGCAAGCGTGTTGGTGGGCGATTTCATTTATACCCGCGCGTTCCAATTGGTTGCTCAGCTGGAATCGTTAAAAATTTTGCGCATTATGGCGGACGCCACCAATGTGTTGGCAGAAGGCGAAGTGCAACAATTAATGAATGTGAACGATCCGCAAACCAGCGAAGAAAATTATATGCGGGTAATTTACAGCAAAACCGCTCGTTTATTTGAGGTGGCGGCGCAAGCTGCCGCAATCATTGCCGATGCGGATGACGAGCAGGAAAAAGCATTACAGAATTACGGTCGTTATCTCGGTACGGCATTCCAGTTGGTGGATGATGTGTTGGATTACAGCGCGAATGCCAAAGCGCTTGGGAAAAATGTGGGCGATGATTTAGCTGAAGGCAAACCGACCCTTCCTTTATTACACGCGATGCACCACGGCAATGAGCAACAAGCCGCATTAATTCGTGAGGCTATTGAGCAAGGCGGAAAACGCGAGGCCATTGATGAGGTGTTAGCCATTATGGCTGAGCATAAATCCCTTGATTACGCGATGGGTCGCGCTAAACAAGAAGCGCAAAAAGCCGTTGATGCGATTCAAGTTTTGCCGGAAAGCGAATATAAACAAGCGTTAATTTCTTTGGCCTATTTATCGGTAGATAGAAGTTATTAAAATGACAGAACAACAATTTCAAAGTGCAGTCAGTTTTCAACATAAAACACGCAAACAAAAACCGCGTAAAGATCCGAATGCGCCGTTTATTCGTGAAAAACTGGAATTGCCCGAAGGGCACAATAAACTGCTTTTGCATTCCTGCTGTGCCCCTTGCTCGGGGGAGGTGATGGAGGCTATTTTGGCGTCCGGTATTGAATTTACGATTTATTTCTACAACCCGAACATTCACCCGTTAAAAGAATATTTAATTCGTAAAGAAGAAAATATTCGTTTTGCACAGAAATTTGGTATTCCGTTTATTGATGCTGACTACGATCGTCAAGAATGGTTTGATCGTGCTAAAGGCATGGAATGGGAGCCAGAGCGTGGTATTCGTTGTACCATGTGTTTCGATATGCGTTTTGAAAAAGCGGCTGAATATGCCCATGAACATGGTTTCCCGGTCTTCACCAGTTGCCTTGGGATTTCCCGCTGGAAAGACATGGAGCAAATTAACGGTTGCGGTCATCGTGCGGCAGAAAAATATGATGATGTGATTTATTGGGATTACAACTGGCGTAAAGAAGGTGGCTCACAACGGATGATTGAAATCAGTAAACGCGAGCGTTTTTATCAGCAAGAATATTGCGGTTGCGTTTATTCTTTGCGTGATAGTAATAAATGGCGCGAACAAACCGGCCGTCAAAAGATTGAAATTGGTAAACTTTATTACTCACCGAATCAGTAAGTCATTCCATGTATTGATTCATGGCAGATAAATTTCAGGCGAAGTTTGCTTTTCTAGAGTGTTTATCTGCCTTTTCTTTATTCTCTTCAATTGCTATTTCTTCTACCTCCAACAGGTAAAATTCTTCGAAAAATCTGCTTTTTTGCTAGCGGGAAAAAGCGCAACTCGGTAGAATAGCCAGTCAATTTTTATGAACCATTAGAGTAAATTTTAGCCAGTATGACGCAAAAACTACATATTAAAACTTGGGGCTGCCAGATGAACGAGTACGATTCATCTAAGATGGCGGATTTATTACACAGCACACACGGTTTGGAACTTACCGAAGTGCCGGAAGAAGCGGATGTTTTATTGTTAAATACCTGTTCCATTCGTGAAAAAGCACAGGAAAAAGTCTTCCATCAATTAGGTCGTTGGAAAGAATTAAAGAAAAATAACCCGAATTTATTGATTGGCGTAGGCGGTTGTGTGGCATCGCAGGAAGGCGAACATATTCGCACTCGTGCGCCTTATGTGGATATTGTTTTTGGGCCGCAAACGTTGCATCGTTTGCCTGAAATGATCAACCAAATCCGCGGTGGGAAAAGCTCCGTTGTAGATATTAGCTTCCCGGAAATTGAGAAGTTTGACTGTTTGCCGGAGCCTCGTGCTGAAGGCCCAACAGCGTTCGTTTCTATTATGGAAGGCTGTAATAAATATTGCACTTATTGTGTAGTGCCTTATACCCGTGGCGAGGAAGTCAGCCGTCCGGTAGATGATATTTTATTTGAAATTGCGCAGTTAGCCGCACAGGGAGTGCGTGAAGTAAACTTGCTTGGTCAAAACGTGAATGCTTATCGTGGGCCGACATTTGACGGTGAAATTTGTACCTTTGCGGAATTATTGCGTTTAGTCGCTGCCATTGATGGTATTGACCGCTTACGTTTTACCACGAGCCATCCAATCGAATTTACCGATGATATTATCGATGTGTATCGTGATACCCCGGAGCTCGTGAGTTTCCTTCATTTGCCGGTGCAATCCGGTTCAGACCGTGTGTTAACCATGATGAAACGCGGACATACAGCGCTTGAATACAAATCCATTATTCGCAAACTAAAAGCGGTACGTCCGAATATTCAAATCAGTTCTGACTTCATTGTAGGCTTCCCGGGGGAAACCAATGAAGATTTCGAGCAGACCATGAATTTGATCGCCCAAGTGAACTTCGACATGAGTTTTAGCTTCATTTATTCTGCCCGTCCTGGTACACCAGCGGCAGATTACCCTGACGATGTCACCGAAGACGAGAAAAAACAACGTTTATATTTGTTGCAACAACGTATCAATAACCAAGCGGCACAATTCAGCCGTGCGATGTTAGGCACGGAGCAACGTGTATTAGTGGAAGGTCCGTCCAAGAAAGATATTATGGAATTAACCGGACGTACGGAAACCAACCGCATTGTGAATTTCCAAGGCACGCCGGAAATGATCGGGAAATTTGTCGACATTAAAATCACGGATGTATTCACGAACTCCTTACGTGGTGAAGTGGTGCGCACCGAAGATCAAATGGGCTTACGTGTGTTGCAATCGCCACAAATGGTAATTAACCGCACCCGTAAAGAAGATGAGCTGGGTGTAGGCCGTTACACCGGCTAATTTATCTGTTCGGAATGAAAAAACCTCGCGATTTTGGCGAGGTTTTTTATTGCGACTATTTTTGCTTTTCGAGGAAAATTAAATATTCCTCTAACATTTCGATGGCTTCCAAGCAACGGGCGCGACGTTGTTCTAGTTGTTCCAGTTTTAATCGGTTAAATGGAAGTCCCTCTCTCTGCGCTTCACTTAAACTGTCTTGCTCGTGCTGAATTTTCTCATTAAAAGACGCTAAATATTCATAATATTTTGCCAAGCGCTCGCGCGGTGGCAGGCTGTGTACGGGATGTTGACGTTTATTTTGCGGTTTATTTTCTTCTTTATCTTTAACGGGAAAGAGTTGCGCATTTTGCTGTTGACGCGTTAAGGCATCCGAAAGTGCGGTGCATTGTGCGGATAGTTTTTGCGTGTAAAACTGCCAGGCTTCAATGTTATCCCTTTCAATCTGTTCAAGCTGCATAAGAGAGTGTTCGATCTGCGCAAAATAAAATGCCGTTTTTTGCCAATTTTCCGTAAACAGATTGGGTGAAAATTTGGCATAAACAATCTCTTCTTTTTGCGTGGCGTAACGCGCGAAGAAATCCTGGAAACTTTGTTTTAAGCGTTGGGTGGAAATGTTGTTCATAGCCATAAAAAAGCAAAAGTGCGATGGAAAATTGATGTGTTTTTCCGACCGCACTTTTAGGGTTAGAGAGTCATTGCTGCAAGCCAGCCAAAGGCTAACAACGGAATGTTATAGTGAATGAAGGTAGGTACAACAGAATCCCAAATGTGGTCGTGTTTACCATCCATATTCAAACCGGATGTTGGCCCTAAGGTTGAGTCGGAAGCCGGTGAACCCGCATCACCTAATGCTGCCGCAACGCCCACGATAGACACGGTGGCAAGTGGGGAGAAGCCGAAAGACAAACAAAGCGGTACATAAATCGAGGTGATGATTGGCACCGTAGAGAAGGAAGAGCCGATCCCCATGGTGATCAACAAGCCGACGAATAACATTAAGAACGCTGCAAGTCCTTTACTTTGTAAGCCTTGCCCTAACGCTTGTACTAAGTCTGTTACGCCACTGGTGGTATTAATCACATTAGCGAAGCCGGACGCGGCGATCATCACAAAGCCGATCATGGCCATTAAGCGTAAGCCTTGTTGGAAAATGTCGTTGCTTTCTTTGAGCTTGAAGATACCAAACACGGCAAAAATGATTAAACCGACCAAACCACCGATGATAGTAGAGCTTGTGACTAATTGCGTGGTGAAGGTTGCTACAATCGCAACAAGACTTGCGGTGATTTGTTTTGGTGTAATGTTAGCAATGTGTTGCTCAATGTCTTGCGTTGTCGGTTCTGCTGTAGTGACGCTGTATTCACGCGGTTTGCGATAAGTGATAAACACGGCAGTCAATAAACCTAAAATCATCCCGGTTACCGGAATCATCATGGCAAGGGAAACTTCACTGACGGTTGTTTGTAACCCCAATGGCGCACCGACATGATTAATATTTTTCACCAAAACGCTTTCGATAAAGATTTTACCGAAACCCACCGGTAATAACATATAGGTGGCGGTTAAACCGAAAGTGAGGACGCAAGCCACGGCGCGACGGTCAATTTTCAGTTTGTTGAACACGGTAAGTAGAGGTGGAACCACAATAGGAATAAACGCAATGTGCACCGGTAGCAGGTTTTGTGAGGAAATTGAGAACAAGACCAAAATCCCTAATAAGGCATACTTGAACATGGCAATCCCATTGGCAGAGGGGGTTTTGTTCATGCGGGTAATCACTTTATAGGCAAGTAAATCAGTGATGCCGGATTTGGAGATGGCAATGGCAAAGGCACCGAGCATGGCATAGTTCATTGCCACTTCAGCACCACCGCCGAGGCCACCGGTAAAGGTTTCAATGGTTTTTGTGAGTCCTAGATTACCAATTAAACCTGCGGTGAGGGCAGAAATAACCAAGGCTATGACCACGTTAATTCGCAGCAAGCTGAGAACTAGCAAGACCGCGATAGAAATAACAACTGGGTTAGTAAGCATTTTTTTGTCCTTATGATTTAAGTTATTGATAATTTACTAGAGAAATAAAATTTGTCTAATAAAATCATAGATTAATTTCTAAGGCATTTATTTTTACGGTAAAAAAACAAACCCCTCGAAAGTCAACTTCCGAGGGGCTTAAAGGGATAGCGTTTTATTCGTGCCTGCTCGGAAGTCATCTTCCAAGCACACCAAATACCTGAAAGATCATTCAGTTACGTGGTGATGATGGTGACGACGAATAAAGCGCATTTGGGAATCTCCTAGTGAATTGCTTTTTAAACTACTGGAAAATATTTTTTATCGCAAGTGTTTTTTCAAAAAAATGTGAAGTGCGGTCGATATTCTCGAGGTTTTTATGTTTTGAAGAAAACATACGGGAATTTGCCTCAGTGTGTTTTAGGATTTTCGCCGATATGCAATAAAACGCATACGTAACCTATTTAATTGAAAAAAACACAGTAAAAACTCACCGCACTTTTTAGAATCGTAGCGTGCAACTCGTTGCACGAATAAAACGCTCGTGAGGAAAATCATTTGTGCATCAAGATGCACGCTACAATATGAAATCACGCTCCCTGTAGCGTGCAACTCATTGCACGAATAAAAATGCTCGTGAGGAAAATCATTCGTGACACGCTACGCACGAAATTGTGAATGCCTGAAAGGGCTAAATATCGTTCCGTGCGTGGTTTGGTCGTGCATCAAGATGCACGCTACAATATGAAATCACGCTCTCCGTAGCGTGCAACTTGTTGCACGAATAAAAATGCTCGTGAGGAAAATCATTCGTGACACGCTACGCACGAAATTGTGAATGCCTGAAAGGGTTAAATAATGTTCCGTGCGTGGTTTGGTCGTGCATCAAGATGCACGCTACAATATGAAATCACGCTCTCCGTAGCGTGCAACTTGTTGCACGGATAAAAACGCTCGTGAGGAAAATCATTCGTGGCAGGCTACGCATGAAATTGTGAATTACGCATCGCGTAGGGTTTTTATAGTCAGACTTTGTTTGGCTATAATGAAAAGGATTAAGTCCAACTGAACTTAATCCTTCATGATGTATTGAAAAAACACGGTAAAATCTCACCGCACTTTTCAGGTTTAGAACGTGTAGTTTACACTTAAACGAACGTCACGACCTGGCTCAGGCAAGGTGGATACGCCTGCGCGTTGGCTGTGGCTGCGGTAGTATTTGTTGAACGCATTGTTTAATGCCAGGTTGACGTTAACGTTTTTAACCGGTTTCCAAGTTACATAGAAATCGTTCACGCCATACCCCGGACGTTTGGTGGTGGTTGCTCCGCCGCCACGGTTGTTGGTGGTGGAATCGTAGCTGGTATGTTGTACAAAGCGACCTTTCCAGCCGATTTCTACGTCAGGTTGTTCGAAACGGTAAGAGGCGCCGGTGGTCCAAGTGCGACCGATTGGAATCGCCGTGACGGTGTTGTCCACGGTTCTGCCGTCCAATTCCGGTTTGCTGTAAGCCACGCCGGCACGCAAGGTTAAGCCTTCATATTTATAGGCGGTGCCTAACTCGTAACCGTGATTTCTTAATTTGCCGGCATTTTGGATTTCATAATAACCCTGTCTGATTTGCGTAAAGGCGTGCGTGTCCTGAACGGTTTGCCAGAAATAGCTACCATTTAAGGAAAGGCTATCAGCGAATTTATAGTTGAAACCCACTTCTGCATTGCGAGATTTTTCCGGTTTGATGTTGTTGGCGATGGAATACACGGCCGAGCCTCCTCGGCTAGCGCCTGAAGAAAGCATGATTTCGTGGAAACGCGGGCTACGGGTAGCATAGTTTAAGCTGGTATTTAAACTAAGATCATTGGTGACTTCATAAATCAACCCTACGCTTGGATTCACACTGCCTTTCTTGGATTTTGAACCGTCCATGGCACGGAAATTGAAGTGATCGTAACGCAAACCGGTGGTTAAGGTGAATGCGCCTAAGCCCCAAATGCCCTCTGTGTAAACACCGACTTCACGTTTCTTTTGAGTCTTCATTTGGATGCCGTTTTGTACGGTAAGAGAATTCGGTTTACCTTCTTGATCGCGGTAATTGACACCGTATTTGATTAAGTGAGATTCACCGATAGGTGAATCCAAGTTTACGTTGGCGCCATTGGCAATTAAACGGATTCTGGAACGTTCGCTCGGCTCTTCACGGCTAATTACACTGCGCCACACATTGACCTTGGCATTGCTGATAAAGCCCATGTTTTGCCCTGTCCATTCAATTTTGCTGGTGTCATTGGTGGTGATGCGATAGCGAGGGGCGTTATTTGCCGTATTCGGAATTTTGTTGCCATCGCGATCTAAAACATACCAAGTATTCCCTTCTCGGTTTAACGTATAGCCGTTTGCACGCTGTTCTTTTGTGAGTGCCGGTGGGTTGCCATTTCGTCCATTTGCCGTTAGCCAATCCTGTGAAAAGTCAAATTCTTCACGAAGTGCACGAACGCCATAATGACGTTCTTGACGATGACTTAATTCAATTCGGTGATCTTCATTCAAATCTGCGCCAACTTTTGCTAATAAGCCCCGTTGACCTAATGCACTATTTTTGATTTTGTAGCCGTTGCCTGCTTTATACTCGCTTTCTTTGACCCAGTTACCGGAAATTAACGCATCCATCATACCGGCGCGTGAATAAACGGTTGCGCCTTTGCTCCAGCCTTTGTTTGAGCTCACGCCGGCATTTAGTTTAAAACCAACGTCTTGACCTTCTTTCAGCAAGTCTTTTGCGCTCACGGTTTCCGCAACGATTGCACCGCTGGTTGCACCGATGCCGGCACTGGCGGATCCTGTGCCTTTTTGTACGCTGACTTTCTTCAATAGTGCCGGATCAAAGATGAAACGACCTTGATGGTGGAAAAGTTGAGCATCGGTATAAGCATCATCCACTTTTACATCCACTTGATCTTGCCCCATCCCACGAATGGTAAACCACTGTGATGTGCCGCGACCGCCACCGAAGTTAATCGCCGGTTCGTCTTTCAATAAACCTTTTAATTCGGTTTCCGTGCTGCGATTAATGGATTCCGTTGTAATCACATTGGTTTTACTTTTTGCACCGGTATTTTCAGACACCACGTTAATCACGTCTAAGTTGTCCGCATAAACAGCGGTGGTAACTAACATTGCGAGGGGAAGCAAGGAAAAATGTTTGCGCATAAATGCTCCTATTCCTATAAAGGTTAATGAAAGATGAAATTTATCGCGAAGAAATTTAACGTATTTACTTATTGTATGCAAATAATTCTTATTTATATTCTCAACTATAAAATAGACAACATAAGAAAACACAACATTTTTTGACCGCACTTTATCTGCTTTTGTGGTTGGCTATGCGCATCAGGTTTCTGATTGCGCCAAAAGATGAGTTGAGTCTGGAAATTGTACGAGTGAAGTACATTTGAAATGGGAATAAACAAAAAAGGAAAGTGAGTGATTCACTTTCCTTTTTGTTTTTTAACTTATCGTCTTATTGTTTTCGCCAAGTGGTGCCGTTCGGACCGTCTTCTAATACAATGCCCATTTGCGTTAAGGCGTTGCGGGCTGCATCTGCAGCCGGCCAGTCTTTGGCAGCACGGGCTTCGTTGCGTTGTTTGATGAGTCCTTCGATTTTAGCGACTTCGTCATCATCAGAGCCGGCTTGTAAAAATTGTTCAGGATCAAGCTGAAGCAAACCGAGAATGCCGGCAAGTTCGCGTAAACGCGCGGCAAGTCCGTTGGCTTTGGACATGTCTTCGGTTTTTAGTTTGTTCAATTCGCGCGCCATTTCAAATAGCACAGAAAGGGCATTTGGCGTATTGAAATCATCGTCCATTGCCTCACGGAAGGCATCCACAAAATTTTCACCGCCAAAAGCCACCGCACTTTTATCGGTGCCGCGCAATGCGGTGTAGAGGCGTTCTAATGCGCCGTGGGCGAGATTGAGGTTTTCTTCGCTGTAATTTAATTGGCTACGGTAGTGGGCGCTGAGCAAGAAGTAGCGTACGCTTTCTGCATCGTAGTGGCTTAATACATCGCGAATCGTGAAGAAGTTGCCGAGGGATTTCGACATTTTCTCTTTATCCACCATGATCATGCCGGAATGCAGCCAGTAGTTCACATACTGGTTACCGTGGGCGCAACAAGATTGAGCGATTTCGTTTTCATGGTGCGGGAACATCAGGTCGGAGCCACCACCGTGAATGTCAAAATGTTCGCCAAGTTGTTTGCTGTTCATGGCGGAACATTCAATGTGCCAGCCCGGGCGACCTTTGCCCCAAGGCGAATCCCAACTTGGTTCGTTTGGTTTGGACATTTTCCACAACACGAAATCCATTGGGTTTTTCTTGATTTCATTGATTTCGATACGTGCGCCCGCTTGTAATTGTTCTAAATCTTGGCGGGATAATTTGCCGTATTCTTTGAAACTTTCCACATCAAACATCACATCGCCGTTGTCTGCCACATAAGCATGTCCGCGCTGAATCAGTTTTTCAACAAGGGCAATAATTTCAGGAATGTGATGGGTTGCACGTGGTTCAAAGTCAGGACGCAAAATGTTCAGGGCATCAAAATCCTTGTACATTTCCACGACCATGCGATCGACGAGTTGATCGCAGGTTTCTTTGTTTTCTAAGGCGCGTTTAATGATTTTGTCGTCCACGTCAGTGATGTTGCGTACATAGGTTAACTCGTAGCCTAAATAGCGTAAGTAACGTGCGACAACATCAAAACACACAAAGGTGCGTCCATGCCCGATATGGCAGAGATCGTAAACGGTTACGCCGCAAACATACATGCCGATTTTGCCTGCATGAATCGGTTTAAAAATTTCTTTTTCGCGAGTAAGAGTATTGAAAAGTTTTAACATATTGGGATCCAAATCTTTTTGAAAACGCACCGCACTTTATGGCGATTTGGGGCGGATTATGGAATAATGACGCTCTTTAATTCGTATAGGAAAAGCACAATGATTACACTACACACTAATTTCGGCGACATTAAAATTGCCTTAAATCATGAGAAAGCACCGGTAACGGCAGAAAACTTCTTAACTTATTGTAAAAATGGGTTTTATGATAACACAATTTTCCACCGCGTGATTGACGGTTTTATGATCCAAGGCGGTGGCATGGAAAGCGGTATGCGCGAGAAAGCGACTAACGCACCGATTAAAAATGAAGCGAACAACCGTTTAAGCAACAAGCGCGGCACCATCGCCATGGCGCGTACTTCTGATCCGCATTCTGCGACGGCGCAATTCTTCATTAATGTGGCGGATAACACCTTCTTGGATTACCGTTCAAAAGAAATGTTTGGCAAAGAAGTGGTACAAGAGTGGGGCTACGCGGTATTTGGCGAAGTGGTTGAAGGCATGGATGTCGTGGACAAAATCAAAGGTGTGAAAACCGGCAACAAAGGTTTCCATCAAGACGTGCCGAATGAAGATGTGGTGATTACCTCTGTTACTGTTGACGAATAAGACTATGGGCAACTCATTGAGTTGCCTGATTTTTTTAGATTGATATGTATTCATTTTTCGACACCCATACCCACCTCGATTATTTGCAGCAAGCCACCGGTGAGCCGTTAGCACAGCTTATGCAAAATGCACAGGCGGCTGGTGTGCAAAAGGTCTTGATTGTTGCCGTGTTACAGCGGGATTTCAAAACGATTGAAAAAATGACCGCACTTTATCCTGAACACTTGTATTACGGCTTGGGGCTACATCCGTTGTACATCAAAGAACACCAAGCGCAGGATTTGGATTTATTGGAACAGGCGTTAGCAACGCGTTCGGCAAATTGCACGGCAATCGCAGAAATCGGTTTGGAGCGCGCCGTATCGGACTTGTTAAGCGAGGCATTATGGCGTAAGCAATGTGATTTTTTTGAGGCGCAACTGTATTTGGCGAAGAAGTACGATTTGCCGGTGAACATGCATTCCCGGAAGTCGCACGATCAGCTGTTCTCTTTTCTCAAACGCATTGAGGTGCCGAAACGTGGCGTCGTACATGGTTTTGCAGGCAGTTACGATCAGGCAAAGCGCTTTGTTGATTTGGGCTATTCTATTGGTGTAGGTGGTACGATTACCTATGAACGCGCTAATAAAACCCGTCAAACCATCGCGAAATTGCCACTGGATGCCTTGCTGTTAGAAACGGATTCGCCCGACATGCCGGTATTTGGTTTTCAAGGTCAACCGAATCGCCCGGAAAGAGTGCAACAGGTTTTTAAGGTGTTGTGTGAATTAAGACGCGAAACGCCGGAGATAATTGCCGAGACAATTTGGCAAAATAGCCTGAGTAAATTTGCGTGAACCCATTTAAAAAATGATTTTTTATTTCTTTTATCTATAAGGGAAGACTATGGATGAGATTAAATTTAGAGCCATGCGTGCTGCCGGTATCGGTTGTGTTGTTATGTTAGCGATTATCGGCTTTTTCGTGTTTACCACGCCGACAAATGCGCTTATTGATTTCTTAACGGAGATTGGCGAAATGGCTGGCGGACGAACTACGATCGGGGTTTTCATACTTGCCTCGTTACCACCGCTTACCGGTTTTATTTGCTATTACTTTTGGAAATGGGTGCTTAAATAATCATGGCTAAGCTGTATTTTTACTATTCCACCATGAATGCAGGAAAATCCACAACGTTGCTGCAATCTTCCTACAACTACCGTGAACGCAACATGAATACGCTGGTTTATACGGCGGCCATTGATGATCGTTTCGGCACAGGTCGCGTGACTTCCCGCATTGGGATCAGCGAGCAAGCGAATACCTTCGCACCGGATACGGATTTATTCGCAGAAATTCAACAACATTTAGCGAAAGCACCGTTGCATTGCATTTTGGTGGATGAAGCGCAGTTTTTAACTAAAGCGCAGGTGTATCAACTAAGCGATGTGGTGGATAAATTGAACATTCCGGTGTTGTGTTATGGCTTGCGCACGGACTTCCAAGCGGAGCTTTTTGAAGGCAGCCGCTATTTGCTGGCATGGGCGGATCAGTTGGAAGAACTTAAGACTATTTGCTATTGCGGTCGTAAAGCCAATTTTGTCCTGCGTCTCAATGAACAGGGCGACGTTGTCAAACAAGGAGACCAAATTCAAATCGGCGGTAACGACAGCTATTTGTCAGTATGTCGATTGCATTATAAAGAACGCATGGCGGAATAAAGTGCGGTGAATATTGACCGCACTTTGAGGATGGCGAGGGATTAAGCGATACCGGCTTTGCCTAAGGTGCCGTCATCAATTGGGGCGGTGTTTAGCGTGCCGAGCACTTCCCAGACTTTATCGCCATTTTTGAAAAACACAAATCCACCGTTATCCATTTTGGTCCAAACTTCATCCTTTGTCAGTGGAACAGTCGTAATAATTGTGACTTTGTCCCCTTCTTTGGTGTAGTCGTTGAAGTCGATGACACCGCCATCATCCACCCGTTGTGCCTTACCGAAGGGCGCTTGACGGGTGATGTAATGTAAGTTTGTTGAGCAACGCACGATCATCCATTCGCCGTTCGACAGCATAAAATTTAATGTGCCGTAGCGTGCCAGCTCATTGCTGATCTGTTGAATCGCCTCAAAAATTTCTTCTTCACTCGGTTTGTGTTTAAAGCGTGTTTTGAGCTGTTCTAACATATAACAGAATGCTGTTTCAGAATCGGTGGTACCAATCGGTTGGTAAAAAATCGTTTCAGTCACAGGCAAATTCACCAAATTGCCATTGTGCGCGAATACCCAATTTTCACCCCAAATTTCACGCATAAAAGGGTGGGTATTTTCGATGTTGACATCACCTTGCGTCGCTTTTCGAATGTGGGCAATCACGTTAAGTGACTTAATGTTATATTGTTTTACACAGTCGGCAATGGGGGAGCTGTGTCCCGGTTTATTATCACGAAACACGCGCACGCCTTTGCCTTCAAAAAAAGCAATCCCGAAACCGTCCGAGTGACAGTCGGTTAAACCGGCACGATGGCGGAAACCTTCAAAGGAAAACACAATATCTGTCGGTGTGTTGCAATTCATTCCTAATAGTTGACACATACTTGACCTAATATCTTAATAACCATAAAACTTATGGCGATTTAACACGATAATCCGGCAAAATTCAACTTAAACCACAGGCTGTTCTTAGAACAAAATGTTTGGCTTGATAACCGTTCTCTATGAGAAAAAAGAGTCACGGTATGCACGAATCTGTCATATAAAACGGACACTGATGCTGAAACAAAAGTGTCCGTGATGTTTTGAGAGAGAAAATTAGGCGTAGATAAGTTCAGGCGCCTTGCCGTCATTAATGGTTTGCTCGTTAACTACCACTTTTTCCAATCCTTCTAAAGAAGGTAAGTCGTACATGGTGTCGAGTAAAACGCTTTCAATAATAGAGCGCAAGCCGCGGGCGCCGGTTTTGCGGGCGAGGGCTTTTTTCGCCATGGCGATTAAGGCTTCTTTAGTGAATTCTAGTTTCACATTTTCCAAACCAAATAACGCTTGATATTGTTTACACAAGGCATTTTTCGGTTCGGTCAGAATACGCACAAGGGCTTCTTCGTCTAATTCGCTTAACGGCGCAACCACCGGTAAACGTCCGATAAACTCCGGGATTAAGCCGTATTTCATTAAATCGTCCGGTTCTACTTGTTTGAACAAGTCCGTCAACGTGGCTTTGTCTTTTTCGCTCTTGATTTCGGCGCCGAAACCAATCGCAGTGGCGACGCTGGTGCGTTTTTCAATGACTTTATCCAAGCCGGCAAAGGCACCGCCACAAATAAACAGAATTTTGGAGGTATCGATGCGCAACATTTCCTGTTGTGGGTGTTTGCGTCCGCCTTGTGGTGGAATGGAAGCAACCGTGCCTTCAATCAGTTTTAACAAGGCTTGTTGTACGCCCTCGCCGGAAACATCGCGGGTAATGGACGGATTTTCTGATTTGCGGGTGATTTTGTCGATTTCGTCGATATAAATAATGCCTTGTTCCGCACGTTCGATGTCGTAATCACAATTTTGCAGTAATTTTTGTAACACGTTTTCCACGTCTTCGCCCACATAACCGGCTTCCGTCAAGGTGGTGGCATCCGCCATGGCGAAAGGCACGTTTAACATACGCGCCATGGTCTCTGCTAATAGGGTTTTACCGCTACCGGTCGGGCCGATAAGTAAAATATTACTTTTACCCAATTCCACATCATTGGTTTGATGTTTGGTGCGTAGGCGTTTGTAGTGGTTATACACCGCCACTGCTAACACTTTTTTCGCATAATCTTGGCCGATGACATAATCGTCTAAGTGGGCACGTATTTTGTGCGGTGTGGGTAATTCCTGCTCTTTTGTCGCTTCTGCGTCTTCGCTTTCGGCTTCTTCGCCATGCTCTTCATTGAGCAACATATCGTGACACAGTTCGATGCATTCATTACAAATGTAACCGGAAGTGCCAGCGATAAGTTTATTGACTTCGTCTTGTTCTTTGCCACAGAAAGAACAATGTAATTCTTTATCTTTTGCCATTTTTATCTCTTAACGTTTAGTCAACACTTTATCGATTAAGCCGTAGTTTTTGGCTTCTTCTGCCGACATAAAGTTGTCGCGGTCAGTGTCTCTTTCAATGGTTTCAATAAGTTGGTCGGTGTGGAAAGCTAAACGTTCATTTAACGTGCTTTTGATTTTTAAAATCTCTTGGGCATGAATTTGAATATCCGATGCTTGTCCGCGGAAACCGCCTAATGGTTGGTGAATCATTATACGGGCATGTGGTAATGCCCCGCGTTTGTCTGCTGCGCCACCGGCGAGTAAAAATGCGCCCATAGAGCAGGCTTGTCCAACACAAAGGGTTCGTACATCCGGCTTGATGAATTGCATGGTATCGTAAATTGCCATACCGGCAGTAACGGAACCGCCCGGTGAGTTGATATATAAATTGATGTCTTTATCGGGATCTTCTGATTCTAGGAAAAGCAATTGTGCCACAATTAGATTGGCCATGTTGTCTTCCACTTCACCGCTTAGGAAAATCACGCGATCTTTTAGTAAGCGGGAATAAATGTCATAGGCGCGTTCGCCACGGGAAGTTTGGTCAACGACCATAGGAATTACACTCATATGTTCCTCAATTTAGTCAGGATAGGGTGAAAAGTGCGGTCAGAAAAAACGGAGTTTTTTGATATTGGACGAGCCAACAGCGCCGCAAGAACAAAATTCTTTCATAAAAAACGGCGGTTATTCTACCTGAAAAATTAGGTTTGCTGAATGGCTATTCCGGCAAAAATAAAAATGCGGTCATTCGTTTGAAAAAATGACCGCACTTTTAGGGTTGGGACCTGTTATTACGGTTCTTGTTTCGCCGGATCCTCTTTCAACGACTGATAGTCCACCAAGGCCCGCCAGTTAAACACTTTGATTGGTTGCGGTTTCGGGTTGAAAAAATCTTCTTGGCTTAAATGACTTTCTTTAATGCCTAACCATTGGGCAAAGCCGTGAATAAAATTAAAGGCGCTTTGCGGGTTTTTAATGAGGGTTCTTTTGGTGTCGTCACTGGAAAAACGAACAAAAGGCACCGCATAACTTTGTTTATATTCCTTATTATTTAGCATAGACAGATTTTTGCCTGCGCCTAAATGCGCCAACCCGTGATCTGAGAAATAAATGACGGAATAGCTTTGGCCTTGATCTTTGAGAATTTGATTCACCTCAGACAATAAGCTATCCGTTTGTTTTAAGGTGTCTAAATAACACGACATTTCTCGGCTAATTAAATGGAATTTGGGTTCTTCACCATTTAAATGGGCGCAAAATGTTGGGTGCGAGCCAATTAAATGTAAAACGATTAATTTGGTTTGATCTTTATCTTTCGCCAAAAGTTGTTTCAATGGTTCTAATAACGCCGTATCGGCGATATTGTCCGAATCATACCCGCCTTTTTTGGTAAAGAACGATTCATCTGCTTGAATGCCGATACGCGATGCCATGGTGTCCCATTCGCCGACTTTGCCTTGGTTAGACAGCCAATAAGTTTTGTAATGGGCAAGTTTGGCGAGCGAGATAATGTTATCGGTGTAAACCGTTTCTTCATTGTTGTTAATGGAACGATACAACGTGCGTTGCAACGACGGCTGGGTATTCGGGCCGGCAGCCACATATAAATCGAAAATCAAGCCGTTCACTTGTTCTAAAAACGGCGTGGTTTTTTGTGGGTAGCCGTATAAGGATGTGTAATCCCGTCGCATACTTTCGCCGATCACTAAGACATAGTTTTGATATTTTGGCTCAACGGAAAGGATTTGCCATTCCGGTGTTTTGGTCAAGGCGTCGTTTAATAATGCCCGTTGCGTTAAATAGGTGTTATTTACTTTGATGGCGTTGGAAAGAAAACTCACCGGATAAAAGTTTGAGGCTTTAAAAAATTCGGAGAGCTTAAATGCTTTTTCAGGATCCGTATTTTCCACTTCTTTTGCAATGGGCGTATAAAGTGAAAAGGTGAGAAGACCAAGGTAAACGGCAGCATAGATTTTCTTCTGAGATTTATTTGAGGTTTTATGTCGTTGAATCAATAAGATAACGATAAATAAAAGAAGATAGAAAAAAGTAAAAATATAAATAGAGAGCGGAATCGCTTTAAAAAAACCGATGGCTTCACTGAAATTGGTTTCATAAACCGAGGCAATTACCCCAATCGACACCGGGCCATATAATAAGCCGGAAGGAAGATAGCCGAGAGAGAGAGCGAAAATAAAAAGAAAGCCAATTAAAAATAAGATCTTGCTGTGTTTCCGTAAGGTCAAAAGCAGCAAACCTAATGCAAAAATACTCACCAGATTAGTCAGATAATTATCCAAAATGCCCAAGGCAATGTGGGAAAGAAAGGAAAAAATCAATAATAACAACGCAAAAGTGATGTCATTATTGATGAGATTGTGTTTTTTGAATTGACTCATTTTATGTGCCACAGGTGTTTTCCATGTACTTTTCTAAGGGCGGAAATTTTAGACCCTTTATTCCCCAAAATGAAGTATTTTCGTTTCAATACATTAAGTTATAACCATTCCTTATGGGGGATGCGATTTTTTTATTTGCATTTAAGGGGATTAATTTTAATAATGTGGCGATTTTTTAAGAAGTTTATGCAAGTAGGCATGCCTAAACAGTATGATTCCTCGTTTAGCTAAAAGGAAATTTTATGAATATTCAACAGGTTATAAAAGAAAATCGCTTGGAGCTGTTGTTCCAACAAGGGTCATTTGGCATTGAAAAAGAAAGCCAACGTGTACACGCAGACGGAGCGATTGTGGTGACTGAGCACCCAAAATGCTTCGGCAATCGTTCTTATCACCCTTATATTCAGACGGATTTTGCGGAAAGTCAGCTTGAGTTAATCACCCCACCCAATAAAAAAATTGAAGATACGTTGCGTTGGTTATCCGCCATTCACGAAGTGGTGTTACGTTCTTTGCCGGAAGACGAATATGTCTTTCCGTTGAGCATGCCGGCCGGCTTGCCACCGGAGGATCAAATTAAAGTGGCACAACTGGACAATCCGGTCGATGTGGCGTATCGCGAGCATTTAGTGAAATCCTACGGTAAAAGCAAGCAAATGGTGAGTGGTATTCACTACAACTTCCAGCTTGAGCCAGCGTTCATTCAACAGCTGTTTGCACGACAAAATGACTACCAAAGTGCGGTGGATTTTCAGAACGATTTATATTTGAAAATTGCCCGTAATTTCTTGCGTTATCAATGGATCCTCGTCTATTTATTAGCGGCCACGCCAACCGTTGATGCCAATTATTTCCGTCACGGTACGCCATTGAAAGCGGGGCAATACGTCCGTAGTTTACGTTCTGGCCAATATGGTTATGTGAATGACCCAAGTGTGAAAGTGTCTTATGACAGTTTGAAAGATTATGTGGCAACCTTGGAGCAGGCAGTCAACAGCGGACAGCTTATTGCCGAAAAAGAATTTTATTCCAACGTGCGTTTGCGTGGTGCGAAACAAGCGCGTGAATTGCTCCAAAACGGCATTCAATATTTGGAATTCCGTCTATTCGATCTAAACCCGTTTGAGGCTTATGGTATTGCCTTGAATGATGCCAAATTTGTGCATTATTTTATTTTATTAATGGCGTGGTTGGATGAAGAATCTTTGGCAAGTGCGGTGGAATTAGGCAAAGAAAAATTAGCCCAAGTGGCGTGGGAAAATCCATTGTCGGCAACGGCTTTCCAAGCAGAAGGCGAACGTGTTTTACAGCAATTATTGGCGATGTTGGCGGAAATTCACGCCGATGCAGAGATGACCGAGATCGTCAAAGAGAAACTGGCGCAGTTTGCTGATCCAAGCCAAACGCTTGGTGCGCGCTTAGTCAATGCTATCGAAGCACATGGTGGTTATCAAAAACTGGGCGCGGAACTGGCGATTCGTTACAAAAAACAAGCCTTTGAACGTTTTTATGCGTTGTCAGCTTTCGACAACATGGAGCTTTCCACCCAAGCGCTGATGTTTGATGCCATTCAAAAAGGCTTAAAAATGGAGATTTTAGACGAGCGCGATCAGTTCTTAAGTCTGCAATTCGGTGACCATTTGGAATATGTCAAAAACGGCAACATGACTTCCCATGACAGCTACATTTCGCCTCTTATCATGGAAAATAAAGTGGTGACCAAAAAAGTGTTGGCGAAAGCCGGCTTTAACGTGCCGCAAAGCGTGGAATTTACCAGTGTGGAACAAGCCGTGGCCAATTATGCTTTATTCGCAGGGCGTGCTGTGGTGATTAAACCGAAATCCACTAATTACGGTTTAGGCATCAGTATTTTCCAACAGGGCGTGCATGATCCTGAGGATTTTGCCAAAGCCATTGAAATTGCTTTCCGTGAAGACAAAGAAGTGATGGTAGAAGATTACCTCACCGGCACGGAATACCGTTTCTTCGTGCTAGGTGATGAAACCCTTGCCGTGTTGTTGCGTGTGCCGGCAAATGTCATTGGCGACGGCGTGCATACGGTGGCGGAATTAGTGGCTCAGAAAAATGATCATCCGTTGCGTGGCGATGGTAGCCGCACGCCATTGAAGAAAATTGCGTTGGGCGACATCGAACAGTTACAGTTAAAAGAGCAAGGCTTAACCGTGGACAGCGTGCCGGCGAAAGATCAGCTGGTGCAGTTACGTGCCAATTCCAACATTAGCACCGGTGGCGATTCCATTGACATGACCGACCAAATGCACCCAAGCTACAAAGCCTTGGCGGTTGGCATCACCAAAGCCATGGGCGCTGCGGTGTGTGGTGTGGATTTAATCATTCCCGATTTAACCAAACCGGCTGAGCCGAGCCTGCAATCTTGGGGCGTGATTGAAGCCAACTTTAATCCAATGATGATGATGCATATCTTCCCGTACGCAGGACAATCCCGTCGGGTGACGCAAAACGTACTGAAAATGCTCTTTCCGGAGTTGAAATAATATTCCAAGAACGCAAAGGCGAATCGGAGGATTCGCCTTTTTGTTTGCTTGAAGTGCGGTCGTTTTTGACGATGTTTTGGAGAATCAAAAATAATTAAAAAATCCACCGCACTTCTCCGATAAAATTACGAAGAACGTGATTGCGTAAAATCATGGATAACGTAAGGCGAGTGGTGCGCGTGGAATGCAAGATTTCCTTTGACTATTTTATTTTCTGAGGGTAATATTCACGCCCTATGCAAAAGGTAAAACTACCCCTCACTGTCGATCCGGTGAAAGATGCGCAACGAAGATTAGATTATCAGGGTTATTACGCTGCCAATCAATTAAGTCGTCTTGCCGAATCGGTTGGTAAAGTGCTCAGCGATGCACAGGTTACATTATCGTTCTTTGTTGATCCGCAAAAATTGGTTGTTATGAAAGGTCATGCCAAGGTTGATGTTGAATTAAATTGTCAGCGTTGTGGTGAACCTTTCGTTCAAACCGTTGATTGTGAGTTTTGTTACAGTCCGGTGGCTAATTTGGATCAAATTGATGTATTGCCGGAAATCTATGAGCCAATTGAATTCAATGAATTCGGTGAAATAGATTTACTTGGAACAATTGAAGATGAATTAATTTTAAGTCTGCCGATTGTGCCAATGCATTCATCTGAACACTGTGAAGTGTCCGTGGCTGAACAGGTTTTTGGCGAATTGCCGGAAGAATTGGCAAAAAAACCGAACCCGTTCGCTGTATTAGCTAATTTAAAGCAAAAATAATTTAGGAGTATAGCCAATGGCTGTTCAACAAAATAAAAAATCCCGTTCACGTCGTGATATGCGTCGTTCTCACGATGCGTTAACAACTGCTGCAGTATCCGTTGATAAAGCAAGTGGTGAAACTCATTTGCGTCACCATGTAACCGCTGACGGTTACTATCGTGGTCGTAAAGTGATTAACAAGTAATTATCTCAATTACATCAAGGTAATCACTTGAGTCGTCTAACCCTGGCGTTAGATGCGATGGGCGGGGACATTGGTCCCCGTATTACTATCCCAGCATCCATTTTAGCCTTGGAGCGCGATCCAACGCTTTCTCTCTTATTGTTTGGCGATCGTCAACAAATTCTTCCGCTTTTATCTTCTGCTCCCAACAGTCTTCGTCAACGCTGTGACATTGTTCATTGCACTCGTGTGATTGATAGTCGTCAGGGAATTTCCTATGCACTGCGTCATAGCAAAGATACTTCTATGCGTTTAGCGATTGAAGCCGTACAAAAAGGGGATGCGCAGGGCTGTGTGAGTGCGGGTGATACAGCAGCTTTGATGGGCTTATCGAAAATCTTATTGCAACCTCTAGAAGGTATCCATCGTCCGGCACTGATTTCTACGATTCCAACGGTGATAGGTGAGCGTTCGATTATGTTGGATCTGGGGGCGAATGTTGAGTGTGATGCAGAAAATTTGTATCAATTTGCCTTGATGGGTGCCATTTTTGCAGAAAATACCTTGAATTTAGTTTATCCACGCATTGCGTTATTGAATATTGGTATTGAAGCGGTGAAAGGATACAAATCTATCCGGGATGCGGCAGATTTACTGAAAAAAGACACCGCACTTAATTACATTGGATTCCTTGAAGGCAATTTTTTACTCAATGGCAAGGCGGATGTGATTGTGACAGATGGCTTTGCCGGCAATGTTGCGCTGAAAACCTTGGAAGGCGCGGCAAAGAACGTGATTTCTCTACTGAAAAGTGATAAGAAAAAGAGTATATTAAGTCACGTTTTTGAGTATTTAATTAAATATCTTTTCAAAGATAAATACCAACGATTAAAGCAAATCAACCCTGATCAATATAATGGCGCATCGCTTATCGGTTTGACCTCTGTTGTGGTGAAAAGTCACGGAAGTGCAAATATAGAGGCATTTGCTTATGCGATTGCCGATGCGGCATTACAAGCCCGACGTCAAATCCCGCAGAAAATTTTGGCGGGCTTAAATAAAAATGAAATATCAATGAAGTAGTGAGTTTCCTCGCTATTATTTTTAACGAGATGACTATGTTTAGCAAAATTTTATCGACAGGTAGCTATTTACCGCAGCATATTCGCACCAATGCCGATTTAGAAAAAATGGTAGATACTTCAGATGAGTGGATTGTTACCCGTTCCGGTATTCGTGAACGTCGCATTGCTGCACCGGATGAAACCGTCTCTACCATGGGATTTGAAGCAGCCCAAAAAGCCATTGAAGCGGCAAACATCAATCCACAGGAAATTGATCTTATTTTAGTAGCAACAACCAGCAACTCTCATGCTTATCCAAGTGCAGCTTGCCAAATTCAAGGGATGTTAGAGATTGACGATGCCATTGCGTTTGATTTAGCGGCGGCTTGTACCGGCTTTGTGTATGCGTTAGGTGTTGCTGATCAATTTATTCGTACCGGTAAAGTGAAAAAGGCGCTCGTGATCGGTTCTGATTTAAATTCCCGTAAATTAGATGAAACAGATCGTAGTACCGTTGTGTTATTCGGTGATGGTGCAGGCGCGGCTATTTTGGAAGCATCGGAACAAGAAGGGATTATTTCTACCCATTTACACGCCTCAGCAGATAAAAATGGCGCATTGTTACTTCCTCAGCCTGAGCGTGGCGTGGCAAAATCCGGCTATATCGAAATGCAAGGCAATGAAACCTTTAAATTGGCGGTGCGTGAACTGTCGAATGTGGTGGAAGAAACCCTTGCCGCCAATAATTTAGATAAAAAAGACATTGATTGGTTGGTGCCTCATCAAGCGAATTTACGTATTATTGCCGCCACGGCAAAAAAATTAGACATGGATATGTCGCAAGTGGTGGTCACGCTGGATCGTTATGCCAATAACAGCGCGGCAACCGTGCCGGTCGCATTGGATGAAGCGGTGCGTGATGGACGTATTCAGCGTGGTCAGTTGCTCCTTCTTGAAGCCTTTGGTGGTGGTTGGACTTGGGGTTCGGCTTTAGTGAGATTTTAGATAATCTGTTATCATTCGTGAAAAAAAGTGCGGTTATTTTTGACCGCACTTTTCGACTGTAACGCATATCGGAATAAATTGATTTATTTTTTAGTATAGGTAAGAGACATGAAAAAATTTGCAATGGTTTTCCCAGGACAAGGTTCACAAACGGTGGGAATGTTAGCGGAATTAGCCGGCGACTACCCAATTGTACAAGAAACCTTTAAACAAGCTTCAGAAGTATTGGGATATGATTTGTGGCAATTAGTGCAGGAAGGCCCTGCGGAAGAATTAAACAAGACATGGCAAACGCAGCCAGCGTTGTTAACGGCATCTGTGGCTGTTTATCGTGTATGGCAACAAAAATACCCGGCATTAAAACCGGAAGTGATGGCTGGTCATAGCTTAGGTGAATATTCTGCGTTGGTGTGTGCAGGTGTGTTAGATTTCCAAGATGCGGTTAAATTAGTGGAATTGCGCGGTAAGCTTATGCAACAAGCTGTGCCGGAAGGTACTGGGGCGATGTACGCGATCATTGGTTTAGACAATGACGCCATTATTAACGCCTGCAAACAAGCAGAACAGGGCGAAGTGGTTTCCGCCGTGAACTTCAATTCACCGGGCCAAGTCGTGATTGCCGGTGCGAAAGCGGCGGTAGAACGTGCGGCAGCATTATGTAAAGAAGCCGGTGCTAAACGTGCATTACCGCTAGCGGTTAGCGTGCCTTCACACTGTGCTTTAATGAAACCGGCTGCGGATCAATTATCTGTTTCCTTAGAAAGTATTACGTTGAAAGCGCCGGTAGTTGCGGTGTTAAATAATGTGGATGTAAAAGCCGAAACTGATGCCGTTGCGATTCGTAATGCTTTGGTTCGCCAACTTTATAGCCCGGTACGTTGGACAGAAACCGTAGAGAAAATGGCACAAAACGGCGTCGAAGTGTTAGTGGAAGTGGGGCCGGGTAAAGTGTTAAACGGGTTAGCGAAACGAATCGTGGATTCCTTACAAGCGGTTTCTGTAAATGATGTGAAATCCCTCGATTCCGTCGAAGAAGTATTAGCATAGTAGTGAAAAGGAGAGAAAGTTATGCAAGGTAAAATTGCATTAGTCACAGGTGCAACGCGTGGTATTGGCCGTGCAGTAGCCGAAGAATTAGTATCAAAAGGCGCTTTTGTTATCGGTACAGCAACGTCTGAGAAAGGTGCTGAAAGTATTTCTGCCTATTTAGGTGAGAAAGGCAAAGGATTGGTATTAAATGTTGCGGATCAAGCTTCCATTGATACGGTATTGGAACAGATCAAACAAGAATTTGGCGACATTGATATTTTAGTGAATAACGCCGGTATTACCCGTGATAATTTGTTAATGCGCATGAAAGATGAAGAATGGTTCGATATTTTACAAACTAACTTGAGTTCTGTTTACCATCTTTCCAAAGCGATGCTTCGCACCATGATGAAAAAACGTTTCGGGCGTATCATCAACATTGGTTCTGTCGTGGGCTCCATGGGGAATGCCGGTCAGACAAATTATTGTGCGGCAAAAGCAGGTCTCATTGGTTTCAGTAAAGCCTTGGCAAAAGAAGTGGCTTCCCGTGGCATTACGGTAAACGTTGTGGCACCAGGCTTTATTGCTACCGACATGACGGAAGTGTTAAGCGAAGAACTAAAAAATAACTTATTAACTCAAATCCCGGCAGGCCGTTTAGGTGAGCCGAAAGATATCGCTAAAGCCGTGGCATTTTTGGCTTCTGAGGATGCGTCTTATATTAATGGTACAACGTTGCACGTTAACGGTGGTATGTACATGAGCTAATGGGTAGCAAGTGGAGGTTGCGGATAAATTGGATAAATGCGTGCAAATTAATTTGCTTAATGTTAGAATCCACCCCGCAACTGTCACTTGGTTACGTCATTCAATGTCTGTGAAAGACATAACTATTTTAAACTGTATGTGGTTGCAAAAATTCGGAACTCTTTTTTGAGGTTTGACCTCTAACAAGAAATCTTGCGAAATGTTTTGTAAATACATACACTACTTAACTTATCGCAATGAGCGTAAACTTAAACATAGGAAGAAACAAATGAGCATTGAAGAACGCGTAAAAAAAATCATCGTTGAACAATTAGGCGTGAAAGAAGAAGATGTAAAACCTGAAGCGTCTTTCGTTGAAGATTTAGGTGCGGATTCTTTAGATACTGTTGAATTGGTGATGGCTTTAGAAGAAGAATTCGATATCGAAATTCCAGATGAAGAAGCTGAAAAAATCACAACTGTTCAATCAGCAATTGATTACGTTCAAAACAATCAATAATTTCTGATTCTCAATTTAGGCGGTTTAATAACCGCCTAAATTTTTTTTTATCAAAAGAAAATCACAACATCACACCGCCATCACAAAATTTCTCAATAAATCCAAAGACTAACCTTATTCTGTTATACAAACCTTCCTCATTCTCTTATAAAAACACTACATATTGTGTGTTGAATAGTTAAAGATAACTATATATAGTATTGCCAACTTTAATCACACATTATAGGTGGCATACATGGGAACATTCTTCGTCATTAAGCGTGATGGTTCACGCATCGGGTTTGAAATTCAACGCATTATTAATGCCATTAAAAAGGCAGCCCAAGCGGTGGGTATTCAAGATGAACGTTTTTGTCATGATATTGCACAAAAAGTCAGCAATGACATTTTTGCGCATCATCAACAAGAAATTGACATTAGCCACATTCAAAAGATTGTCGAAAATCACCTAATGGCAAGCCAATATCCACAAATTGCGCGCGCTTATATTGAATACCGCCACGAACGTGATATGGCACGTGAAAAACGCAGTCAATTAACCAAAGAAATCGAGGGCCTGATTGAACAAAGTAACGTGGAGTTACTCAATGAAAATGCCAATAAAGACGCCAAAGTGATCCCAACACAGCGGGATTTATTGGCCGGTATCGTGGCGAAACATTATGCTAAACGTTACATTTTGCCGCGCGATGTCGTAGAAGCACATGAAAAAGGTGAAATTCACTATCACGATTTGGATTATTCACCTTTCTTCCCGATGTTTAACTGTATGTTAGTCGACTTAAAAGGCATGTTGACCCATGGTTTTAAAATGGGGAATGCTGAAATTGAACCGCCGAAATCCATTGGCACCGCGACAGCCGTCACCGCCCAAATCATCGCCCAAGTGGCTAGCCATATTTACGGTGGTACTACTATTAACCGCATTGATGAAGTGCTTTCGCCTTATGTGCAGTTAAGCTATGAGAAACACTTGAAAAATGCGGAACAATGGCATATTCCGGATGCACAAGGATATGCGCAAGCCTTGATTGAAAAAGAATGTTTCGATGCCTTCCAGTCTTTGGAATATGAAGTAAACACGCTGCATACTGCCAATGGACAAACACCGTTTGTTACCTTTGGTTTTGGCTTAGGCACAACGTGGCAAGCACGTTTAATTCAAAAATCCATTTTACAAAATCGGATTCGCGGTTTAGGCAAAAACCACAAAACACCGGTATTCCCGAAACTGGTCTTTACTCAACGCAAAGGCGTAAATTTGGAGCCAAACGATCCGAATTACGACATCAAACAACTTGCGTTGGAATGTGCTAGCAAACGGATGTATCCGGATATTCTGAATTACGACCAAGTCGTCAAAGTCACCGGCTCCTTTAAAGCCCCAATGGGCTGCCGCAGTTTCTTAGGCGCTTACGAAGAGGATGGCGAGCAAATCCATGACGGGCGTAACAACCTCGGCGTAGTGAGCCTCAATTTGCCACGTATCGCCATTGAAGCCAAAGGCGATGAAAAACGTTTCTATGACATATTGGATCAACGCTTGGCTTTAGCGAAAAAAGCCTTAATGACCCGCATCGCCCGTTTGGAACACACCAAGGCCCGCGTCGCGCCAATTCTCTACATGGAAGGTGCCTGTGGCGTGCGTTTGAAAGCAGATGATAATGTGGCACAAATCTTCAAAAATGGCCGTGCCTCCATTTCTCTAGGCTATATCGGTATTCACGAAACCATCAATGCGTTGTATCACCAAGGACATATTTACGATGACGAAATGCTACGTGAAAAAGGCCGTGCCATCGTAGAGCATTTAAGTAACGCGGTTAAACAATGGCGCGCCGAAACAGGCTATGCCTTCAGCTTATACTCCACGCCAAGTGAAAATCTGTGCGACCGTTTCTGTCGCCTTGACACCAAACAATTCGGTGTTATCGACGGCGTGACCGACAAAGGCTACTACACCAACAGCTATCACTTGGATGTTGAGAAAAAAGTGAACCCATACGACAAGTTAGACTTTGAAATGGTGTACCCACCATTGGCTAACGGTGGTTTTATTTGCTACGGCGAATACCCGAACATTCAACACAACCTGAAAGCATTAGAAGACGTGTGGAATTACAGCTACGACCGCGTACCTTACTACGGTACCAACACGCCAATCGACGAATGTTATGAATGTGGTTTCACCGGCGAATTTGAATGCACCAGCAAAGGTTTCACCTGCCCGAAATGCGGCAACCACGACAGTGAAAAAGTTTCTGTTACTCGCCGCGTCTGCGGCTACCTCGGCAGCCCAGATGCCCGTCCGTTTAATGCTGGGAAACAGGAAGAGGTGAAGCGTCGGGTTAAACACATGTAATCTTAAGGCGTTGCCAAATCTCCTCTAAGCCCTCTTTTACCCCCTCTTTGCTAAAGAGGGGGATTTTAGGAGCATTATCACGATAAAGTGCGGTCATTTTTTGGGGGAGATATTCAGTCAAAAACATGAAAAAATCTGACCGCACTTTTGCAACGCTCAAATAAAATGGGATTCCCGTATAAGACGCCTGAGCAGCTTGCCATTTTTAGGCAATTTTCGTCTGTTTGAGCGTAGCGAGTTCGAAAATTGCCGTAAAGAAAATGGCAATCAAGCGAAGAACAGCGGCTTATCCGGGTGCACTTTTCTTTGCTTACTTTCTTTTGTGCAAACAAAAGAAAGTGAGTCGCCATCGGCGAAACCCGATATTTAAAAAAGCGAATTTGATTTAAATAAAACAAAAATGAACTACCTCCAATACTATCCCGTCGATATCGTCAACGGCGAAGGCACGCGTTGTACACTGTTTGTCAGCGGCTGTACTCATGGCTGCAAAGGGTGCTACAACCAAAAAAGCTGGTCATTTAGCGCCGGGGTGCCCTTTGGTAGTGAAATGGAAGAACAAATTCTCAAGGATCTCAAAGACACGCGCATTAAGCGACAAGGATTAACCCTTTCCGGGGGAGACCCTTTGCATCCGAGAAACATAGAAGCCCTGCTGCCTTTGGTTCAACGGGTAAAACGAGAATGTCCCGATAAAGACATTTGGGTTTGGACGGGTTACAAATTAGAAGAGTTGGATGAATATCAACGTCAAATGCTGCCTTATATTGACGTGCTCATTGATGGTAAGTTTATTCAAGAACAGGCGGACCCGAGCTTAGTTTGGCGTGGCTCGGCGAACCAAGTGATTCATCGACTAGCGTCAAAAAAACAGACCGCATCTAATATTTCCGACAGCTATTCAGCGGCAGGGCTTATTCAGCGATTTAAGATTTAGAGGCGAAAGTAGAGGCAGGAAAAACAAAAGTGCGGTGGATTTAAAAAACGTTTTTCAAACCTACCGCACTTTTTCATCTATTACAGAATATGTTGATATTCTTCTAACATTTCTTTCGGCCAAACGCTGGATTGCACTTCGCCGATATGTTTTTTACGTAATAACAACATCGCCAAACGAGATTGACCGATACCGCCACCAATACTTAACGGCAATTTGCCTTGCAATAATTCTTGGTGCCAATCCATGTTGAGACGGTCTTCATCACCGGTTAAGCTCACTTGTAAACGTAACGCTGCTTCATCTACACGAATGCCCATTGAAGACAACTCAAAGGCTTTACCAAGCTGGTCGTTCCAAACCAAGATATCTCCGTTCAAGCCTTTGTAGCCATTTTCTGACTCTGTTGTCCAGTCATCATAATCCGGTGCACGTCCATCGTGTGGCTTGCCGTCAGACAATTTGCCGCCGATACCGACTAAGAAAACGGCGCCGTATTCTTTACAAATCGCATTTTCACGTTCTTTGCCGCTCATGTTTGGATAACGTTTCACGAGGTCTTCACTGTGTACGAAAGTAATGTGTTTTGGTAGTACGGACGGAATATCAAAACGGGCTTCCACCGCCAATTCTGTTAAGCGAATCGCACGATAAATCGAATTCACGGTTTCTTTTAAATAGGCGAAATTACGACGACCTTCCGGAATCACTTTCTCCCAGTCCCATTGGTCAACATAAACGGAGTGGGTCGCATCTAACGAATCTTCGTCCGGACGCAACGCTTTCATGTGTACAAACAAGCCTTCGCCTTCTCTAAAATGAAAACGAGCCAATGTATGACGTTTCCATTTTGCCAAAGAGTGAACCACTTCAAACACCGCATTTGGAATTTGTTTTACATGCACTTGAACCGCTTTTTCAATACCGGAAAGGTTATCTTGCATACCATTACCGACTTGGCTAAGAATCGGGCCTTGAACTTCGATGATGCCTAATTGCTCGATGAGGTTTTGAGTAAATGTATTTTTTACAAAACTAATCTCTTGTTGTTGCAAAATAAATGTCTTTTTCATTGTTTTTACCCTATATTATCTAATGTTCCTACATGAATGGCGGAGATTCTCTCTATTCTTTAGGGTTAATGCAACACAATTTAGCCGAAATCAAAGAAATTTCATCATTATTTAAATGACATCTAAAAAATAATATAATTATTTAGAGTTTTTAAAACAAAGGAGTGTGTTATGCACAATATCGACAATTTAGATCAACAAATATTGCGTGTATTAACCAAAGATGCCCGAACCCCTTATGCAGAAATGGCGAAAAATTTTGGTGTTAGCCCCGGCACAATTCATGTTCGGGTGGAAAAAATGCGCCAATCAGGCATTATTGAAGGGACAAAAGTGAAAATCAATGAACGCAAACTGGGTTATGATGTTTGCGGTTTCATTGGCATTATTTTGAAATCGGCAAAAGATTATGACAAAGTGATCAAAAAACTGGAAGCCATTGATGAAGTAGTAGAAGCCTATTACACCACCGGCAATTACTCCATCTTCATTAAAGTCATGACACACACGATTGCCGAACTGCATTTAGTCTTGTCGGCAAAAATTCAATTAATTGATGAGATTCAATCCACAGAAACCTTAATTTCCATGCAGAACCCGATTTTGCGTGATATTAAACCGTAAAAAACAAAGAACAAGAAAGGAGGATGTTATGTCAGAAGTCTTTCACCTTGGCTTAACGAAAGCCATGTTAGATGGGGCTAAATTAGCCATCGTCCCGGGCGCACCGGAGCGTGTGGAACGCATTGCACGCTTATTAGATCGCCCCAAATTCCTCGCCTCCACCCGCGAATTTACCTCTTGGCTCGGCTATATTGAGGAACATGCCGTAGTCGTATGTTCCACCGGTATTGGCGGACCATCGGTTTCCATCGCGGTAGAAGAATTAGCCCAACTCGGTGTGCGTACTTTCTTACGTATCGGCACAACCGGTGCCATCCAACCGCACATTAATGTCGGTGATTTATTAGTCACAACTGGTGCTGTACGTCTTGATGGTGCCAGCCGTCATTTTGCGCCGTTAGAATATCCTGCCGTAGCAAACTTTGAGTGTACCGAAGCCCTTTACAAAGTCGCCAAAGAAGAGGTCGGCGATGCTGTCCATGTGGGTATCACCGCCTCTTCCGACACCTTCTATCCGGGACAAGAACGTTACGACACCTATACCGGCAAAATTTATCGTCATTTCCAAGGTTCATTAAAACAATGGCAAGAACTGAACGTCATGAACTACGAAATGGAATCGGCTACCTTGTTCACCATGTGCTCTGCCCTTGGTTTACGTGCCGGCATGATCGCAGGCGCTATCGTCAACCGCACCCAACAAGAAATCCCGAATGAGGCGACGATTCAATCCACGGAAGAAACCGCCATTCATGTGGTAGTGAAAGCGGCTGGCTTGTTAGTGTAATTTTATCGTCTTACTGATGTAGAAGATCTGTGAGGATCTTCTACATTTATTTATTTGAACGATACGCCTTATCCATCGCCATAATCACTTCACGCACCACTTTTTTCTGCTCCTGTGGCAAATTCAAGAACATTTGAAACAGCGTTTGATCTTAATTGACTTAAATGACTAAATATATAATATGGCAATATCAGAATTTATATTCCTATAGGTTACAAAAAATATTTCTTATTCTTTGTTTAATTTAATGAGAAAATGTTTAAATTGTTCTTCATGACTATTTAGTTTTCCAAAAAATAACTCATCAATTTTCTCAACTAACGGAACAGCTGTTTTTAATATTTCTTCTCCCTTTTTTTTCAACATAACAACTTTTGCTCTGGTATCTCTTGAGTGTTCTTTTCTTTCTACAAAATGATGTTTTTCTAATAAACTCAGTATCTGAGATACCGTCATGACATCTATCTCAGAGAGTTTTGAAATCATAACTTGTGTAACTTCGTTCTCGTTTTGTGATAGATAAGCAAGAGAAGCCAGAACAACAAATTGAGGGTGTGTCAGATTTATTCTCTTCAGCTCCTTTTTTATCATGAGGTGCCATTTATTGTACACCCTCATAAATAACAAGCCGGTTGATTTTTCTGAGTCGTCTTTATATTTCGAGATAAACAAATAGCAATTACCTTATTTTTCTAAGAGATTTTTTAGGATAAATATGGACTGTGGAACGTCTGAAAAAACGTGTTTTAAAAAGTCTAAATGTTGCTCATCTTCATTTTCTAAAATTACAGTATGTTTTATATTTACACTTCCGTCATGATTATCAATTATTTGATGACCGAAAAGGATATCTCCAAAAGGTGTCTCTGTCTTATCCCAAAATTCTTCAAAAGGTTTTACAAGAGTAAGTTGATATTCCATGGGAGGCATCCCTTCAAGTTCCATCGTTCCATATGAACCCGTCTCGAATTTTCCGTTCAGTGTTATATTTTTTAAATCGGTTTCCCAGTGATACCATTTTTCAATATTTGCATAGTAATTCCACACATCTTCTTTTGTGGTTTTAATTTTTAAACTAAAGCTGAATTCCATGATGACTCTCCTATTTTTATAAGTGCACATATTATATATTGATTTATAATATTATCAACAAATTTCTAGTAGGAGTAGGGGCTTTAGATTTTCTAACTAGGAAAATCACTTTTTTCAGTATGTGAAGTTTGTTGTAATCCACTTCTTTTATCGTTCCCGATGAGCGGTTTTAATACCTGAAACGCCACTCAAACCGACCGCACTTTGCCGCTATTTCCCGATACAAAACGAACTAAAAATATTCGTGAGCAAATCATCAGAGGTAAACTGGCCGGTAATTTCACTTAAGGCATCTTGCACCATACGCAACTCTTCCGCCAACAATTCACCGGCATGGAATTGGGTTAATTGAATGTGTCCCGTCTGTAAATGTTGTGCCGCCTGTTCTAAGGCTTCCAAGTGGCGACGGCGTGCTAAGAAGCCCCCTTCGATACCCGTTTGATACCCCATCGCTTGTTTTAAATGCTCACGCAATAAATCCACGCCTTGCTGAGTTTTTGCGGACAAATTGACGACCGTATAACCGTCTTGCTCATATAAACGTTCCGTTTCACCGGTTAAATCCGCTTTGTTGCGAATAAGGGTAACCGGAATAGTGTTCGGTAATTTTGCCAGAAATTCCGACCGCACTTTTATTAAATCTTGTTCGGCATCACTGCTGTCCAGCATCAATAAAATCCGATCCGCCTGTTCAATTTCACTCCATGCACGCGAAATACCAATGCGCTCCACCTCATCTGTCGCATCACGTAACCCCGCAGTATCAATAATATGTAATGGCATGCCATCTAAGTGGATATGTTCTCGCAATACATCCCGCGTAGTACCGGCAATGTCTGTGACAATGGCCGCTTCACGTCCGGCAAGGGCATTCAACAAACTGGACTTACCTGCATTCGGACGGCCTGCAATGACCACTTTCATCCCTTCACGCAAAATAGAACCTTGCTTCGCTTCGGCACGAACCTGGTCCAACTGCGCAATAATGCCATTCAAATGCCCTTCAATTTTGCCATCGGCAAGAAAATCAATCTCTTCATCCGGAAAATCAATCGCCGCCTCCACATAAGTACGCAAATAAATGACGGAATCCACAAGCTGATTCACTTTATTGGAAAACTCGCCTTGCAACGATTTTAGGGCTGAACGAGCCGCCTGTTCGGAACTGGCATCAATTAAATCGGCAATCGCTTCCGCTTGGGCTAAATCCAATTTATCGTTCAAAAATGCCTGCTCAGAAAACTCGCCTGGGCGCGCGAGTCGAATGCCATCAATAAGTAAAATACGCTTTAGCAACAGATCTAATACGACCTGTCCTCCGTGCCCCTGAAGTTCAAGCACGTCTTCACCGGTAAAGGAATTTGGCCCTTTAAAATACAATGCAATCCCTTGATCTAACACGGTGCCATCCGCATCTTTAAAGGGCAAATAATCTGCCATACGTGGTTTGGGGCATTTTCCTAATACCGCTTGTGCCACATCAGTGGCCTTCGGGCCGGATACACGTAAAATGCCAATACCGCCACGCCCCGGCGCAGTGGCTTGAGCAACGATTGTTTCTTTCATAACTATCCTTTTAAAGGTGTTGATTTTTTATCTCAATGTTTTTATATCAATTTTATCTCAATACGTAAAATGCGAAGAAAATTAACCGTACTTTACCTTGGCTAAGCCTTTTCATACCAAATACGATTTACATATAACTGGATTTTACCGGAAGGCGTTTCTACGGTAATTTCATCATCTTGTTCTTTGCCTATTAAGGCGCGAGCTACCGGCGAGTCAATGGAGATCCAGTTTTTTGCCGGATCAAATTCATCACAACCGACAATGCGATACTGTTTGATATCGCCATCTTCATTTTCTAATTCCACCCAGGCGCCAAAGAATACTTTGCCTTCTTGCTTTGGCGAATAATCTACGATTTGTAGCACTTCCAACCGTTTGGTGAGAAAACGCACTCGACGGTCAATTTCGCGTAAGCGACGCTTGCCGTAAATATATTCTGCATTTTCACTGCGATCGCCTAACGCAGCAGCATCAGACACGGCTTGGGTGACTTGTGGGCGTTCTTCTTTCCATAAAAATTTTAATTCCCGATCCAGCACATTCCAGCCTTGTCGGGTGATGTAATTTGACTTTGCCATAATCCTGTCCTCAATTGCCGCAAAATTATACCGAAAAAGGAACAAATATTTGAGCCTCTTGCGCAAAAACAGTATGCTATGCCCGTTTTTTCATTCTTAAGAAGTACATATCATGTTAAACCAGCAAATTAGCCAACTTATCGCGCAAGAGTTAAATGTACGCGATAGTCAAATTCTTGCCGCCATTCAATTATTAGACGATGGCAACACGATTCCTTTTATCGCCCGTTATCGTAAAGAAGCCACCGGCGGCCTAGACGATACACAATTACGTCATTTTGAAACCCGCTTAATTTATTTACGCGAATTGGAAGACCGTCGCCAAACCATTTTGAAATCCATTGAAGAACAAGGCAAATTAACGGATGAATTGAGTGACAAAATCCAAGCCACGCAAAGCAAAACTGAGTTGGAAGATTTGTATTTACCGTTTAAACCAAAACGCCGTACGAAAGGTCAAATTGCCATTGAGGCGGGGCTTGAGCCATTAGCGGATTTACTTTGGAACGAGCCAAAAACAGAACCGGAAACCACCGCACTTGATTATGTGAATGCGGAGAAAGGGGTGGCCGATGTTAAGGCTGCATTAGATGGCGCTCGCTATATTTTGATGGAACGTTTTGCCGAAGATGCAGGATTATTGGCAAAAGTGCGCGATTATTTAAGCAAAAATGCGCTGATTGTTTCTAAAGTGATTGAGGGTAAAGAGGCGGAAGGTACGAAATTCCAAGATTATTTTGATCACCAAGAGCTGCTTAAAAATGTGCCGTCTCATCGTGCTTTGGCGATGTTCCGTGGCCGTAATGAAGGCATTTTACAATTAAGTTTAAATGCGGATCCTGAAGCGGAAGAGGGGAGTCGCCAGAGTTATTGCGAAGAGATTATTCGTGATTATTTAGGTGTTCGTTTTAATGACCAACCTGCCGATAAATGGCGTGAGCAAGTGATTGCTTGGACATGGAAAATTAAAGTGGCCTTGCATTTGGAAACGGAACTTATGGCAACCTTGCGTGAGAAAGCGGAAGATGAAGCTATTGATGTGTTTGCACGAAATCTGACCGCACTTTTAATGGCTGCTCCGGCAGGCGCCAAGAACACGATGGGGTTAGACCCGGGTCTGCGTACCGGTGTGAAAGTGGCCGTGGTAGATAACACCGGTAAGTTATTGGCAACCGATACTATTTATCCGCACACTGGGCAGATGGAGCGTGCGATGTTATCTATTTTCCAATTAATTAAACAACACAACGTGGAATTGATTGCTATCGGAAATGGGACCGCCTCTCGTGAGACAGAGCGTTTCGCCAAAGACGTGATTAAGGAAATTAAAGAACATAAACCACAAACGGTGGTGGTGAGCGAAGCGGGTGCTTCTGTCTATTCCGCTTCCGAATTGGCTGCGCAGGAATTTCCGGATTTGGATGTATCCTTGCGTGGCGCCGTGTCCATTGCCCGTCGTTTGCAGGATCCGTTGGCAGAATTGGTGAAAATCGAGCCGAAAGCCATTGGCGTGGGGCAGTATCAACATGATGTGAATCAAAGCCAATTAGCGCGTAAATTGGATGCGGTGGTGGAAGACTGTGTAAATGCCGTAGGTGTGGACTTAAACACCGCCTCTGTGCCGTTATTAGCCCGTGTAGCGGGGATGACTAAAACGATTGCTCAAAATATTGTGGTATATCGTGATGAAAACGGGCGTTTTGACAGTCGCGAGCAACTGAAAAAAGTCCCGCGTTTAGGCCCGAAAGCCTTTGAACAATGCGCCGGGTTTATGCGTATCGCTGCAGGCAACAATCCGTTAGATGCATCGGGTGTACATCCGGAAGCCTATCCTGTGGTGGAAAAAATTCTGCAAGCAACGGAACAATCGATTCAGGATTTAATGGGCAATGCAGGCTTAGTGCGCCAGCTTGATGCAAAACAGTTTACCGATGAGCAATTTGGTTTACCGACTGTTCAGGATATTTTCAAAGAATTGGAAAAACCGGGACGTGACCCGCGCGGTGAATTTAAAACCGCAACCTTTGCTGAGGGCGTGGAAGAAATCACAGATTTGAAAGCCGGCATGATCTTAGAAGGTACGGTAACCAACGTGACTAATTTTGGTGCCTTTGTGGATATTGGTGTACATCAAGACGGCTTGGTTCATATTTCTTCCATCAGCGATAAATTTGTGGAAGATCCGCATAAAGTGGTGAAAACCGGCGATGTCGTGAAAGTGAAAGTATTGGAAGTGGATGTGGCGCGTCGTCGTATTGCATTAACTATGCGTTTAGATGAAAGTGCGGTGAAAAATGATGGCAAATCTGACCGCACTTTATCCGCAAAATCGCGTTCTGATAATGCTCGTCAAGACCGTAACAATTCGCGAGCAAATAATGCAATGGGCAATGCTTTTGCGGATGCGCTGAAGAATTGGAAGAAGTAACGCCTAGGACGGCAAGAAGGCTAATCAGTTGATTAGCCTGTTTTTTTATTATAGCCAGCCAAAGTCTGGCTATAAAAACCATACGCTATGCGTATGGAGCCAAATAGCTTAAGCGATGAACAGAAAAAAATCCTCGCGATATAATGAACAAGGCTGACAACCAAAATTCAACATATAGGAGGATTATTTACCCCTCGTAGCGTGCAACTTGTTGCACGAATGATTAAAGCATTAACCTCGATGCGTAATTCACGATTTTGTGCGTAGCGTGCATCTTGATGCACGACCAAATTACACACAAAACATTATTTAACTCTTTCGGGTATTCACGATTTCGTGCAACAAGTTGCACGCTACGATTCACTAAAATAGTGATATGAAAATAAACACGGTTACCTGTTTTCACAAGCCCCTTGAGTGGCTTGTGAAGTATAGGTCCTTATAGGAGAGCCTAAAAACCGCACGTTTTACGTGCGGATTGTTATTTGTGTGTTGGAGATAGGAATTACACCTGATATTTCGTTTTATCGCCAATGTCAAAATGCAACGGCATGCGCCATTTTTGAATGCTTAATAGCAAAATGAGAATACCGGTCACAAAGCATAATAAAGTGCTTAACCAAGTGATATTGAATAATAAGGCAAACCATAACACCGCAAAAAATATCGGTTGTAGATTTAAGGCAAAGACACGGAAGCAAAAATATTCTTTATAACTTAATCCGCCGAGCACCAAAAATGCTGCGCCCAGCGCTAGTTGCGGAAACTCTAACACTTGGCAGAGCAAGCCCACCCACATGGCAAATTGAAAAATATAACGGAAGTTTTTCATATATAAATGCACGCAAGCGGCACATAAGGTCGCTGCGATAAGCAAACCAACGTGTGCGGTTGCGGGATACCAAGGCAGCATAAACAACATTGGAACAGCAAGAACGAAGCCCAAGCGATAAATGATTACGGTTGCGTAATCCCAACCATCCATAGGCGATTTAATATGTGGATCAGCCATTTTTTCTCCTTAACGTATCATTAATAAATTCGATTGAATGGGGCGTGACTTCTAAAAGGGAAGCGGTTTCTCCCCAATCACCCAGCACGATACGATGAAAGTGCGGTGGAATTTCATGGTGTTTTTGACGGTGCGTATGTCCGTGAATCATTTGCGTTACATGAAATTGCACAAACATTTGCTGCACAAAAACGGCATTCACATCCATGATTTCCGTCGATTTTAATTGTTTATCTTGGCGGCTTTTCGCGCGAATTTTCTCTGCAATTTTTAACCGCACTTTTAACGGTAAATGTAAGAACAGCCACTGGCGCCATTTTTGATGAACTTTTTTGCGATATTGTTGATATTTCACATCGTCTACGCAAAGGGTGTCGCCGTGACATAAAAGGGTGGGGGTGCCGTATAAATCAATGACTTGATAAGTTGGCAGTAACGTCAGCCCGCACGCCTTGGCAAATTTTTTACCAATCAAAAAATCCCGGTTACCATGCTGGAAATAGCATGGCACGCCTTGTTCTGTCAGATGTCTGATGAGCTGTTGCACTTCGCTGATGAGATCGGATTGTTCATCATCGCCAATCCAAAAATCAAATAAATCGCCCAAAATATAGAGTTTTTCTGCTTCTGGCGCTTGTTCTTGCATAAATTGACGAAACAGGGCGAATAAGTGCGGTCGATTTTCGGAGAGATGTAAATCCGCAATAAAATAGGTTTTTTGCATAGCAATTCAATTAAAAATTTTTTGATTAGATTAGCACATTTCATCGTTATGAATACACTTAACGGGCTAATTTCGTTATACTTACGCAAATTTTTAAGAGGCTTTATCATGCTAAAAATCGCCAGAATTTTCATCATTGTGATTTGTTGTATTCTGATTTGTATCCTGGGTACGCTTTATTCCTTCATTCGTTTCCGTAATCCGAGTAATGTGGGCATTTTTGCCCGTTGGTTTGGACGGTTACATCCACTCTTTGGGCTGAAAGTGGAACATCGTTTCCCGGCGAATGCCGATAAAGTGGGTCGTTGTATTTATATCGGCAACCATCAAAATAACTACGATATGGTAACCATTTCTTACATGGTCATGCCTCGTACAGTGAGCGTCGGCAAGAAGAGTCTGATTTGGGTGCCGTTTTTCGGGATTTTATATTGGGCAACGGGCAATATTTTTCTCGATCGTGATAACCGTTCTAAAGCGCATAACACCATGTCGGAATTAGCGCGTCGTATTAATGAAGATAATCTGTCCATTTGGATGTTCCCGGAAGGAACACGCAGTCGCGGACGCGGGTTATTGCCGTTCAAAACCGGAGCATTCCACGCTGCGATTGCCGCCGGCGTACCCATTGTGCCGGTCGTTTGCTCGACAACCCATAATAAAATCGATTTAAACCGTTGGGATAATGGCACGGTGATTTGTGAAATGCTGGAACCTATTGATGTGTCCGGCTACAGCCGTGAAAATGTGCGCGAATTAGCGGAATATTGTCATGATGTGATGCAAAATCGCATTGCGGAATTGGATCGTGAAATCGCACAAAAAGCCATTGAACAGAAAAACGAGAATAAGCAGGCCTAAATGAAACATTGCTCCCGTCGTCAGCTGTTGAAAACAACCTTATTTTCCACCGCACTTTTTAGTGTACCGGTGCCCTTGCTGGCGGCAACACGCCCGGCATTGACAATTCCGCCGCTGTTTGAGGCACGGCGAGGCAAGCCAATTTTTCTGAATATGCAAAATACCCAAGCACCGCTATTGTCCGGAAAACGCACGGAAGTCTGGGGCTTTAACGGCAGTTATTTAGGGCCAACCATTAAAATTAAGAAAGACGATTTTGCCAAACTGAATTGGAAAAATAATTTACCGCAATTTGTCGCGATGAATATCCAAGGTTTGCAAGCCTCGAGCGAGTTGCTCGGTGGCATTGCGAAAAACTTACAAAAAGGCGAAACCTGGTCACCGATCATTCCCATTACGCAAGCGCCGTCCACCTGTTGGTATCATGCCTGCACCCTTGCCAGCTCAGCGTATCAAACGTATCGTGGGTTAGTTGGATTATGGATTATCGAAGATAAAGAAAGTTTGAAATTGGGATTGCCACAAAAATATGGTGTGGACGACATTCCGTTGATTCTCCAAGATATGCAACTGAACGGTGAGGGCGCGCAACTCTTCCAACAAAATCAAGGCAGTTTTGTCGGTGAGCGTTTGTTTGTTAATGGTCAAGAAGCGCCTTATCTCACGGTACCACGCGGCTTAGTGCGCCTACGTCTCCTTAACGCCTCGCTTTCCCGCACCTATGAATTACGTTTTGATGACGAGCGGGAATTTACGCTCATTGCACAAGATCTCGGTTTCTTGCCGCAAGGTCAAAAACGCAATGTCGTTACACTCGCGCCAAGTGAGCGTGTGGAAATTTTGGTGGACTTAAATGACGGTGAAAATGTGAGTCTCATTACCGGTAAAAAACGCGGTATTTTAGATAACATCAGTCATTTCTTTGGTTCTGACGGTGAGTTAATTGATAATCGCATTTTAGAACTGCGTCCGGAAGGCCTTGCCGGCGCCTTTGAGAAAAAAGAACAGACTTGGCAATTTAACACGGATGCGCCGAGTTTGCTGTCGGCTAACGTTCAACAAGAACGCACGTTTTATCTGGATACCAACAATGCCACCATAAACCAAAAACGCTTTGATCCGCGCCGCTTGGATGTTTCCGCAACACTCGGTAGCGTAGAACGCTGGCACCTCAGTGCCTCCTCTCCGGTCGGTTTTAATGTGGTCGGCGCAAAATTTATTGTCGAATCTGTGAATGACAAGCCGTTAGCACAAAACGAAATCGGCTGGAAAGATAGCGTACTCATCAATGGAAACCTGTCTCTTTTAGTGAAATTTGAAAATACGTCCTCCAATAATTATCCGTTCACGTTTGGTGCGTCTGATTTAATGTTGGCAGACAAAGGCTGTATGGGATTGATGTTGGTGCAGTAGTCTTCTTTAAGGATGTTTTCTTTACATTTTATTTACATAAAGAGACTTCATTTTTGAAATTGATATGCTATAGTCAGCCGGCTTTGATGTTTTACGCCAAGCAAATGGTCGATATGCATCGTTTTTTGCATTCGTTTAACTTTTAAATCTTATTACTTAGAGGTCCTTTTATGAAGAACGCTATTGTAAAATTCAGTTTAACGGCATTAGCCGCATTCACGTTAGCTGCTTGTGGGAGCAGTGGTGGTAGCAGTGATAATACTGCTGCACCAAGCAATGAACAAAAAACACAGGCAACGCCATCTAAAACCAATTTGCCAACACAAAATTCAACTAAGGCAAATCAAACCGTTACAGGTTCAGCTTTTGTTATCTCTGAACAAGATAACAAGGTTCAAGTCAAAAATGTTAAATTCAATAACGCAAATATAAATCAATTAGAGGTTGATGGCCAAACGATTACACTTACTTACCCTGGCATTTACGCAGGTAGCTGGCAACGTATAAATAATACAGCCGTATGTTGTGGTAAGTATGCCAATGTCCGTATGGGCGTATCTTTAAGCAAGGGTCCGACTGAGAAAGATATTCTGTTCTATAATGGTGCTCCAACCCAAAATATGCCTGTAACCGGTTTGGCGTCGTATAAAGGCGATAGTATTATTTCGTCAGATGATATTAGCGATGATTCTGATGCGGTAGCCGGTCAATCTTCTTTTGATGTTGATTTTGGTGCGAAGACGCTAAGCGGTTCTATTACAGCCAACAATGTACCAACCATTAATATTAGTGCGAATATTTCCGGTAATAGCTTTGAGGGCACGGCTAAATCGACAAAATTGACTGATGGCGCAGTTGAAGGTAAGTTTTATGGCAATAATGCGGTAGAATTAGGCGGCTTGGCAAAAGCAAATGATAATTCATGGGGCGCCGGTTTTGTTGGTAAGAAACAGTAATCTCCCCGAGTGAACAATAAAGCAAGCCATGTGCTTGCTTTATTTATTTGAATATATGGTTAAAACGATATGATGAAATTACCCTTATCTTTTGGAATTGCGATTGGCGTATTCGTGTCTGCTTCAGCAGCGGCAGAAATTGCTGCACCAAAGAACGCATCGCCTGAAGAACATTTAAAGCTGGCGAGCCCTCAATTGCCTCAACATGACGTTGTAGAGACCTCCACTTCAAAAGAACATACCCTGTCTATTACAAAAGAAGAACTTGCCAAACGACCGGATTTGATTATCCGTGGCCTGATTCCGGCATTGCTACAAAGCCATGCGGAGGCAGTGGCATTGTTGTTGCCCTTATACAAAAATTTGCCACAACAAGATCCTTTTTTGGTGGCTTGGGGCGAGGCTATGATGGCAACGCATCAAGGGAATTATGCCTCAGCGGTGCAGCAATATCGTGAATTATTTGCAAAACATCCTGAAGTTTTACCATTGCGTTATCAATTAGCCCATGCGTTATTTTTGAATAACGATAATGAAGCGGCGAAAGATCAATTCCAAAAACTTCGTGCGGAAGTGAATGATGCCTCATCGCAGCAAATGATCGATCAGTATTTAACCGCAATTAACCAACGAGATCAGTGGAAAATCAACGGCGGCATCAGTTTCTTAAATGAATCCAATATTAATAATGCGCCAAAAGCCGGCACCCGTATTGGTGCGTGGAAAGCTTGGGAGCGAGAACAGGCGCATGGGCTGTCTTATTATGTCGGAGCCGAAAAAAAATGGTCGTTGCCTCATCAGTTTTTTGCGAAACTGGTTTTAGATGGGCAAGGCAAATATTATTGGGATAACAAAAAATATAACGAATTTAATGCCCGAATCGGTGCAGGCCTGGGTTATCAAACGGCAAATACTGAACTTGCCTTAGTGCCTTTCACAGAACGACGTTGGTATTCCGGTGGATCGTCCGGCAGTGATGCCATGAAACAATATTCTAAAAATTCCGGTGTGCGTGTTGATGTGACCCATTGGCTCAATAAATCATGGCAAATTTCGACCGCACTTGAATATGGTGAGCAGCGTTATGCCACGCGTAAACATTTAAATGGCAATAATTATTTGTGGTCGAATACGCTCTTATTTTTACCTTACAGCGGACAATATTGGTATATCGGTGCGGATTATAATCGCGAAAATACACGTGATCGTGATAATGCCTATCAACGTAAAAACGTGCGTTTAGGTTGGGTGCAAGAATGGCCGTTGGGCATTTCCAGTCGTCTTTCTGTCGCTTATGCAAGACGAGCGTATAAAGGGGAAGATTTACTTGGCATTCGTCAAAAAAACAAGGAATATCAAACCAATGTCACTTTATGGCATCGTAACGTGTATTTCTGGGGTATTACGCCGAAAATTACCTGGTCGTACCAAAAAAATGACAGTAATCATCCGTTTTATCGCTATGATAAAAATCGGATTTATTTAGAAATGAGTAAAACGTTTTAATCATGGATTGAGGCAACGATCATGACGTTACAACAACGCTATCAACAAGCAACAAAGGAAGCCCGTTGGGCATTAGGTTTAACCCTGCTTTATGTGATTGGGTGGTGCTTATGTGCTTACTTGCCGAAAGGCACACAAGGTCCTATTGGCTTTCCGCTGTGGTTTGAACTTGCCTGTATTTACCTGCCGATGCTGTTTATTGTGGTGGCGTATTGGTTGATTAAAATTGTGTTTCAAGATATTCCGCTGGATGTGGAACAGAAAAATCAAGATATGACAATGGAGCGTCATCAATGAACCTAGGGATTATTTTTCCGCTCGTCATTTATTTAGCCTTTGTCTTCGGGGCGGCGATTTATGCTTATGTGAAACGTCAAAAAGGCGGGGATTTTCTTTCCGAATATTATGTCGGTAACCGTTCTATGACGGGCTTCGTGCTCGCTATGACGACTGCCTCCACCTATGCCAGTGCGAGTTCTTTTATCGGTGGCCCCGGTGCGGCGTATAAATACGGCTTAGGCTGGGTTTTGCTTGCCATGATCCAAGTACCGGCGGTGTGGTTGGCGCTTGGTGCGCTAGGGAAAAAATTTGCCTTGCTTTCACGCGAAACTAACGCCTTGACCATCAATGATTTATTGCTTTATCGCTATAAAAACAAATATTTAGTGTGGATTGCCTGTGTTGCGTTGTTGATCGCGTTCTTTGCGGCGATGACCGTGCAATTTATCGGTGGCGCCCGTTTGTTGGAAACTACCATCGGCATTCCTTACACCCAAGCCTTGTTAATTTTCGCTTTAACCGTGGGGATTTATACCTTCATCGGTGGTTTCCGTGCCGTGGTGTTAACGGACACGATTCAAGGTACTGTCATGATTCTCGGCACGATAGTGTTATTGGTCGGCGTGATTTATCAGGTAGGCGGCGTAGAAAGTGCGGTCAAAAAATTAACTGAAATTGACCCAAGCCTCGTCAGCCCGTACGGACCAAATGAGATGCTGGATTTCCAATTTATGGCGTCCTTCTGGATTTTGGTTTGCTTCGGTGTGGTCGGCTTGCCGCACACGGCCGTGCGTTGCATGGCGTTTAAAGACAGCAAAGCCCTGCACAATGGTATGTTGATCGGCACGATCGTGTTGACGATTATCATGTTCGGTATGCACTTGGCAGGAGCATTGGGGCGCGCCATCGTGCCGGATTTAACGGTGTCGGACAAAGTGATTCCGACCCTGATGTTACAAGTGTTGCCGCCGATTGTCGCGGGGATTTTCCTTGCAGCACCAATGTCGGCGATTATGTCCACGGTAGATGCACAACTGATTCAATCGTCTTCTATTTTTGTAAAAGACTTGTATTTGGCGGCAAAACCACAGGCAGTGCAAAATCAAAAACGGATTGGTCGAATTTCCTCCGTTATTACGTTAATTTTGACCGCACTTTTAATTTTCGCTTCTCTTAATCCGCCGGATATGATCATTTGGCTGAACCTGTTTGCCTTTGGTGGACTTGAAGCCGCATTTTTGTGGGTTATTGTTCTTGGACTTTACTGGGACAAAGCCAATGCTTACGGTGCGGTTAGCTCCATGTTGGTTGGCTTGGTTTCGTTTATTTTATTTACCCAATTTGGTATTAAACTTTTTGGCTTCAACCCGATTGTGCCAGCGTTAGTCTTCGGCTTAGCGGCATTTTTGATGGGGAATAAAATTGGAGAGAAGCGCCATTCAAAGTGCGGTGAAAATGACAGGTAAAATACATGAAAAAAATCGATCAAAAAAGCTTAGAAAATGCTTACCGCTTGTTTGAAACGAATGATATTCAGCAAATTGAAGTGGGAACAACACGGGGATTGCAGCAAATTCACCGCTATTTATTTCAAGATTTGTATGATTTTGCCGGCGTGATTCGAGAACAAAATATTTCCAAAGGCAATTTTCGTTTTGCTAATTCGTTGTATTTAAAAGAAGCCTTGGGCAAAATCGAGCAAATGCCGGAAACGACATTTGAAGAGATTATTAATAAATACGTTGAAATGAATATTGCGCATCCTTTTTTAGAGGGCAATGGTCGTTCAACAAGGATTTGGTTGGATTTAATCTTAAAGAAAAATTTAGGCAAAGTCGTAAATTGGCAAAATGTCGATAAAACCTTGTATTTGCAGGCAATGGAGCGTAGTCCGATTAATGATTTAGAAATCCGTTTTTTATTGCAAAATAATTTAACGGGTGATGTGGATAATCGTGAAATTATTTTTAAAGGCATTGAGCAATCCTACTACTACGAAGGTTATGAAAAAGAATAAAAGGATAAACACATGGCTTGGATTCAAATTCGCCTAAACAGTACTAACGAAAAGGCAGAGCAAATCAGTGATTTTTTAGAAGAGATCGGATCGGTGTCCGTCACCTTCATGGACAGCCAAGATACGCCGATTTTTGAACCGTTACCGGGAGAAACACGGCTTTGGGGTAACACGGACGTGATTGCTTTGTTTGATGCGGAAACCGATATGAATGTGGTGGTGGATGCACTTAAACAGGCGAACCATTTAGAGGAACATACCGCCTATAAAATCGAACAAATCGAAGACAAAGACTGGGAGCGCGAGTGGATGGATAATTTCCATCCAATGCAATTCGGTAAGCGTTTGTGGATTTGCCCAAGTTGGCGCGACGTGCCGGATCCGAATGCCGTGAACGTGATGCTTGATCCGGGCTTGGCGTTTGGTACGGGGACGCACCCGACCACCGCGCTTTGTTTGGAATGGCTTGATAGTTTAGATTTAAAAGATAAAACGGTGATCGACTTTGGTTGTGGTTCCGGTATTTTAGCCATTGCGGCATTGAAGTTAGGCGCGAAAAGTGCGGTCGGTATTGATATCGATCCGCAAGCGATTTTAGCCAGCCGCAACAATGCGGAACAAAACGGTGTGGCGGATCGTTTGCAACTGTTTTTATCCGATGCAAAACCGTCGGACTTGAAAGCCGATGTGGTGGTGGCGAATATTCTGGCGGGGCCGTTAAAGGAGCTTTACCCGGTGATTAGCCAGTTAGTGAAACCCAACGGAGATTTAGGCTTGTCGGGCATTTTAGCTACACAAGCGCAATCCGTGTGCGATGCCTACGCCGAGCGTTTTGTGCTCGAGCCGGTGGCAGAGCGCGAAGAGTGGTGTCGAATTACCGGTAAGTTAAAGGCATAATGCGTAATAAACGTCAGTAGGTGATAAAAAAGTGCGGTGGAAAAATATCACGTTTTTTCACCGCACTTGGTTTTTGAGAGGCTAGTAACCGCTTTCCTGAAAATTCGGCAAGAATGAAGCCTGCTGAATCCGCTTGACGCGGGTCTCAATACGCCCGTCTGCATAGAGCTCGATTTCACGCCAGCCCGGCTGAAGGGTATCAAGCGTAAAGCTGTTGCAGTCCGGTTTAAATTGCACACAGGTGGAAGGGGTGGCCATGACACGGTAGCCATGCCATGTGCTATCTGCCTGTTGATGAATATGACCATATAATAGGGCTTTAACGCGTGGAAATGGCGCTAACACGCCGGCTAATTCATGAGGATTGCGCAAATTATGCTGATCCAACCAAGCTGAGCCGGTTGACAGCAAATGGTGATGCAACACAACAAGGGCATAGCGTTGAGGGTGCGCCTCTAACTTTGTTTTTAACCATGCCAGTGTTTCCGGTTCAAGTTGACCGTGCGGCACGCCTTGTACTTGGCTATCTAATAATAGGATTTGCCAATGTTCCCCTAATAAGAGGTGCTTTCCGGCATTGACGTTGCCTTGGGTGAGATGCTCAACCATTTTAGGCTGAAAGTCATGATTTCCCGGAATCCAAAACACCATTTTTTCTAGCGATTTTACATTGTCGCAAAAGCGTAAATAACCTTCATCACTGCCGTCTTGTACCAAATCCCCTGTCGCGAGCACGAGATCATAGGTATAGTGGGCTTGTTGGATCTCAGTGAGTACTTGCGAAAAACTGGCTTGTGTATTAATTCCCAACAATTCCCCGTTGATGTCCTTGAATAAATGAGGATCCGTAATTTGTATAATACGAAAGACCTCTTGTTGGGCGTGATATTGATAGGTATTTAACAAAGTAAACTCCTCATATTAACTGCGCCTAAATGGCCTGAGCTGTCTAAACGCATGGGGTTATCGCCATTGCGTTTTCAGTTGAGGATAATTTAACGCTAACCATTGAAGCCCCATAACGGCAATGCCATTATCAATTTTGCCTTCACAAACCCATTGATAGGCGGTTTCTCGACTAACGACATGAACGCGAATATCTTCATTTTCTTCCGCCAAACCATGCAAACCGCCAACTTGGGTGCTGTCCACTTTGCCGACAAATAAATGAATGCGTTCTAGTACGCCTCCCGGACTATCCCAAACGCTTAAGCAGTGTTGTAGATGGGTGATTTTTGCACCGGCTTCTTCTTCGCTTTCTCTTAATGCGACGGATTCCGGCGTCTCGCCTTCTTCTACCATGCCGGCAATCAATTCTAGAAGCCAAGGGGATTGGTTTGATTTTGGATCGTAAGCTCCAATGCGGACTTGTTCTACTAAAACTACATTATCCAATATCGGATCATAAGCGATGACGGCAGACGCTGCACCTTTGATTAATAACTCACGGGTCACCACACCGCTCCAGCCGCCGGCAAAAAGTTTATGTTTAAATTTCACTTTATTTAGTTTAAAAAAACCGCGATAAACTGTTTCATCCTCTAAAATCTCAATATCCTGTTGAGTAAATTGTTGAAACTGATACATCTTTCTCTCCCTAAATGTTCGCCGGCAGTTAGGATACTTTCATTCTTCCTAAAAAAAAATGGAATTTTGGTTAAAATTTTCGGATCTTTGAAGTTGGTCACAAAACTGGGGAGGCGGAGAGCAACGAAAAAACCATGGTATGGCGTAATGAGCACGTTGCTCTCCCAACGTAAGAATGAGATGAAATTATTTTTCTTCTTGCGTGATTTTAACCCAACGCTCAATGAGGCGTTTGCTTTCTGCATCAGCACCAAAGCGGATGAAGTCAATATCCAATAACTTCAGTTTTGTTGGATCGCTGGCTTTCGGAGACGCCTTAGCGTGAATGTTCGTTGGAATTTGATAAGAATCGGATTCGCGCCATGGAATTTCTTGTGCTTCCGCATCGAGGACGAAATCCACGAAGTGTTTGGCATTTTCAAGATTACGTGCACCCTTGATAATGCTGACCGCACCCAGTGTGTAGCCCACACCTTCACAAGGCAAAATGCCTTTTACCGGTGCGCCTTTGTCTTTTTCACGTACATAACTATGCATAAAGGAAACATCCACACTCACTTCACCGGTGGATAAATTACCGGTGGCTAAACCGCTCTTGGAATATTGCGCCACGTTCGAATTGAGTTTTTTCAAGTAATCAAAGGCTTTTTCTTCACCCCAAAGTTGCACTAATGTCGTCAGAAAAGAATAGCCTGTGCCGGATACGCGGGGATCGGCATATTGAATTTGATTTTTGAATTCTGGTTTGAGTAAATCGGCAAAGCATTTCGGTTCCGGAATATTGAGCTGTTTTAATTTTTCCGTATTCACACCGATGGCAACTTCCATTAAATAGATAATTGACGTGTAGTCGCCTCGTTCATCCATTAATTTTTTGAACTGTGGCATGATGTCTTTTTGTAATGGGGAGCGATAAACTGCCAGCAAGCCTTGATCAGCGGCTTGTAGGTGCGGTTCAAAGGTGCCGCCAAACCACACATCTGCCTGTGGATTGTCTTTTTCTGCCTTGATTTTACCCAGCACGGTGCCGGTGCTGTTGCGTACAAATTGGGTGTCAACATGATATTTTTCGGCAAAGCGTTTCGTGACTTTTTCACAGGTGACATTTTGCACGCTGCAATACACGGTGAGTTTGCCTTCCGCTTGGGCGTTTTGCGTATAAAACAGCATTGGAAGCAAGCAAAGTGCGGTGGTTTTTAAGGTCGTTTTTAAAAGGGAATCATTTTTAGCAAGCATGGTCATTGATCTAATCCTTGATGAGATTGAAAAATAAAACCAGCTAACAACTCAACGGGGGAAATCGGCTGAAAGACGCCGTAGAAGCAGAGTGAAGTGCATTAGTTTCCTACGTCAGTGCTAACTGTATCAGGTTCACGGGTATTTCTCAGCTTCGTTATTTAAGCGAACGAAGCACCCCGACTAACGCGCATTACTATAAAATGTTACTTCGTGTTTGTAAATGTTTTGTTATGTTTCATCTTGTTGTTTTTTCTGAATTTCCTTTTCTTTTTCTGGAGGCAGCCTATGTCTTAACAGACTGTCTCAACAGACCGCGATTAATCAAAAAACGATAAATTCACAGAGATAATGTGTGAATTATGTCCAATTTCAAGCCAGACGCGATTATTTTTCAATTTAAACTTGCAATTTATTTTGAAATGAGTAGAATAGCCCAACTCAATCGCGGGGTGGAGCAGCTTGGTAGCTCGTCGGGCTCATAACCCGAAGGTCGTCGGTTCAAATCCGGCCCCCGCAACCATTTTTCATGATGTAACTTCTTTTTAAGACCTGTTTTGATCTTTTTCAAAACAGGTTTTTTCTTTTCTCGTCTTTATCGCGGCTGGCGTGAATGAATAATCTTTTTACTCACGCCACGCGTTATTAACTATACATCGCCTCAATCTGCGCTTGATAGCGTTGCAAAATAACCTTTCGGCGTAATTTTAAGGTAGGGGTAATTTCTTCCAGTTGCGTGCTGAATGCCTGAGGCAACAACGTGAAACGTTTGATTTGTTCCCACCCGGCAAGTTCTTTTTGTAACTCGTTGATTCGCTGTTCTAACATTTGCAAAATCTCGGAATGTTTGAGCAATTCCAAACGATCTTGATATTTGATGTTGACCTGTTTGGCGTATTCCTCAAGAGCAGCATAGCAAGGCACGATAAGGGCGGAGACATATTTTTTGGCATCAGCAATGACCGCAATTTGTTCGATAAATTTATCTTTGCCGATTTTACTTTCCAACACTTGCGGTGCAATGTATTTGCCGTTGGAGGTTTTCATTAATTCTTTAATGCGGTCGGTGATGTATAAATTGCCCTCGGCATCAAATTCGCCCGCATCACCGGTTTTTAAAAAACCGTCTGCAGTGAAAGCATCGGCGGTTTCTTGTGGTTTTTTGTAATACCCTTTCATCACCATGCCACCGCGCACGAGAATCTCGTTATTTTCGCCAATTCTGACTTCTGCGCCCGGCATTAAGCGACCGATGGAATTGGCGTTAAAGTGGAGATCATCCCAGCAGGAAACCGTCGCGGTGGTTTCTGTCATGCCGTAACCCAGCTTAATGTTTAAACCGATACTGTGGAAAAATAACCCGATCGTCGGTTCTAATTTGGCACCGCCGCAAGGCATCATGCGAATGCGTCCACCGAGCAGTGCACGTAATTTGCCAAGTACCAGCTTGTTGGCGAGGGCATACTGTTGTTTTAACAAAAAGCCGATTTTTTGTCCTTGGGCAAGGGCATCAAAATGTTGACGTCCGACTGCCATCGCCCAATGGAAAATCCATTGGCGTAGTTTGGGAGCGTTGTGCACTTTATCTAAAATGGCCGTATAAATTTTTTCGTAAAAACGTGGCACGGCACACATTAAGGTTGGTCGAATCTCTGTCAAAGCCGACCGCACTTGATTGGTGTCTTCAATGTAACAGTTGGTCGCACCGCGATGGAGCACATAAGCTACCCAAGCGCGTTCAAAAATATGCGATAAGGGTAAAAAGGAAAGAGATACATCGGTATCATCTACTTTCAGCGCCTGATCGTGCGCATTGAGTTGGTGCGCTAAATTCGCGTAATCCAACATGACGCCTTTCGGCTCACCGGTCGTGCCGGAGGTGTAAATCAGCGTAAATAAATCCTCTAAGCATTTGCCATCCAATCGTTGTTGTAATTCCACCTGATATTGCTCATCTGCCATCTCAATAAAGTCTTGCCAATGGCAGGCTTTGACGTGTTCATGCAAATGGAGCGTACTTTTCATTGCCACGATTTTTTCTAGTTTCGGGCATTCATCAACGATTTCCAGCACTTGATCATATTGCTCTTGGTCGCCCACGAAAATGATCTTCATCTCCGCATTATTGATAATGAATTGGGCTTGTTTAGCGGTATTCGTGGCATAAATCGGCACGGTGACGGCACGCACTTGCAATGTACCGATGTCAGTGATTGTCCAACGCGGCATATTGTGTGAAAAAATACCGATTTTATCTTGAATATCAATATGATTTGCTAATAACGCTAAGGAAATTTGGTCAATTTGTTGTTGTAACTCTGACCAAGAAATAGACAACCAATTGTTGTCTTTGAAGTAACGAAGTGCGGTGCGATTTGCCAGCGTTTTTGCTTGGCTACGTACACGGTGAATCAAATGAAAATTGAGATCCATGGTTAAAAATCCAAAGTCAGCTAACAGTTGTGCGCTAATATAGCGGATTGAGGCTCAAAACTCTAGCCATAAAAACAATGAATAGGCATACACGGCAAGCAAGTTTATTTATGTAATGATCTTGCTTTTAGAACGACAAAGTGCGGTGAAAAAATAAGCGTTTTTCTGTTGGCAAGAAAAACGCTTATGGATTCTCTAAATGTTCAGACGGAATCTGAACGTGAACGGTTTAAACTACCATTGGAAACGATAGACGGCTTGTACGCCAAAGGGTTGCTTGATGTGTTTGCCGTCGGCGCGATTCACTTCTAAACCAATGCGGTGATTGCCAAAACCGGCGTTAAAACCGACCGCACTTGTAAAACGACCGCGATAACTTTCTACATTGAGTTGGCTACCATTGTAGTTAATGTTGCTATGGCGGTGGCGTGTCGTGATCGCATTCGCTTCGGCATAAGGTTGAAGTTTCCATCCTTGGCTCAACTCGAAGGTTTTCGCGAGACGTAATCCGACACGAGAAGACACGGCTGAGAGGCTATCTTCCTTTTCTTTACCGTTAATATGCGTCCAAGCCAATTGCGCTTGTGGGGTCACGGTCCATGCGCCGGCTAATTGGAATTGTTTGCCGATTTCACTGCTTAACGTGTAAGCGTTGTAACGCTGTTTTTCTGTATGATTCGAGTCAGCGGTTAAGCGACTATATTGCGCGATGTTATCTAAATAGACACCATTGTCAGCCATGTAAGTCCCGTAAACTCCAATGGCTTGTCCTTTCACTTTTCCGTTGCCGTAATGATTGTTGAAGTCAATATTGGCTTGGCTATATCCGACAAATCCGCCTAAACGCACCTTATTCGTCGCTGCAGCATCTGCACCAACTTGTAAGCTATGTACGTTTTGCTTAAAGCCGGAAGTTTGACTTTCACCTGTGGAAAGTGCGGTGAGTTTTTGATGTGAATTGACGTTTTTCACCCAAATATTGCCTTTCTCACCGGTTCTAATTTCACCTAAACGTTGGTGAATGCTGTTTAATTCATTTTCGACCATCAGTAATTCCGCTTGGCGAAGAGACACTTGTGCGTTTGCGCGCTCAAGAAGTTGCGCTGTCTTCGGTAAGGATGGTGTAATATTTGCCTGAGCCTGAGCCTGAGCCTGAGCCTGAGCCTGAGCCTGAGCCTGAGCCTGAGCCTGAGCCTGAGCCTGAGCCTGAGCCTGTTGAGCTTGTGGCTGTTGAGTTTGTGGCTGTGGTGTGACTGCGTTTTGTGAGTGCGCTAGCACCCAATTTTTCCCTTCAGTGGTTAAGAAGTATTTATAAGCACCGAGCGCCACATAACCATTGGCGTTCGCTAAGTGAAATTTTGCATTGCCGCTATTGGTTTCAACTAAGGTTACTTTACCGTTTGCCACATGCGCGCCGTGATCTGTCACATTAAGGTTATGATCACCTTCCGCGTTTCCTTTCACGATGATTTTATCGGCTTTGTTTTCAGCGATATTGGTGTTGAGATCAAAGGTGGTGGAGCCAGTGAGATCTCCTTTAATTGTTAACGTTTTATATTCCGATGTCGGTTCAAATTTGACCGTTGAATTTTGCGTATTCAAATGATGAAGAATACTTGATTGATTAAAACGCCACTGGCTGTTTGCTAATGTGACGTTTACTTCAGTGTTTGCCGGTTTTTGTGGGTTTTCAATAATTGCGCCACTCAGTTTGGAGTTGTTATCAGCAAGCAGTTGTACATGGAACGTGGCTTTATTGGCAATGTCTTCCTCGTCTTCTTCAAATGGGAAATTCGGATCATTGACGGAAACGAGTGCTTTAGTGGTATTTAATTCGGTGTTATGTAAGTTCAGAGTGATTGTGCGTTCTTGACCTAATGTCCCCAAAATCAATCCATAACCGGCTTTAATGTTAGAATCAGTTAAGTTAACCGTTGGTGAACCACCTTCATAGGTTTCCATGAAGGTACTTTTATCGTTTAACGAGGCGTTTAACTTCTTAGCGTTAACACTTTGCGTGTCAGGGAGATCAGAGACAATATCAATAACAGATTGCAAATCTCGATTGCCGTTAACGGTCACGTTCTCAATGTTCACAACGTCTTTTTCGTTAAGTGCATACGCTGTGTTGTCTTTACCATTCATCGTGATTTGATGATTCGAAGAATTAATGATCGATGCTTGTCTCGATTCAATTGCATTTGAACCGTCATTATTGAGCTCAATGTCTGCTTGTGTATTGATGGTTGAATGATAGGAGCGAATTGCAGCATTGCCGTCAAATTCACCGTAAGCATCAGGAATCTTGTGAATTTGAGAGAAGTTTTGGTCAACAATGAGTTTGACACCTTTTTCTAAATTTGCTGTTGTGTTAAATGCATCCAGTAATTGGCTAGACGTATAATCCTCTTTGAGTGTTGCTTTAACGCCTGATTTTAAGGTGATGACATTCCCTTGTGCTGTTGAATCATAAACACTAAACAAAAAATCCGTTAATTGACTAGGTTGACCTAGGGAGCGATCAGCCCCATTTTCTGTTTTTGCTTTATTTTGGTAATTTCCTGCTTCAACGGTGATATTTAGCGCATTTTTGTATGCCGTCGGTGCTTTGTTGATGTACCATTCGTTGTTAATTCCGTGGGTATATATACAACCGGTTGGCGTATTGCAAGTGAGATCCACCGCCCATGCCGAGTGGGCTAAGCTTAATGCCGCAGCCACCAAACTTAACTGAAAAGTGCGGTGTTTTTTTGAAGTGTTTTTCATCTTCGTTCCTTGTCGTGATTAATCAAGAGATACGTGTATTTTTATAATTCTCTTCGCTAAAAATATCACGTTGAATTTGTCGGCAAATTCTACTAAAAATGCCCCTTTTAGCTCAAGAACAAGTTATTTTCTGATTGCAGCATTTAATGATCTTAATCAATTTTTATGCTATGATTTTCCCGTTTTTTAAACATGAATTTACTCAAACAAAAGGAAAAAATTATGGCTTATACTTTACCTGAATTAGGTTATGCCTATGACGCATTAGAACCTCATTTTGATGCGCAAACCATGGAAATCCACCACACTAAACACCACCAAGCGTATGTGAACAATGCCAATGCTGTGTTGGAAAATTCCCCAGAATTACAAGAACTTGCCGGCGGTTGCCCGGGTAAATTATTGGCTCATTTACATGAAGTTGCGCCTGAAAAACGCCCGGCATTACGCAACAACGCAGGCGGCCACTTAAACCACAGCTTATTCTGGAAAAGTTTGAAAAAAGGCACCACGTTACAAGGCGCATTAAAAGATGCCATCGAACGTGATTTTGGCTCTGTTGAAAACTTCAAAGCGGAATTTGAAAAAGCGGCAGCGACCCGTTTCGGTTCCGGTTGGGCATGGTTAGTGTTAGAAAACGGCAAACTTGCGGTGGTTTCTACAGCAAACCAAGACAACCCAATTATGGGTAAAGAATTTGCCGGCTGTTCAGGCACACCAATCTTCGGTTTAGACGTTTGGGAACACGCTTACTATTTGAAATTCCAAAACCGCCGTCCGGACTACATCAAAGAATTCTGGAATGTAATCAACTGGGATTTTGCGAACGAACGCTTTGAAAAAGCATTAGCCGACGCGCACCATTAATTTTAAGTCAGCCTCATGTCGTCATCTACACAGAAATTGTGTAGATGACGTTTAGGATTCATCCACTGCGTAACCTTGCGGTGGCAACAAGTTCCCATCTAAATAAGCACCATCGCCTTTTTGCGTTAAACGCCCGTCCATAAACCATTTTATCACTAAGGGATAAAACCGAATTTCTTGTGTTTTTACCCGTTCTTCAATGTCCGTGATGTTATCATCGGGGAAAATCGGCACTTTGGCTTGTAATACAATGGCTCCGCCATCCACTTTTTCATTCACAAAATGAATGGTCATGCCGTGTTCCGTTTCACCGGCGTCTATGGCGCGTTGGTAAGTATGCAACCCTGCGTATTTCGGCAATAAGGAAGGGTGAATGTTGAGAATTTTTCCTGCAAAGCGTCGGGTGAATTCTGCGCTCAGAATTTTCATGTAGCCGGCAAGCACAATTAAATCCGCACCGAGATTGTCGATTTCATCACCAATATGGCGATCTATGGCGAGGTTATCGGCGTAATCACGGCGCAAAAAAGTGCGGTGAAAAATACCCGCACTTTGGGCGCGTTGCAGTCCAAAGGCATCTGCTTGATTGCTGAATACGCCGACGATTTCGGCATTGATATAGCGCGATTGGCAAGCATCAATGATCGCTTGTAAATTCGCACCATAACCGGAAATGAGAACAACGATTTTCTTCATTAACGAATAACAACTTGTTCTTTATCGTCTTGGGCAAGATGTTGGATTTCACCAATGACCCAAGCTTTCTCACCTGCTTGTTGGAGAAGTCCTAGGGCAGTTTCCACATCTTCTTTCGGCAATGCCACAATCATGCCGACGCCGCAGTTAAAGGTGCGGTACATTTCGTGGTCGGTAATGTTGCCATGTTGTTGCAACCAATCAAAGGCTGCCGGCCATTGCCAGCTGTTCTCGTTAATCACCGCTTTGACACTGTTAGGCAAGACGCGCGGGATATTTTCCCAGAAACCGCCGCCGGTTAAGTGGGCGATAGCGTGAACATCAACGTGTTTGATCAGTTGTAAAATGGATTTTACATAAATCTTGGTTGGTGCCAACAAGTGATCCGCTAAAGAACGACCGTCAAGTTGTGCCTCGGCAGGATTTACACCGGCAACATCAATGACTTTACGAATTAACGAATAACCGTTGGAATGTGGGCCGCTGGACCCTAGGGCGATTAATGCATCGCCGACTTTGACTTGACTGCCGTCAATGATTTCGGATTTTTCTACCACGCCCACGCAGAAACCGGCTAGGTCGTAATCACCTTGGTGATACATTCCCGGCATTTCAGCCGTTTCACCGCCAACCAAGGCGCAACCGGATTGTTCACAGCCGTTGGCAATGCCTTTAATCACGCTGGCGGCAACATCCACGTCTAATTTGCCGGTGGCGTAATAATCCAAGAAGAACAACGGTTCGGCACCTTGCACCACCAAGTCGTTTACGCACATGGCGACAAGATCAATACCAATGCTGTCGTGACGATTTAAATCAATGGCTAAACGTAATTTTGTGCCAACGCCATCGGTGCCGGACACCAAAATCGGTTCTTTGTATTTCGCCGGAATCGCACATAACGCACCAAATCCGCCCAAGCCGCCGATGACTTCAGGGCGAGTAGTGCGTTTGACGTCAGGTTTAATACGCTCAACTAATTCGTTACCGGCATTGATATCTACGCCGGCATCTTTGTAACTTAAGGATGGTGTACTCACGATGGCTTCCCGTTGATTTATGAAAATAAAATGAATGAGGGCGCCATTGTACACGCTTACGCAATCGTTTGCGAGGTGTGAAACGGATTTTTCTCTCAAGGCGAGGTTTCAATTAGCTATTAGGTAGAAATTATGACAAAATGAACCACATAGGAACCGTTCGAAATAAAAAAGGAGTTTGCTATGAAAAAAACGATCGTCATTTTAACCGCACTTTTATTGGCAGCTTGTACTTCCTTCTCCCATTCGAACAAATCGGTATCCACGCAGCAAGATGAGGCAAAAGCGCAGGAAGAGGTTTCCATCACGCCACCAAAGAAAACTAAGGTCGGTTTCTTGCAACTCATGCCGGGCATTTTTTATTATGTTGATACTGATTCCATTTGGGTGGATAACAAAGATAAACGTCTTATTCATTTTGATGCGGTGATCAATTTAGATAAAGGATTATATGTCTTTGAAGAGCATCCTAAGTTATATGCCAAATCTATGCGTCAATATAAGATCTTAAATTGTGAGAATCATCATTTTACGCATGTGCGTAGCGATTTTTATGCTGATTTCTGGGGAGAAGGCATTCGTACTGCGCCAAAACGTCAATCTCAGCACACGATTACGTTACAACCGCAATCTTCGTTGTACATTTTAGGCGAAGTCATTTGCGCCAATATGTATCGTCGGAAATAAATTTCGTTGCGCAAGTTCGTAGCGTGCATCTTGATGCACGACCAAATTACGCACGGAACGTTATTTAACTCTTTCGGGCATTCATGATTTCGTGCAAGAAGTTGCACGCTACGATTCACTAAAATAGTGATATGAAAATAAACACGGTTACCAGTTTTCACAAGCCCCTTTCGGGCTTGTGAAGTATAGATCTTAAAGGGGAGCCTAAAAACCGCACGTTTTACGTGCGGGTTGTTATTCACCTTGTAATTTATAAGCGACTAAATCTTCAATCGTCACAACAGGGAAGTGATGTTGTTTGGCAAAGGCGACGATTTCCGGTGCACGAGCCATGGTGCCATCGTCATTGGTGATTTCGCAAATGACACCGGCAGGTTTAAAACCGGCAAAACGGGCTAATTCAATGGCGGCTTCCGTATGACCACGACGTTCTAATACACCGCCTTTGGCTGCACGCAAGGGGAAAATATGACCTGGGCGATGTAAATCGGATGGTTTCGCGCCATCGGCAATCGCCGTTTTAATGGTTGTTACACGATCGGCGGCGGAAACACCGGTAGAAACGCCTTTTGCTGCTTCGATTGAAATCGTAAAGGCGGTTTTATTCACACTGGTATTATTGGCCACCATCGGTGGGAGATCCAATTGTTGGCATAATTCATCAGTGATACATAAACACACGATGCCACTTCCGTAGCGAATTAATTTCGCCATTTGTTCAGGCGTGATGGTTTCTGCCGGAAAAATCAGATCGCCTTCATTTTCACGATCTTCATCGTCGAGCACTAAGACGCCATTGCCTTGTTGAAAAGCCTGAATGGCTGACATAACGCGTTGTTCCGGAGTGCCGAATTGGGAGAGTAATGACTGATTCATAGTAAATTCCTTCGTTAAAACTTGAGATACCAGAATCAGGGCTGATGAGGGAATATCGCCGGTGTAAATCATACATTGCCGTAAAGATAACAACGCATGACGTTGCCTAAATTCTCTTTCATCCAGACTTTTACTGTCGGCTTTGGAGTTTCACCAAATCTGCTGACTTTGCCAAAAAAGCAAACGCTCGTGGGCTTTATGTGTAAACATATTTACCACCGGTAGGGAATTTCGCCCTGCCCTGAGAATGTGGATGTAGTATAGCGCAAAGGTTGTGAATAAAAAACGTTTTTATTTATGCTTGAATTACACAAAATAGTGCGGATAATAGATAAAAATAGGGCATTTATGCGATATTTTTCAAAAATAGTGCAGGCTATGCGACAGCACTAAAGCGCATCAAGGTGTGTTGTGCTTTTTATAAAACGTTACCAAAAATCACCGCACTTTTGCCTCAATAACGAGGTTAAATAAGGAAATAAGTATGTCAACTTTCCAATACTTACAAGAAAAACGTAAACAGCTTAACCTGAAAGTAAGCGATATATGCCAACAGGCGAATATCACTCGTGCTTATTTCAATCAATTAGTGAGTGGAAAAATTAAGAATCCTAGCGCCGCAAAATTAACTGCGTTGCATCGTGTGCTACAAATTAATGAGCCGAATAATAAAAAAGTCGGAGTAATTTTCGGAAAATTTTATCCTGTTCATACCGGCCATATTAATATGATTTACGAAGCCTTCAGTAAAGTCGATGAAGTGCACGTGATTGTGTGTAGCGATACGGAACGGGATTTAAAGCTATTTTATGATAGCAAAATGAAACGGATGCCAACGGTGCAAGATCGTTTGCGCTGGATGCAACAAATTTTTAAATATCAGAAAAATCATATTTTTATTCATCATTTAGTGGAAGATGGTATCGCCAGCTACCCAAACGGTTGGCCGGAATGGGCGAGTCGGGTAAAAGAATTATTCAAAGAAAAAGGCTTTACGCCAAGTGTAGTTTTCAGCAGCGAAGTGCAAGATAAAGCGCCTTATGAAAAGTATTTAAATCTGGACGTCTCTTTAGTGGATCCTAAACGGGAATTCTTTAATGTTTCTGCGACTAAAATTCGGAATCACCCTTTCCATTATTGGAAATTTATCCCGAAAGAAGTGCACCCATTTTTCGCCAAAACCATTGCGATTTTAGGTGGCGAAAGCAGCGGGAAAAGCGTGTTGGTCAACAAATTAGCGACGGTATTCAACACCACATCCGCATGGGAATACGGCCGTGAATTCGTGTTTGAGCAACTGGGGGGGAATGAGCAGGCCATGCAATATTCCGATTACCCACAAATGGCGCTGGGGCATCAACGCTACATTGACTATGCTGTGCGTCATGCGCACAAGGTCGCCATTATTGATACGGATTTCATCACCACGCAAGCCTTTTGCATTCAATATGAAGGTAAAGCCCATCCGTTTTTAGATTCCATGATCAAGGAATATCCTTTTGATGTCACCATTTTGCTCAACAACAATACGCAATGGGTGGACGATGGTTTACGCAGCTTGGGAAGCCAAAAACAACGGCAGCGGTTCCAACAACTCTTAAAAAAATTGCTTGATAAATACAATGTGCCTTACATTGAAATTGAATCACCGAGTTATTTGGAGCGTTATAATCAAGTCAAAGTGATTGTTGAAAAAATTCTCAACGAAGAAGAACTGCCGGAGCTCAACAGTGAGCATGGGCATTCCCTTTTTTAAATTCGAGTACGTATGATTTTATTTGCAGGCGATCCCCATGGCAGTTTTGATCACCTTTATCCGTTCCTAAAAAACCAACAGGATGTGGCGCTGGTCATTCTTGGCGATTTACAACTCACTACGCCGGAACCGTTAGAAAAGCTGGCGCAACTGGCTGATTTGTGGTTTATTCACGGCAATCATGACAGCAAGACCGTTGAGGCGTTTGAAGCGTTGTGGGGAACAGAATGGAAACAGCGTAACTTGCATGGACGGGTGCAGAACATTCAAGGGAAACGGATTGCCGGTTTAGGCGGCGTTTTTCGCGGACAAATTTGGATGCCACCAAATAAACCAATGTTTTTTGATCCTATCCATTATTGCCAATATTGTTCTCAGGAAAGAATCTGGCGAGGTGGTGTGCCGTTACGTCACCGTACGTCAATTTTTCCATCGGATATTGAGGTGTTGGAAACGCAACAAGCGGATATTTTAATTTGCCATGAAGCACCGAAACCGCATCCATCGGGCTTTGCGGTGATTAATCAACTGGCAGAAAAAATGGGCGTACAACAAATTTACCATGGCCACCACCATGAGAATTTTGATTACGCCGACTCAAAACAGCCTTATCAAATTATCAACGTCGGTTTTCGCAGTTTGTGTGACGAAGCCGGTCGCTATCTTTATATCGGGGTGGATGACCGAGGCGTGTGAACGGTCAAAAACACCTGAAAATACCACCGCACTTTCATACATCCCCTTAATCTTGGGGAATTTTATGCGATAATACGACTCCACTTTTTTAGGATGATCTTATGTTATTAAAAAATAAAACACTGGGCAGTGCCTTAATTATTGCCGGCACCGCCATTGGCGCCGGGATGTTGGCAATGCCGCTCACTTCAGCCGGCATCGGTTTCGGATTTACTGCGATCTTATTGATCGGGCTTTGGTTGCTTCTTGCCTACAGCGGACTGCTCTTTGTGGAGGTTTATCAAACTGCGAAACGCAAAGACGACGGTGTCGCCACCTTAGCAGAAAATTATTTCGGTATGCCGGGACGTATTATTTCCACGGTGTCTTTATTTGTCTTGCTTTATGCCTTATCGGCGGCATATATGACCGGTGGTGGAGAATTGTTAGCCAGTGCCTTGCCGGCGAATCTTTTTGGCGAAGAGGGGACGCATCTTAAAACTTCAATTTTGCTCTTTACCATTATTCTCGGGGCATTTGTTGTCATCGGTACGAATGGTGTTGATGGCATTACACGCCTGTTATTTTCCGGCAAAATTTTCGTGTTTATTATCGTGCTTGCCATGATGTTGCCGGAAGTCGTGCCGATGAATTTAATGGAAATGCCGTTAGATTACGCCTTAATTTTGTCTGCCGGCCCGGTATTTTTTACCTCTTATGGCTTCCATGTGGTGATGGGCAGTATCAACAGTTACTTAGACGGTGATGTGAAGCGTTTTAGAACTGCCATTATTCTTGGCACAGCCATTCCATTAAGTGCTTATTTATTATGGCAATTGGCCACGCACGGCATTTTCAATCAAAATGAATTTGTGACCATCTTAAAAGAAAATCCAACATTGACCGGTTTGATTAATGCCACCAAAACGCTCACCGGTAGCGATGTGTTAAGTCGCATTTTGCCTGTGTTTTATTCGCTTGCATTAATTACGTCGTTTTTAGGTGTCGCACTTGGTTTATTTGAAGGACTAAATGATTTATTCAAACGAGCAAAAATTCCGGCAAATCGTCTGAGCTTAACCATGGCAACCTTCATTCCACCGTTGGCTTTTGCCTTGTTCTACCCGAACGGATTTATTGCGGCTTTAGGTTATGCCGGTTTGCTATGTGCGTTTTATTGCCTCATTTTGCCTATTGGTTTGGCATGGCGTGTAAGACAACAACATAAAAATTTGCCATACCGTGTCGCTGGCGGAAATGGAATGTTGGTGTTTGCGCTGATTATCGGACTTCTTATCATTGCTATTCCTTTCTTGATTCAAGCCGGTTTCTTGCCACAAGTCATTGGCTAAGGATAAACGCACAAGCGAATCATCACATAAACACAAGGGCGGGTTTGTTGGAATCCGCCTTTTTTATGTTCGCGAAAAAAAAGTGCGGTCAAAAAACGAAGTGTTTTTTTGACCGCACTTGTGTTTTAGATAAACCTGTAATTAGGACGATTAACGTCGTGGCAAATAACGGGTTGGATCGACGGATTTACCTTTGTAACGGATCTCAAAGTGAAGTTTCACACCATCTGTGCCGGTGTTCCCCATTTTGGCGATTTGTTGTCCGGCGCTGACCATTTGTTGATCTTTGACCAAAATACGATCATTGTGTGCGTAGGCACTGAGAAAGTCATCGCTGTGTTTAATGATGATCAAATTACCATAACCACGCAACGCATTGCCGGCGTAAACCACTTGACCACTGGCGGCAGCATTAACCGCTTGACCTTTAGAACCGCTAATATCAATCCCTTTGTTGCCTCCGTCAGCATTGGAGAAACCTTGAATAATGCTGCCGTTTGTCGGCCAATTCCATATGACACCGGAATTGGCTGGTGCTGTGTCTGCAGACGGTTGAGATGAAGGAGATGGCTGTGCCGGTGTATTTTGTGTAATAAGCGGCACATTTTTCGGTGGCACAGTGCCCACGGTGGCTTTTACCGGTCCGGTAATCGTGCCGTCTGAACCATATTGTGTGCCGTTGGCGCCCGGTGTATAGGTGACCACAGGTTCCGCCGGTTTGCTTTCAGGCACAGTCGGCATAGTAGCCTGTGGTGCGGCAGACGATGTGGTAGCTGTCGCGGTGCGTGACACATTCTGTTGTGAACGATTGGATGAAATTTTCATCACTTGACCCACGTTGAGCTGATAGGGCTCCGACAAATTGTTTAATGCCGCCAATTCTTTCACATCCAAACCGGAAATATATGCGATAAGGAACATGGTATCGCCTTTGCGTACGGTGTAAGTATCGCCTTTGTAGAAACCTTTATTGATTTGGCTGTAATCCGGGGCATTGGTTTCCGGATTACGCGGAATCGTAAAATCTTGCGAGGTTTGCTGCGGTTTATTTTGCACTGCCGGCGCCGGTTGTGGTTTTGGTGCCGGCTGCGGTTGATGCGTCGGCTGGAAATTCGGCTGTGGAGCAGATTGAGCCGGCGTTTGTGGTATTGGACCGTTCATGCTATTCGGAACGCTACTTTGTTGAATTTGAGGCTCCCAGCTGGTATTGCCACCCATAGAGGGATTGTCCACCGGTTGCATGATGCCCGGGGATAAGGTGCCGTCTGCATTTTCTACCGGTGCCGGCGCGTCTGAACTACAGGCTGTAAGAATAGCCACCGTAATAGGTAAAAGTAAAAAAGACTTTTTCATAAAAATATTCCTTATTGCATATTGATTGGCATACGTTGTTGTTGAATTTCCGGCAGCCAACTACCGCCTGCGATAGCGCCGGTGCCTTCTACCGGTTGCATGATGCCCGGCGGAAGTGCATCCTTATCTTTTTCTTCTTGAATTGGCTCATCAACATCCCACGTACAGGCTGTGAGTGCCATAGACAACACGAAAATCAGTTTATTCATTGTATAACCTTGCTTAACGTAAAATAAAATAAGCGACAACGGCTAAAACCACCACCGACCAACCAATGAGCTCAATGGATTGGCGCAGTTTCGCTGCAAATTTTTCGCCACCCCAAGCGGCTAATTTGGCGACTAATAAAAATCGTGCCGCCCGGGAAATAAACGCGGTGATGACAAAAGGTAAAAATGCCATTTGCATCACGCCGGCACAGATGGTGAAAACTTTGTAAGGAATTGGTGAGAATCCTGCTACAAACACCACTAAAATGCCCCATTTTTCAAACCATTGAATAGCGGTTTGCCAATGCGACTGATAGCCCCATTGGTTAATGTAATGTTCTACAAAATCAAACGCATAATAACCTAATGCATAGCCGATCATGCCACCCAAGACGGAAGCAATTGCCGTAACTAAGGCCAATTTCACCGCACTTTGCGGCCTTGACATGGACATTGGAATTAACATGACATCCGGTGGAATGGGAAAAAAAATGGCTTCGATAAAACTGACAAAAGTTAGCCAAAACGGGGCGAAACGGTGTTTCGACCACGCCATGGTTTTATCATACATTGCACCAAATAAATTCATTTGCATTCCTTATTTCGAAAGGGCGAATTATTCACTTTCTAGCCAACGTTGTAAAGCATTGATTGAGTGGTGTGCCGTCATATCGACTTGAATTGGCGTGATGGACACATAGCCGTTTTTCACTGCATGAAAATCTGTGCCTTCGCCGTCATATTCCGGTAAGCCACTTAGCCCGATCCAATAAATATCTTCGCCACGCGGGCTTTGTTGTTTAATGACTTCGGCGGAAGAAGAACGGTAACCCAAATGGCAGACTTTAATGCCTTTGAGCTCTTCATAAGGCACATCCGGCACATTAATGTTGAGAATTTCGTGTTTGCCCAATAATTGAGAATGTAATTTAGGGACGAGTTCGCATACTACACGGGCTGCCGTTTCAAAATGTTGACGGCCGTCAAGAGACACCGCAATAGACGGCAAGCCAAGATGGCGCCCTTCAAAGGCGGCGGCGACCGTGCCGGAATACAATACATCGTCCCCCAAGTTTGCGCCGGCGTTAATGCCGGAGACCACTAAATCGATGCGCCCGGAAAGAAAACCGTTGAGCGCAATGTGCACGCAATCGGCGGGCGTGCCGTTAACGCAGTAATCGCCACTTTCCAAATGTAACGGTTGTAATGGTTTCACTAAGGTTAACGAACTCGACGCAGCACTGCGGTTGCTGTCAGGGGCGACGATGGTGACATTGGCGATCTTGCGCAAGGCCTCTGCCATGGCGCGAATGCCCGGCGCGTGAATGCCGTCGTCGTTACTCAATAAAATATTCATAGAAAATTCCTGTGTTTTAATTCTCGATATTGACCAGTTCGCGAATGAGTGCGGTGGCATAACTGCCCGCCGGTAAAGCAAATTGAAGGCGCAAGCCGTTTGGCTCAAACTGCCATTGAAAATATTGCGGTTGCATTAAAATGGGGCGCCGTGCCGCTTTCATCCGTTCTTGTCGCATTAAATCAAATAACGCCTGATGTTGGGCGAAAATTTCATGTTCAAAATCCACCGCACTTTTCTCTTCTTCGCCGATAAGGGGCGCAGTGAGTAAAACATCTTGTTGTGCCAAACGCTGTTGCAGTTGTGCCAAATCTTCCGATTCGTCCACTACAAACCAACTGTGTGAACCGTTCAGTTGCAAAACATCACCGACCAAAATTTGCTGTGCCAAGTCTAATTCCATCCGTTTGGACACGATTAAATTAAACATTTCGCTGCGTGCAGCAGAAAGATAAAAACTGCGTTTATTGCGATCTTTGACGTTAATCTCGCCGTTTGCCCAGCGTAACGCCTGCGTTAAGTTATTGCCATCACGGCCAAAACGTTGTTCGGTGAAATAATTTGGGAAGCCGTTTTTTGCCAGAAAATCTAACCGCACTTTGAGTTCATCAGTTTCTTCGGCGTTGCGTAGCAAAATCTCAAAATGATTGCCTTGTAGGCTGCCAATACGGATTTTCCGTTGGTGGCGGGTGACGTCGAGAATTTCTACCCCTTCGAGGGAAAATTGACTGAAATCCGGTGTCGGTTGTCCGGGCATTTGCAGACTGAACCATTGCTCGGTAACGGCCTTGCGATCTTTCAAACCGGCGTAGCTCATGTTACGCGCGGAAATGCCGGCGAATTTTGCTAGTTGCTCGCCCACAAACAAGGTGTTGCAATCGGTTTTGCGTACTTTTACAGCGACAAATTCGCCATCACCGCTCATGTCGTAGCCGAGCTGTTCTTTCACTACAAAATCTGCACATTCCGCTTTTAAAAGTGCGGTCTGTTTTGGCGGTGTTTTTTGCAAATAGGCTAAATCCATCATGGTTTGCGTACCAATAAGGCGACTGCTTCGCAGGCAATGCCTTCACCGCGACCGGTAAAGCCCAGTTTTTCTGAGGTGGTGGCTTTGACGTTGACTTGTTCAATGTCGACAGACAAATCCTGTGCGATCAGGGCGCGCATGGCGTCAATATGCGGGCGCATTTTCGGTGCTTGCGCAATGATGGTCACATCCACGTTGCCTACGACATACCCTTTTTCCTGTACTTGGCGGTACGCTTCCCGTAATAACACGCGGCTGTCTGCGCCTTTGTATTGCATATCCGTGTCGGGGAACAACTTGCCGATATCGCCTAAGGCCACAGCGCCGAGTAAGGCATCGGTTAGCGCATGGAGCGCCACATCGCCGTCGGAATGGGCGATAAAGCCTTTGTCAAAGGGAATGGTGACGCCGCCGATAATGAGCGGATTGTCGGTGCCGAAAGCGTGAACGTCAAAACCATGGCCGATTCGTATCATTTTGTCTTCCTCATTAAATAAAATTCTGCCAACGCCAAATCTTCCGGGCGGGTGACTTTAATATTATCGCTACGCCCTGCCACCAAGTGCGGTCGAAATCCCGCGAGTTCCATAGCAGAGGCCTCATCGGTCACGGCAAGCTGCTGCTGTTGTGCCTGGATTAACGCATTTCGTAATAACTCTGCACGGAAAAATTGTGGCGTTTGCGCCAACCAAAGTTGGCTGCGATCTTCGGTGTGGGCAATTTGTTGTGAAGGCAGCGCACGCTTGATGGTATCTGTCGCCGGAATCGCCAAAATCGCGCCGTTGTCATCATCAATTTCAAGTAATTTGTCTAAATCGCCATGCGTTAAGCAAGGACGTGCCGCATCATGCACCATCACCCAAACATCCGTGCCGGCATTTTGTATCGCCTTTAACCCGTTCAACACAGAATCCGCACGGGTTTCACCGCCTTTTACCAAAGTAATTTTCGGGTTTTGTGTCAGGTTAAGTTGAGCAATGTAAGGATCGTCGGCAGCCACTGCCAATACGATTTGGCTGATGTGTGGATAAGAAAGCAACACGTTTAAAGTATGCTGCAAAATGGGTTGTCCGTGAATAAGAAGGTATTGTTTCGGTTTGTCTGCTTGCATCCGACTGCCAATGCCAGCCGCCGGTACAACGGCGATAATCTTGCGATTTGAGGTCATTATTTGTGTTCTTTGACGATGTGATAGAAAGTTTCGTTTGGTTTCACCATTTCATGCTGTAAACGGGCACGCTCTTCAATGGCATCCACCCCTTCTTTTAAGTCTTTGATTTCTGCAGCAATGATTTGATTTCGTTGGGAAAGTTTTTCATTTTCCTGTTGATGGACAGCGATTTCTTTGGTTGTGTTTTTATAATCCCAATAGCCGTTTTTGCCGAACCAAAAATCGTATTGGAACAGCACCAAAACCGCAAATAATAAAGAGAGAAATAAGCGCATAAAAAACCGGTAAATCGAATCGAAAAAAATTGCGCCTAGTTTACCTTGAATTGCACCAAAATGCGATATTGCCCGCCCTGCGCCGAATAATTTCTTAAAAATTGAGGTGTATCGTAGTAAGATAAGGCAATTTTTAATAGCCTGCGAGGTGCCTCATGAAACCCTATTTAATTGCTCCTTCCATTCTTTCTGCTGACTTAGCGCGTTTGGGTGAAGATGTGGAAAATGTCTTAAAGTGCGGTGGTGATGTCGTTCATTTTGATGTGATGGATAACCATTATGTCCCGAACTTAACTTTTGGTCCTGCCGTGTGCAAAGCCTTACGCGATTATGGTATTACTGCGCCGATTGACGTGCATTTGATGGTAAAACCGGTAGATCGCATTATTCCGGATTTTGCCAAGGCAGGCGCCAGCTACATTACCTTCCACCCGGAATCCTCTGAACATATCGACCGCACTTTGCAACTTATCCGTGATAACGGTTGTAAATCCGGTTTAGTATTTAACCCGGCAACGCCGTTAAGTTATTTAGATTATGTGATGGACAAAGTAGATATCATTTTACTGATGTCGGTGAATCCGGGCTTTGGCGGACAATCTTTCATTCCGGCAACCTTAGATAAACTGAAACAGGCAAGAAAACGCATTGATGAGAGCGGATTAGATATTCGTTTAGAAGTGGATGGCGGCGTGAAAGCGAGCAATATTGCAGAAATTGCCCGCGCCGGTGCGGATATGTTCGTTGCCGGTTCGGCGATTTTCGATCAACCGGATTACAAAAAAGTTATTGATGAAATGCGTCAACAGTTAGCCGCAGTAGGAAAATAAGCATGACAGGACAGTTTAAATTAATTGGTTTTGATTTGGATGGCACCTTGGTGGATAGCCTGCCTGATTTGGCGCTATCCGTAAATTCAGCGTTAGCAGAATTCGATTTGCCACAAGCGCCTGAAGCGTTGGTGCTTACTTGGATTGGTAACGGTGCGCAGATTTTAATTGCCCGCGCGTTAGGATGGGCAACGGCACAATCAGGCAAAACCTTGACGGACGCTCAAATTGCCACATTAAAGGAACGTTTTAATGTCTTTTACGGCGAAAACATCTGCAATCGCAGCCGTTTATTCCCTCACGTGAAAGAGACTTTGCAGAAACTTAAAGCCAAAGGCTACCGTTTGGCTGTGGTCACTAACAAACCGACCCAACACACCCGCCCGGTGTTGAAGGCTTTCGGCATTGAAGAGTTATTCGATGAAGTGTTGGGTGGACAATCTTTACCGGCCATCAAACCGCACCCGGGTCCGCTATTCTATTTATGCGGCAAATTCGGCTTATACCCGAAACAAGTGCTGTTTGTCGGCGATTCCCGCAACGATATTATTGCCGCCCATAATGCCGGCTGCCCGGTGGTGGGGTTGACTTACGGTTACAACTACAACATTCCAATCTCTGAATCCCATCCGGATTGGGTGTTTGAGGATTTCGCGGAGTTATTGACGCTTGTTTGATTGATTCTTCTGAATGGATGGCGCAAACGCCCACGTTTGTGCCTTTATTTAATTTTGGCTACAGCACAAGCGTGGACGCTTGCGCTATCAATAATAAGATTTAAAAATTAAGGATGTAAAAATGACCAAACCTATCGTGTTCAGCGGCGTACAGCCATCAGGTGAATTGACTATCGGTAACTACCTTGGTGCGTTGCGTCAGTGGGTGAAAATGCAGGATGACTACGAATGCCTGTTCTGTATCGTGGATCAACACGCTATCACTGTGCGCCAAGATCCGGCGGCATTACGCAAAGCCACTTTGGACGTGTTGGCGTTATATTTAGCCTGTGGCATCGATCCGGCAAAATCCACGATTTTCATTCAATCTCATGTGCCGGAACACGCACAGTTGGCTTGGGTATTAAACTGCTACACGTATTTTGGCGAAATGAGTCGTATGACCCAATTTAAAGATAAATCCGCCCGTTACGCAGAAAATATCAACGTCGGTTTGTTCACTTATCCTGTGTTAATGGCGGCAGACATTTTGCTTTACCAAGCCAACCAAGTGCCGGTAGGTGAAGACCAAAAACAACATTTGGAAATCACTCGCGACATCGCGCAACGTTTTAATGCCTTATACGGACCGCACTTTGCAGTGCCGGAAGTGTTCATCCCGAAAGCGGGTGCACGCGTTATGTCCTTGTTGGAGCCGGAAAAGAAAATGTCTAAATCGGACGAAAACCGCAACAACGTTATTGGTTTATTAGAAGATCCGAAAGCGGTCGCGAAGAAAATTAAACGCGCGGTAACCGACTCCGACGAGCCGCCGGTGATTCGTTATGACGTGAAAAATAAAGCGGGTGTGTCCAATCTTCTCGACATTCTCTCCGGCGTGAGCGGCAAAACCATCGCAGAACTTGAACAAGAATTTGAAGGCAAAATGTATGGTCACTTAAAAGGCGCTGTTGCCGACGAAGTTTCTGCCATGTTGACCACGTTGCAAGAACGCTACCATCATTTCCGCAATAACGAGGAATTACTCCTCCAAATTGCTAAAGACGGTGCGCAAAAAGCCAAAGCACGTGCACAAGAAACGTTAGCGAAAGTGTATGATGCCATCGGGTTTATTGCGGCGAAATAAGTCGAAGCGCTAAAGATAAAAAAGAAAGCTGTTTTGCCCCATGGCAAAGCAGCTTTTTTAATGGCGTGTCGAGCGATTCATTGTAAAGTGCGGTCGAAAAAGGCCACATTTTTCAATGTTAATCATTGCTAATGACACGTCTGTTTAAAGATTATTCCAAAGGTCAATAGAGAGGGCTTAGCTTTAGGATGAGAACCATTGTGTGGTTGCCTTTTGGAGGAAAATAGCGACAAGGAAATGCATAAGAATAAAAGCGTCTGGCAAAACTGCTATTTAATAAGCTTACCAGACGCGTTGATCTTTTCTATGTTATTGGATCGTCATTAAATCTCAATACCGTCAAAGAGTGCAGTACTCAAATACCGTTCTGATGCAGACGGTAAAATGACGACAATTAACTTGTCCTTGAACTCAGGTAATTTGGCTAGACGATCCGCAGCGGCAACAGCAGCACCGGAGGAAATTCCTGCTAAAATACCTTCTTCCGCCATTAAACGACGAGCTGTTGCAATGGCGGTGTCGCTATCCACCGTTTCTACGCGATCAATTAATGAAAGATCAAGGTTTTTCGGAATAAAGCCGGCGCCAATTCCTTGAATTTTATGCGGACCTGGTTTCAGTTCTTGTCCGGCAAGGGTTTGGGTGATCACCGGAGATTCGGTCGGTTCAACCGCAACGGAGATAATTGGTTTACCGTGATCTAATTTGATGGCGCGAGAAATACCGGTAATCGTCCCGCCTGTGCCAACACCGGCAACCACAACATCAACCTTACCTTCGGTATCTTTCCAAATTTCTTCACCGGTGGTTTTACGGTGAATTTCAGGGTTTGCCGGATTTTCAAATTGTTTTAACATCACATAATGATTTGGGTTGGATGCCACAATTTCTTCTGCTTTGGCGATTGCACCTTTCATGCCTTTCGCGCCTTCAGTTAGCACTAAATTGACACCTAAGCCGCGTAATAAACGTTTACGTTCGGTACTCATGGTTTCCGGCATGGTTAAGGTGATTTTATATCCACGTGCAGCCGCCACATACGCTAAGGCGATTCCGGTGTTGCCGCTGGTAGCATCCACGATTTCTTTATCTTTGGTTAAAATGCCATCTTTTTCTGCTTGCCAAACCATGTTGGCGCCGATACGGCATTTTACGCTGTAACTTGGGTTACGGCCTTCGATTTTAACGACGATATTGCCGTTACCGAAATGGTTTAAACGCACTAATGGGGTATTGCCGATGGAATAAGAATTATCGTTATAAATAGTCATGTTAAGTTCTCCTAATGAACTGACTGAATAGCGTGTCACGCCGAAAAAGTGGTGCTATTTTTATCACAAGATGTTCTTCTCCAAAAATAGCCAATTCTTCTATTTGATAACTAAAAGCTATTTAGGCACCAGTTGCCCATCACTTGTTGACGGTTTGCCCAAGGACACATTGGCACTTGCACCGTTTGACGATTCTGACGTGGATTTAAAGCGATGACGATATTCTTTTACCCACATGGCGGTTGCGCCGCACGCCGCCACCGGAATAACCACCAGGTTCACAATTGGCACGAGCATACATAAAGACACCAATCCACCAAATGTTACTGTCATGTTGCGTTTCGTTGCTAACTCATTTTTCATTAGTTCAAAAGGAACTTTATGGTTATCGAAAGGATAGTCACAATATTGAATAGCCATCATCCAAGCAGAAAATAAAAACGTGATCAGCGGAATCACGGTTTGTCCGATTAAAGGAACAAAACTTAATAAAAACAAGGCGATAATTTTAGGGAGGCTATAAATCAACTTTTGCCATTCCCGCGCCAACATACGCGGTGTATCTTTGATAAACGCCCATAAAGAATCATTAGAAATCTCTTCGCCTGTCATCATTTTTTCCACTTTTTCGGCTAATAAACCGTTAAATGGCGCGGCAATAAAACCTGATAACGTAGCAAAAATGAAATAATACAGCACTAAAATCATGCCGATAATGAGTATCGGCAAAATACCGCCCAACCAACTTAACCAAGAAGGCATATAATCCATCAGATGGCTGACAACATTTTTGATTTGAAACACAAAGGCAATAAACAAGCCGCCCAGCAATAGGATATTTAATAACACCGGCATAACGGCAAAACGGCGTAAACCTTTTTGTTGAATCAAATGCCAACCGGTCACAAAATATTCAAAACCGAGTTTGATTTCCTGTTGATTTAACATACATTTCCCTCACAGAAAAGAGGTTCAGAATACAAAGTGCGGTAGAAAAAATCAATAAATAAGCAGACCCTATCATCAATTTCATAAAAACATGATAGACTTATGTAAGTTGCGTTAATTTTGTATGATTGGAGAATCGGTAATGGATTTAAATACAATTTTGATTATTTTAGGGATAATTGCCCTGCTGGCCTTAGTTGCCCATGGCATTTGGTCAAATCGCCGAGAGAAATCGCAATACTTCCAAAATGCCAATACGTTCTCGCAAAATCACCAACCTAATCGGTTTACAGCACCGAATCAAGCCGCCAGACCGTCTGCAGAACCGCCAATTGCCAATAAGCCCGTGAATAGCTTTGTAGAAGAAAATTTACCACAACAGCAAAACTTAGATTTTGATACAACCGTACCAAATAGCACAGGAACGCAATCTATTGAACGGGCGGTCGATGAAATCAAAATTACGTTGCCAAGCGGCATGTCTAATAATAGTGTTGAACCTCAATATCAAGCTTCCCAGCCAACGCAATCTGCCGTTTTTAACTCGCCGGAGCAACAGCCTGATACGTTAAATGCAATGACGCAAAGCAGTGTGCAATTTCAATCTTATGCAGATACAAACCGTGTCTCTGTGACGCAAATGGAAGAAGAGTATCAAACACCGACGGTATCGCTCACGTCGGTTGAAACAGAACGGCCTCATGAGGAAATATCACAAAACCATGTTGCAGAAACGGTGGAAAATAACTCACCGAAGGGTAGTAAACCGCCATTTGTTATGTTGTATGTGGTTGCACCGGAAAATCGTGAATTTCATGGTGCGCGCTTAGCGCAAGCCTTAGAGGGGCTCGGGTTTATTTTTGGTGATCGTCATATTTATCATCGCCATTTAGATTTAACGTCGTCTAGTCCAGTACTTTTCAGCTTAGCAAACTTACGCCAACCGAATACCTTTAATCCTTATGATATGGAAAACTTTTCTACTGTTGGCATTGTATTGTTTATGGAACTGCCTTCTCCAGGCAATGATATCGTGAACCTAAAAACCATGATTCGTGCTGCACGCAATTTAGCTGATGAACTTGGCGGTTTCGTGTTAACGGATAAACAAGAGATCTTCAACGATCATACGGAACAGGAATACTTGGCTAGCGTAGCTTAATTTATTCCAGCTGTTTAAAAACATTTCCAAATATGACCGCACTTTGGGTTCGTAGTGCTACTCAACGTGCGGTCATTTCTTTCCTTTGTTAAGAACGGCAGTGACGGATTGAAATGGCAGAATCTATTGACAGTTTCCGATTTGAAGACTAAAATTCCCTGTCTGTTCTTGTCTGAACAGATTCGTAAAACAACATTCTTTAATGAATTTTTATTAAACTGGAGTTTTTTAATGGCAACAATCAACCAGCTAGTACGCAAACCGCGTGTGAAAAAGGTTGTAAAAAGTAACGTTCCTGCATTAGAGGCTTGCCCGCAGAAACGTGGTGTATGCACACGTGTATACACAACTACACCTAAAAAACCGAACTCAGCATTACGTAAAGTATGCCGTATTCGTTTAACCAATGGTTTCGAAGTAACCTCATACATCGGCGGTGAAGGTCATAACCTTCAAGAGCACAGTGTTGTGCTTATCCGTGGCGGTCGTGTTAAAGACTTACCGGGTGTGCGTTATCACACCGTACGTGGCGCATTAGACTGCGCAGGCGTGAAAGATCGTAAACAAAGTCGCTCTAAATACGGCGTTAAACGTCCTAAAGCTTAATGGTTCTCCGTTAAGTAAGGCCAAACGCTAATTAATCATAAATTTAATTAACCACGACTCCAGTAAAGGTGCATTTGCACAGCAAGATTTCTCATTAAAATGAGGGGCTTGTAAACGAGTTTTGGGTAATCCTGAAGATAATAAAACGGAGAAATTCGCAATGCCACGTCGTCGTAGTATTGAACAACGCAAGATTTTACCGGATCCGAAGTTCGGTTCAGAATTGCTTGCTAAATTTATCAATGTCATCATGGTAGATGGTAAAAAATCTATCGCAGAATCTATCGTTTATAACGCGTTAGATACATTAGCTCAACGTACCGGTAAAGAAGCTTTAGAAGCTTTTGAAGCGGCATTAGAAAACGTACGTCCGACTGTGGAAGTAAAATCCCGCCGTGTAGGTGGTTCTACTTACCAAGTGCCGGTTGAAGTACGTCCGGTTCGTCGTAACGCATTAGGTATGCGTTGGATCGTTGAAGCAGCACGTAAACGCGGTGATAAATCCATGGCTTTACGCTTAGCGAACGAATTATCTGATGCGTCTGAAAATAAAGGTGCGGCAGTTAAGAAACGTGAAGATGTTCACCGTATGGCTGAAGCTAATAAAGCATTTGCTCATTATCGTTGGTAATTCGCTTTTAAGATTTAAGGGCTTCATCTTAGATGAAGCCTTACCCTTATATAAACTGATATTAAATTAAACAAGGTTATAATAATGGCTCGTACAACCCCTATCGAAAGATATCGTAATATTGGTATTAGTGCTCATATTGATGCAGGTAAAACTACTACCACTGAACGTATCTTATTCTACACCGGTGTAAGTCACAAAATTGGTGAAGTACACGATGGTGCAGCAACCATGGACTGGATGGAACAGGAACAAGAACGTGGTATTACCATTACCTCTGCGGCAACAACTGCATTCTGGTCTGGTATGTCCCAACAGTTTCCACAACACCGTATCAACGTTATCGATACTCCGGGACACGTAGACTTTACTGTTGAAGTAGAACGTTCAATGCGTGTTCTTGATGGTGCGGTAATGGTTTACTGCGCGGTTGGCGGTGTTCAACCTCAGTCTGAAACTGTATGGCGTCAAGCAAACAAATATCAAGTTCCACGTATCGCGTTCGTAAACAAAATGGACCGTACCGGAGCTAACTTCCTACGCGTGGTTGATCAATTAAAAACCCGTTTAGGTGCAAATGCGGTTCCTCTTCAATTACCTGTGGGTTCAGAAGAAAACTTTACCGGTGTTGTTGATTTGATCAAAATGAAATCAATTAACTGGAATGAAGCTGACCAAGGGATGACTTTCACTTATGAAGATGTGCCTGCAGATATGCAAGCCGCTTGCGAAGAATGGCGTCAAAACCTTGTTGAAGCAGCAGCAGAAGCTTCCGAAGAGTTAATGGAAAAATATCTTGGTGGTGAAGAGTTAAGCGAAGAAGAGATTAAAGCAGGTCTTCGTCAACGCGTATTAGCAAACGAAATCATCTTGGTAACTTGTGGTTCAGCATTCAAAAACAAAGGTGTTCAAGCTATGCTTGATGCGGTTGTTGAATACTTACCGGCACCAACAGATATTCCAGCAATCAAAGGTATCAACCCTGATGAAACTGAAGGTGAGCGTCATGCAAGCGATGAAGAGCCATTCTCTTCATTAGCGTTCAAAATTGCAACTGACCCATTCGTAGGTAACTTAACCTTCTTCCGTGTGTATTCCGGTGTAATTAATTCTGGTGATACCGTATTAAACTCTGTACGTCAAAAACGTGAACGTTTTGGTCGTATCGTACAGATGCACGCAAATAAACGTGAAGAAATTAAAGAAGTTCGCGCGGGCGATATCGCTGCGGCAATCGGCTTAAAAGATGTAACAACAGGTGATACATTATGTGCAATCGAAGCACCAATCATCCTTGAACGTATGGAATTCCCTGAGCCGGTAATCTCTGTTGCAGTAGAACCAAAAACAAAAGCAGACCAAGAAAAAATGGGTCTTGCATTAGGTCGTCTTGCACAAGAAGACCCTTCATTCCGTGTTCACACTGATGAAGAATCTGGTGAAACTATTATTTCCGGTATGGGTGAGTTACACTTGGATATCATCGTTGACCGTATGAAACGTGAATTCAAAGTGGAAGCTAACATTGGTAAACCACAAGTATCTTACCGTGAAACAATTCGTACTCGTGTTAACGATGTAGAAGGTAAACACGCAAAACAATCTGGTGGTCGCGGTCAATATGGTCACGTTGTTATCGACTTATATCCATTAGAGCCGGAAGGTCCGGGTTATGAATTTGTTAACGAAATTAAAGGTGGTGTCATCCCTGGTGAATACATCCCTGCTGTTGACAAAGGTATTCAAGAGCAACTTAAATCTGGTCCATTAGCAGGTTATCCAGTAGTTGATATCGGTGTTCGTTTACACTTCGGTTCATACCATGATGTGGACTCCTCTGAATTGGCGTTTAAACTTGCAGCATCTTTAGCATTTAAAGCGGCATTCGCAAAAGCAAACCCAGTTTTACTTGAGCCAATCATGAAAGTTGAAGTAGAAACCCCACCTGAGTATGTGGGTGACGTAATCGGTGACTTGAGCCGTCGTCGCGCAATGGTGAACGGTCAAGAAGCAAATGAATTCGTTGTTAAAATCGACGCTGAAGTGCCGCTTTCTGAAATGTTTGGTTATGCAACCGACTTACGTTCCCAAACTCAAGGTCGTGCTTCCTACTCAATGGAACCATTGAAATATGCTGAAGCACCGAAAAACGTGGCTGAAGCAGTTATTGAAGCTCGTAAAAAATAATTTTGTTTAACTAAATCCACAAGCCATTCCGGCTTGTGGACTTATACACTGAGGAAACTTAATCGTGTCTAAAGAAAAATTTGAACGTACAAAACCGCACGTTAACGTGGGTACAATCGGCCACGTTGACCATGGTAAAACCACTTTAACAGCAGCAATCACCACCGTATTAGCAAAACACTACGGTGGTGCAGCTCGTGCATTCGACCAAATCGATAACGCGCCGGAAGAAAAAGCGCGTGGTATCACCATCAACACGTCCCACGTTGAATACGACACACCAACCCGTCACTATGCACACGTTGACTGTCCGGGACACGCCGACTATGTTAAAAACATGATTACCGGTGCGGCGCAAATGGATGGTGCTATCTTAGTAGTAGCAGCAACTGATGGTCCTATGCCACAAACTCGTGAGCACATCTTATTAGGTCGCCAAGTAGGTGTACCTTACATCATCGTATTCTTAAACAAATGCGACATGGTAGATGACGAAGAGTTATTAGAATTAGTTGAAATGGAAGTTCGTGAACTTCTTTCTCAATATGACTTCCCAGGTGATGATACTCCAATCATTCGTGGTTCTGCATTACAAGCGTTAAACGGCGTAGCAGAATGGGAAGAAAAAATCCTTGAATTAGCTCAAGCATTAGATACTTACATTCCTGAACCTGAGCGTGCAATCGACCAACCGTTCCTTCTTCCAATTGAAGACGTGTTCTCTATTTCCGGTCGTGGTACAGTAGTAACCGGTCGTGTAGAGCGTGGTATCATCCGTACCGGTGATGAAGTTGAAATCGTAGGTATCAAACCAACTGCGAAAACAACCGTAACCGGTGTTGAAATGTTCCGTAAATTACTTGACGAAGGTCGTGCAGGTGAAAACATCGGTGCATTATTACGTGGTACCAAACGTGAAGAAATCGAACGTGGTCAAGTATTAGCGAAACCGGGTTCAATTACTCCACACACAGATTTCGAATCTGAAGTGTACGTATTATCCAAAGAAGAAGGTGGTCGTCATACTCCATTCTTCAAAGGTTACCGCCCACAATTCTATTTCCGTACAACTGACGTAACCGGTACTATTGAATTACCGGAAGGCGTGGAAATGGTAATGCCTGGCGACAACATCAAAATGACTGTATCCTTAATCCACCCTATCGCGATGGACCAAGGTTTACGTTTCGCTATCCGTGAAGGTGGCCGTACAGTAGGCGCTGGCGTGGTAGCTAAAATTATCAAGTAATTATAGGGAATAATTTAATTTTCAAGAATTAAATTGTTATCGTTAAATAAAAGGCTGCGTTTTTTAAACGTAGCCTTTTTTGTTGGTTTAATATTAGTTTAATTTGAGGAGGCTTAAGATAAATCTATATTTCAGTGAATAATTAATTTATGCTCGATAAGCAAATAATTTATGTCCTATAGCCGACAAAACCGCGCCACAAACAACAATTAATGCACCAATATAGCTAATAGTATTGAGTTCAGGGGCAATAAAATCTGAGGGATCAATGTAGTGAGCTAAGTGGGAAAATAAAATGGTGAATAACGGCACCAAAGTGATAACTACGCTAACTTTCGATACTTCCCACCGGTTGAGCGCTTCGGCATAGGCGCCATAACCGAAGAGCGTGTTGAGGCAGCAATAAATAAAACATCCAAATGTAAATGGTGTAAGGTTTTCAACTTGAGAAAATTCAGCAAAGGGCATAAATACAAAAACGCAACCCAAGTAAATCATGAATAAAATTTGCTGTGAGCTAAATTTACGAAGCATTAATTTTTGTGCCATGCCATAGACGACCCAAACTAAAGCAGCACTAATACTGATAAAAACTCCAGTGGAGTAGGTGTTTAGTTCAGTGAAAATAGCTAAACGGTCATTGAAAAATAAGCCTAATCCAATCAGTAATAAGACCAAGCCAATTTTTTGGTGCACGCCAAGCTTTTCTTTAAAAACAAACACACCACAGATTAACATTCCGAAAGAAGATAAAGGGATAAAAATTTGCGCAATGGATGGTTCAATATAATTCAACGCGTTATTGAATAAGAAGAAGTTGCCAGCTAAACCTACAATACCAATGACAGCTAACCAGCCATAATAGCCAAGCTTAGCGGTTGTCGGTAGTTTATTTTTATGCCAAAGAATAATAAATAAAACCACGCTCGCTGTGATAAATCGATACCATACAATGGTCTGCGTGTTCATGTTGGCGAGCACTTGTTTCAACGCAATAGGCAACGTTCCCCAGGCTATTGCGGTGATTAATGCGAAGAGAAGGCCCACGACAGGTTGTTGTTTCATGATTATCTTCCTTTTGCTTATGCCATATTTTGAAGTGCGGTCGTTTTTTGCCGTGTTTTAGGTAGATTATTTTTTTAATTTACGCCACATTTTATCTTCCTGTCCGCGCCAGAGGCGTTGGATGTTTTCATGATGGCGATAGATGAGTAGGCAGCAGACTAATGCCACAGGGAAAGTGAACTCGGGTTTGAACCACCAAACATAAAACGGCACAAATAGTGCAGTGATAACGGCACTGAGAGAAGAGTAGCCGCTGATCAAGAACACTACCAGCCATGTGCCTAACATGGAAAAGAGAACGCCCCAAGCAATGGGCGCGATAGCACCGAAGGCTGTGGCAACGCCTTTGCCACCTTTAAACTTGAAGAAAATGGGGAAGATGTGACCAAGGCAAGCACCGAGTGCCACCATGCCTAATTCAAATTGGGTTAAGCCAAGATAATAACCAAGCCAAACAGGCAATGTTCCTTTTAACATATCGCAAAGTAATACGGCTAACGCCACCCAGCGACCACCGATGCGTAATACATTTGTTGCACCCGGATTATTTGAGCCTGATGTGCGAGGATCGGGTAAGCCGGCAAGTCGGCATAATAAAATTGCACTGGAAATGGAGCCGAGTAAGTAGCTCAATAGCATATAAAATAAGGCAAAAAGGCTCATGGAATTTCCTATGGCGTAGTAAAAAGAGTTCGTCTATTGTACCCAAAGTTGGTAGTATAAGCCCACAAAAATTTTGGTTACTCACGGTATAGAAAACCCATGCAAGATTTAATTTTTATTGAAGGTTTGACGGTATTTGCACAAATTGGTGTATATGACTGGGAACAGCAAATCAAACAAAAGCTGATTTTTGATGTCGAAATGGCGTGGGATACCCGCCAAGCCGCAGCGGCGGATGATGTACAATTAACGCTTAATTATGCGCAAATCAGTGAATTTATTATTGATTATGTAACGTCTAAACCCTTTCTATTGATTGAACGGGTGGCCAATGAGGTAGCAGAGCAATTACAACAACGATTTAGAATAACGTGGCTTCGGCTTAAATTAAGCAAACCGAAAGCGGTAGCACAAGCAAATAACGTTGGCGTGATCATTGAACGACGTTTATAACAAACAAGATCAAGAGAAATATCATTTGAAAGGTTTATTTTTACGTATTGTTGCAGGCTTATGCTTATTACTTTGGGCGATTGATATGGTATTTCCGTGGCAACATATCATGCACTCAGAAGAAAACCCTTATCAAGCAATTCAAGAACGCGGCAAATTAGTGGTTGGTACGATTAATCACCCCATCTCTTATTTTATTAATGGAGAGGGGGAATCCGGCTTGGAATATGAATTAAGCAAAGCCTTTGCTAGCTATTTAAACGTAGAACTTGAAATGCGGTCAATGGAGAGTACTGACACGCTGTTTGATGCGTTAGATGAACATAAAATTGATATTGCCGCGGCGAATCTTTTCTATCAAACAGATAAGGCGGAGCATTTCCAGCTAGGCCCTTCTTATTATTCCGCCTCTTGGCAACTGGCGTATCGCAAAGGCGAAAATCGACCTCGTTCTTTGGCGCAAATTAATGACACATTGGTGATTCCTGAAAGCTCCGAATTAGTGCAAATTTTAAAAGATGCCCAACTTAAGCATCCGAAACTCCGTTGGCGGGTAGATAAAAAACTCACACAGGAAGAATTATTATTACAAGTGGCAGAAGGTAAAATTGCGTACACCCTTGCCAATTCTTTGGATATTTCTGCGACCCAACAAATCAAACCGCAAATTGCGGTGGCATTTGATTTAACAGATGAAATGAGCGTACATTGGTATTTATCCAATAATTCGTCTAACGAATTGCAATCAGCCTTGCTGGATTTCATGAATACCGCGATTGATTCAGGATTAATTGCCAATATTGAAGAGAAATATTTTAATCATTTTCGCCAGTTTGATTACGTGGATACCAAATCCTATTTGAATTCTATTGAAGCGATTCTTCCGAAATTTGAACCGCTCTTTACGAAACATAAAGGCAATTTAGATTGGCGTTTATTGGCCGCTATCGCCTATCAAGAATCTCACTGGAACCCTGATGCCACGTCACCCACAGGCGTACGTGGTATGATGATGCTGACCAAAGATACTGCCGAACGCATGAAAATCACTGATCGTACCGATCCCGAACAAAGCATCAAAGCCGGTTCTGAATATTTACATTGGTTGATTGAACAGATCCCCGACAGTATCAACAATGACGATCGTATTTGGTTTGCTTTAGCGGCTTATAATATGGGTCTAGGGCATTTATTGGATGCACGCCGCTTAACCAAAAGTTTAGGAGGGAATGCAGACAATTGGCTGGATGTGAAAAAGAACTTACCGCTATTGGCGGAAAAGCGTTACTATACCAACCTAAAATATGGCTATGCTCGAGGTTATGAAGCCGTTCAATATGTCGAAAATATTCGTCGCTATATGAATAGCATTATGAATTATTACCGTGTGCAACAAAATCAAAGTGATAAAAACGAAGACGTAAATAACAATTCAAGCACCGATTCACCTGCAGAGGAAAATGATCATGAACAAGAGAAAACACTTAAAACTGAGTAAAAAGAAATTTTTCCACCAACAACAAGCACGTGCTTTACGCTTAAAACATTTAAAGCAGCGCAAAGCCAAATTATTTGCCCGTCATGCCTTGCAATTTGTGGTACAAGAAATGTAGTTCACTTCCCTCTGTTCTTGCATAGGGATTCGATGTGAGGAGATGGGGGATGTTTGATACCGATGGGCGAGTGTCATTAACTTTTTCTAAGTGCGGTGAAAATTTAATGTTTTTTAACCGCACTTTATTATTTTATCAGCGTAACGACCTCTTGGGTTAATCGATTGATTTCTGACCAATTTTTCGCGTTAATTAGTGTTTTTTCAACAAACCAAGATCCACCACAGGCCACCACATTTGGAATGGCCAAATAATCTTGAATATTTTGCAACCCAATCCCACCCGTTGGCATGATTTTCAATTGCGCGTAAGGACCTAATAGCGCTTTAATCATTTTTACGCCACCGGAGGCTTCCGCCGGAAAGAATTTCACTGTATCAATGCCTAATTCTAAGGTTGCTTCAATCGCCATCGGATTATTCACGCCCGGTATAATCGGTAAACCCAGATCTTGGCATAATTGCACAATTTTAGGGTTAAACCCCGGCGTCACGACAAAATCCGCACCGGCATTTTTCGCTTGAAAAACTTGGTCGGCGGTTAAAACCGTCCCCGCTGCAATCAGAAAATCAGGTCGCTGTTGGCGCAACAAGCGAATTGCCTCTCCAGCCGCCGGAGAACGAAACGTAATTTCTGCCACCGGTAAGCCATTTTGCGCCAGAATATCTGCCAACGGAAAAATAGCTTCAGCATGATCCAATGCGATAACCGGAACGACTTTAAGTTGCTGAAGTTGAGTGGTGATTGTCGCGAGATTTAGCATAATTTCTCCTTTTTGCCCGTAAATATCACAAATTATTTCACCTCAATTCCCTCAAATTCTCGAATTTTATTCAATGCTTCGGTTAAATCAGCTGTGAACGTAATTTTTTTGATTTCAGGCAATGAACCGGATTTAACAATCGTGCGTAGTGGCTGGAACTGCATATTACACATATAAAGCTGTTGATGAGGCAACATATGTTGCACGAAACGGGTGAGTGCATGAATTCCCCCAGCATCCAGTACGGTCACCGCATCGCATTGTAAAACAATGTGTTTGATTTCGTGATCGGTGTGAACGGTTTTGTCATGCAAGTCGGCGAAGAGGTTATCCGCCGCAGCGAAAAAGAGTGGTCCGCTAATACGATAAATTAATACATCATCTAAATCTTCCGGCACCGCGATGTTGATGGATTTGGTCATTTCGGCGATGGTGCGGATAAACAGCAGACTTGCCAATAACACGCCCACGGAAATGGCGATGACCATATCGAATAACACCGTGAGAAGTAAGCAAACCAGCAATACGGCAATTTCGTTACGTCCGGAACGACGGATAAGCTGAATAATTTGCGGTAAATCCGCCATATGCCAAGCCACAACCAACAAGAGCGCCGCCATCGAAGATAGTGGTAAATAAGACAGTGCAGGCGCAAAAAACAATAAGGCAAATAACACTAATAAAGCGTGCACGACACTTGAAATCGGTGATACACCACCGGATTTAACATTTACCGCAGAACGTGCGATGGCGGCGGTGGCCGTGATTCCACCGAAAAATGGAGAGGCGATGTTGCCAAGACCTTGCGCTAATAATTCGTTATTGGAATGGTGCTTGGTGTCGGTCATATTGTCTAAAATGACGGCGCACAATAACGATTCGATCGCGCCCAAAACTGCCATAGAAAATGCCGCCGGCAATAGACGTTGAATAGTGTCAAGATTCCAGTTAATTAAGTTTCCTTGCGGATCAGGAATGTTCCATGGCAAGGAAAATTCAGGCAAGACACTGGGAATACCGTAGCCGGTCGTACCGTCAGAAAGCGTGTACTGGAATTGGGTGCCAATGGTTGCGACAGCATAGCCGAAGTGGGTCAGCAATAAGGATAATAATGTTGCGACAATCACTGCAGGCAAATGACCGGGAATGGGCAGACGTAATTTATGCCATTGGGTTAAGATAATGAGGGTAATGATACCCACACCGGCATCAGCCCAGTTGATACTTGGAAGTGCGGTCAAAATAACTTGCACTTTTTCAAGATAATGAGACGGCATCTGTTCAATACTCAAGCCAAGGAAATCTTTAATTTGTAAGGTAGCAATCACGATGCCGATACCCGATGTAAAGCCGAGCGTGACCGGGAGCGGAATATATTCAATAAGTCGCCCTAAACGGAACAGCGCCATCAGCACCAAAATAATACCGGAAAGCAATGTAGCCATCAGCAGACCGCTTAAACCGAATTGCTGAGTAACAGGGAATAAAATCACCACAAAGGCGGCTGTTGGGCCGGAAATATTAAAGCGTGAACCTCCCGTTAACGCGATGATAATCCCCGCAACAATGGCGGTGTATAACCCGTGCTGCGGTGGTACGCCACTAGCAATGGCAAGCGCCATGGAAAGCGGAATGGCGATAATGCCAACGGTTAACCCGGCAATAATATCTTTGGTCAAATGACGGGAAGTATAGCCGTTTCTGAAACTGTCTTTTAATGCGCTGAAAGGTTTAACTGACAGAAAGGCATTTTTAGTAAGAAACCATTTTTTTAACATAATGAATAATAGCGGATGAAAAATTGAGTGGGATAATCCTGAATGGACGCTTATTTTACCCGATTATTGGTGAAATTTTTATCTTATGAACGACAAAATTACAAAAATACTTGACGAAACTCAATGAAGTCCTTATAGTTCGCACGTCCTAATCACGGTGAGATGTCCGAGTGGTTGAAGGAGCACGCCTGGAAAGCGTGTATGTGGGAAACTGCATCGGGGGTTCGAATCCCCCTCTCACCGCCACTTCACTTGTCAAATAACGTCTTTCTTGTCAAAAATCATAGCAAAAACAGCATACTATCATTTTTCTATTTGTTGTTTTTGTTCGTGAATGTTTGTCTTTGTTGTCGTTTTTAACTCCCTATATAACTCCCTCGTGCTTTGGGGCTTTTGAAGGAGTGGATGAAGGGTTAATTTATTCTATGAAATAATGGGGGATAAAATGGCTGTCATTACCGGTGACGGCGGTGAAATCTTCCCGCAAGCCCATGCCGCATGCCACATCGCCCACCACCCAAGAACCGATGACCGGATACATCCCATCAAAATTTGGTAACTCAAATTTCTGTTGATAAATATAACCGGCATTAGCATAGAAATTTGAATGTTCACTGCCTTTGGCGGCAAACTCCAAGCCGTTGCTTTTTTCATAATAAAACACGTTGGCACCTTCGCGGCCTAATAACGGCTTTTTCACCCAAATAGCATTGCGATCCGTAATGTCGTGTCGATTGAAATAGGTTGGCAATAAATACGGATGGTTCGGGTGTTTTTGCCACAGTTTTCCAAGCAGCGCTTTATTGCTCAGTAACAATTTCCATGCCGGTTCAAAAAATTGCGTTGCACTGTTTAACATGTGCGGTGCGTATTCTGTGGTCGTCATCCATTCTAACGGATACAATTTGAACAGCGCTTCAATGGGTTGGTTATTGAGATCGACAAATTGTTGCGTATCGCTATCGTAGCCGATGTCTTCAATGGTCAAGCGGTGAATATGCCAACCGGCGTTATAGGCTACATCGGCAAGATAATCCAAATTGCCCCAATCTTCCCGTCCGGCATCCGCCATCGCCGCAAAATGGAAATCGGTTTTGCCGCTTTGCTGTTGCAACACGGAAAAACGGGTAATCAATTCTTCATGAATCCAGTTGAATTGATCGCGATTCGGTAAACCTTCCACTTGCTCCAACCACTGCCATTGCACCACTGCGGCTTCCAGCAAAGAGGTAGGCGTATCGGCGTTATATTCAAACATTTTAAGATTGTCACCGTCATAGCCAAAATCAAAACGGCCATATAAGTGCGGTGCGTTTTCACGCCAAGATTGTTCGATTAGATTTTTTTGTAAATCGGTAAAGCGATAATGCTCGTAATCGCCTTGTTTTACTTCATCGGCGACAAAATCCATACACATGGCATGCAATTCGTTAGTGGCATCTTCGATTTTGTCGATTTCTGCCAATGAAAATTCGTAGGCAACATTGTCCGACCAATAATGCGAGCCATCAGTAGAAGGCAGATTATAATAATCAAATCCCACCTCAAGAAGCTGTTGCTCCATGTCGGGACGGGTTGGAATACCGGTGATACGTTTCATGATTAACCACCGCCACTTTTACTAGTGTTACTGCTACTAAACCCACCGCGTGAAACAGGTTTACTGTTTGCGCTACCGGCGCCACCCTTAACTAACACCGGCTTGCCCACAGAATGGTTGCCTTGTGGTCGAATAATTTGCCCGGTTGGTGTCGAAACGGCGCGATTATTGGGATTGTAACTCGGGCCTAGAAAACCACTCATGGCTTTGGCGATCATATAACCTGCTGCTGCCCCGGCAATGGCGCTGCCGATAGAAGGGCCTTCATCGCCGCTGGCTGTGGTAGTTGACGTGGCATTATTGTCGCCGGCAACCGTATTATTTTCGCTACTCGCCACACTGCCATTGTTATGTGCCACAGGGTTCGTGTTTGCGCTTTGAGATTTATCCTGTTCGCATAATTCCGGTCTAATCCAGTCCGCAATGCAATCGTCTAGACTGTTGTACACATCCCGCTGCACTTCATCTTCCGAGCAGCCGCCCAACAGCGCGACCACGGATAATGTCACTAAAATTTGATTTTTCTTTTTCATCATAAACGTTATACCGTTAAGTTGTCTTTTATTCTCTATAACAGGGAATGCTCATTTTATCAAAACCCGTTACTTCAGAAAGCAAAATGATAACACAGTGTGGTCGTTAACGATAAGAAGAGAGGAAAATTAAAAAGCCAGCTTGTGAGCTAGGAATTCGTTATATTTGATAGGTATAGGAGAATAAAGTAGAGAAAGGTGGTGGGTCGTATAGGATTCGAACCTATGACCAATGGATTAAGAGTCCACTGCTCTACCGGACTAAGCTAACGACCCGTTAGGATATACAGCTTTTCTAATGGCGAAGTGGTGGGTCGTGAAGGATTCGAACCTTCGACCAACGGATTAAAAGTCCGCTGCTCTACCGACTGAGCTAACGACCCATCTCGTGTGTTAGAACGGAGACTTATGATACTGATTTTATTTTAAAAATCAATAAAAAATTTATTTTTATTCGATTTTCTCGCACTTTATATGGCTTTTGGCTAAAAAGTGCCGCGATATGAGGGTATTGCGATTTCATTTCTTCCAACCCTCATTTCTCATTTTTATTTTCCGCCGTTGAGTTCTTCTGAACCGGTTTCTTCCTTTTGAGAAAGAATATCGGCTGCCCCTTCATTTAACGCTTCCGCGTGTTGTGTCGGACGAACAAACGGTTTTGGCGTCCAATATTTTTTAACCAATTCCGCTGAGAAGCCATGTAATACTTCCTCATTTAAACGCTCTTGGTCTAATTGACGAATGGCTGTCACCACTTCATCTGCTTCAACTTGCGCAACCCCTAAACGCATTAGCGCTTCACGTCCTAAAAGTAAGGCAGATTCAAAAGTCTCACGAATTTGAAAATCAATATTAAGTTTCATTAAATTGACCGCACTTTGCCGATCGTAAGTTCTCGCCAGCACCGGCAATAACGGATATTCTTGCTTAATCTGCTCGACAATCAATTCGATACTATGGGTATCACTAATCCCCAAGATTAAACAAGAGGCTTTTTCTAGGCCACTGGCACGCAAAACATCTAAGCGGGAACCATCACCATAGTACACTTTAAAACCAAATTTTGCGGCAGAGCGAATACGATCAATATTCGCGTCAATCACCGTTACTTGAATGCCTCTTGCCAATAATGTTTGGCACACAATTTGACTAAAACGCCCGAATCCCAACACCACAACGTTATTTTCGACACTTTCAATTAAATCGATGCTATCTACCTGATCGTTATTGGTATTCACCGGCGTATTCGGTTTTGATAATCGGCGGAGCAATAACACAATTAGCGGTGAGAACAGCATAGAAATGATCACGGCTGCCGTAAAGGTGGCATTTAAGTCGGCAGATAACACGCCGGCAGTGGTGGCTGCGGAAAATAAAACGAAGGCAAATTCCCCACCATGCGCCATGATCGCCATGCGGCCAATGGCTTCGTTATGATTTAATAACGTGAGGCGAGCCACACTATACACACTGATTGCCTTACCTAAAATATAAAGAAAAACAATGCCAAGCAACCATAATGCATTATGCCAAACTAAAGCGAAATCTAATGACATCCCGACGCCCATGAAAAATAAGCCCAGTAATAATCCACGGAATGGTTCAATGTCCGCTTCTAATTGATGTCGGAAAGCGGATTCCGATAACATCACACCGGCGACAAATGCGCCCATCGCCATGGATAATCCGCTAATTTCCATAGCTAATGCCGCACCAAGCACCACTAATAATGCTGCGGCAGTCATCATTTCTCGAATATGCGCTTTAGAAATCATTCGGAAAATCGGATTCATCAGCCATTTACCGGCAGCGACTAAACCCAATACGGCAGCCAACGCGACGCCAATGCCGGCCCAGTTGGTAGAATGGGCGGAATTATTACTTTCTGGTGAAAGAAAGGCGACAAATGCCAAGAGAGGAACGATGGAAAGATCTTCAAATAATAACGTAGAAACCACGCGTTGACCTTTGGGCGTGGAACTAATCCCCCGTTCTTCTAAAACTTGCATGACGATTGCGGTAGAAGAAAGTGTAAAACCCATTGCCGCAATAAAGGCAACAGGAAAACTCAGGTTTAACAGGTTAATTCCGATTAATGTTAACAATACACCGGAAACAGCGACTTGCAGCAACCCTCGTCCAAAAATCGCTTTACGCATTGCCCACAAGCGTTCAGGGTGCATTTCTAAACCGATGATAAATAGGAACATTACCACGCCTAGCTCGGCCATGTGAACAATATTGGAAGGATCTTGAAACAAACCAAAACCGGATGGCCCGATTAAACAGCCGGCGACTAAATAACCGAGTACGCTTCCCAATCCAATACGTTTAAAAAGCGGTACGATGGTGACACTGGTGGCTAATAAAACGACCGTTTTGACGAGCTCAGGATTGGATAATTCAGTCATTGTAAAACCTTATGAAAAAAGAAAGAGAATGGGTAAGAGAGTGCTATTAATTATACATGATGCTTGCTATAATTTTTAGGCATTTATTACATAAATCAAGAGGAAAAAACAATGAAAAATACACTAAAACTGACTGCAGTTGCTGCAATGTCAGCCTTTGTATTAGTGGGTTGTGCACAAAATACGTCAAAAGGAGACGCGCAATTACAGCAACAAGCTGTATTGGGAATTAACTGGATGCAAGAATCCGGTGAATATAATGCGTTGGCTTATCAAGCATTTAACACCGCTAAAGTTGCCTTTGATCAGGCAAAAGTGAAAAAAGGCAAGAAAAAAGCCGTTGTCGTGGATTTAGATGAAACCATGATTGATAACAGCGCATACGCCGGTTGGCAAGTTAAAAATAACAAACCGTTTGATGGCAAAGATTGGACACGCTGGGTTGATGCCAGAGAATCTGGTGCTATTGCCGGTGCGGTGGAATTTAACAATTACGTGAATGCACACAAAGGCAAAATGTTCTATGTGTCTAATCGCAAAGACAAAAATGAAAAAGCCGGCACTATTGACGACATGAAACGTTTGGGCTTTACCGGTGTTGATGAATCTTCTCTTTACCTCAAAAAAGATAAGTCTGCTAAATCTGCCCGTTTTGCTGAAATTGAAAGTCAAGGTTATGAAATTGTACTGTATGTCGGTGATAACTTAGACGACTTCGGTGACGAAACACATGGTAAACTAAATGTAGAACGTCGTGATTTTGTGGCGAAAAACCAAGCGAAATTTGGTAAAAGCTACATTGTGCTTCCTAACCCGAACTACGGTGGTTGGGAAGGTGGTTTAGCCAAAGATTATTTCAAAGGTGATTCCCAAAGCAAAGTGAAAACCCGTTTAGACGCGATTAAAGCGTGGAGCGGTAAATAAGTTCCTTGCAAAAAAACGTTGAAAAAAATCACCGCACTTGATGTGAATCTCAAGTGCGGTGTTTTTTTATCGTATTTTTTAGGGGAGAATGTTACGGAGAACACCGCATAAAATGGAAACGGAGAAAAGGCGAATGGCATTTTCTCCGTTTTGCATTGTTGTAATATTGTGCAATTACGTCAGATTAATTGCGGATTATTTCACGCGAGAAACGTATTCGCCGGAACGGGTATCAACGCGAATTACTTCACCGATTTGTACGAATAATGGTACTTTCACCACAGCACCGGTGCTTAAGGTTGCCGGTTTACCGCCGGTACCTGCGGTGTCGCCTTTAAGACCCGGGTCGGTGTCAACGATTTCTAATTCAACGAAGTTTGGTGGTGTTACCGTAATTGGTGCACCATTCCATAATGTCACGATACAATCGGCTTGGTCTAACAACCATTTTTCTGCATCGCCTACGGCTTTCGCATCCGCAGAATATTGTTCAAATGTTTCCGGGTGCATGAAATACCAGAAGGCATCGTCTTTGTATGAATAAGTTAAGTTAAGATCCATAACATCAGCGGCTTCAACAGAAGTACCGGATTTGAAGTTTACGTCCAATACTTTGCCGGAAATTAATTTACGAATACGGGTGCGGGTGAATGCTTGACCTTTGCCGGGTTTAACGAACTCATTTTCAACGATCACGCAAGGCTCGCCGTCTTGCATAAATTTTAGACCTGGTTTGAAATCACTGGTAGTATATGTAGCCATATTATCCTCAAAAAAGATTGTTTTTTAAAAGTGGCTATTCTACATCAAAACATCCCGATTAGAGAAGAACAAAGTTGGTTAACCCATTTGGCAAATGGCGTTTCTGACCCGAAAATCTTATTGCAACACCTCGAACTCCCTCTCGAATCCTTCAAACAAGACATTGAAGCGCGCAAATTATTTGCCATGCGCGTGCCGCTGCCTTTTGTAGAAAAAATGGAAAAGGGCAATCCAAAGGATCCGTTGTTTTTACAAGTCATGTCTTCTGCGGATGAGTTTTTACAAGCCGAAGGATTTAGCAAAGATCCGTTGGAAGAACAAAAAGATAAAAACGTCGTCCCCAACATTTTGCACAAATACCATAATCGCTTGTTATTTATGGTAAAAGGCGGTTGTGCGGTAAATTGTCGCTATTGTTTCCGCCGTCATTTTCCTTATGAAGACAACAAAGGCACCAAGCAAAATTGGCAAAAAGCGTTGCAATATATTGCAGAACGTCCTGAAATTGAGGAAGTGATTTTTTCCGGTGGCGATCCGTTGATGGCAAAAGATCATGAGCTCGAGTGGCTGATAAAACACTTAGAAAACATACCGCACTTAAAGCGTCTGCGTATTCATTCCCGTTTACCGGTCGTCATTCCGCAACGGATAACCGATGAATTTTGTCGCCTTTTAACGCAAACCCGGTTGCAAAAAATTTTAGTCACCCACGTCAATCATGCCAATGAAATTGATGCAGACTTTGCCCATGCCATGGCGAAATTAAAAGATTGCGGCGTCGTTTTATTAAACCAATCGGTTTTACTCAAAAATGTGAATGATGACGCGCTAATTCTAAAAACATTGAGTGACTGCTTATTTTCAGTGGGCATTTTGCCTTATTATTTGCATTTGTTAGATAAAGTGGAAGGCGCAACGCATTTTTATCTTAATGACGCCCAAGCACTGAAAATTTATAAAGAGCTACAACGCATTAGCTCCGGCTATTTGGTGCCGAAACTTGCCCGTGAAATCGGTGGAGAACCGAATAAAACTTTATATTCGTCTTGAGAAGACGGTATCAAAAAAGGAAAAGATGCTTTAAAATAGGCAAGATTTTTTATGGATAAATTATGACGTAACAGATTCGGTTAGGTGGTTTTTCATAAGATGAAAAACACGCTCAAAAATAACCGCACTTTACGGGTTATTGTATTATTTAATTAGAGGTATATCGTGGATTCTGAACAAAGAAACCTTGGAAATCAAAATAACTTAGCCGATTCGGCTCAAAATGAATTAGATTTAGGATTAAACAAAATGGAACCTATTACACCGAAGAAAGCCATCGGCAACGAGCCATCTTTACTGGAAAGAGCAAAAACACTTTTTAATAAAAAGCCTCAAACCGCAGTAGAACGTAAAGAACCCACATTACGGGATTTTTCCACCGCACCGAATACGAGTGAGGAAGCCTTTGTTCCCTCAACTGCACCGGAAGAACATCATGTGGCGGCAGATCCGATAGTGGCCGAAGAGGTGTTATCTGCTACAACGGAATCCTCGGTGACCGAAGAAAATAGTGTCAAAGCAACGGCTTCTCAAGCGGTTTCTGCGCCTAAAGCAACATTAGCTTCACCTGAAAATTGGAAGATTTTGAGCATATTGCCACAAAAACATCGTCGTATTTTTGTCGCACTTTGTATATTGTTGCTTCTGCTTCTTTTTATCCTTTTAATGAAGCCAAGTTCTGAAACCGTGCAATCTTTCGAACAACAAAATAGCAATAATATTCCCATTCAGTTCCAGCAGTTAGATCAAACGCAGGAAAATGAAGCCACCGTGTTAGATGCACAGACCGCCTCATCGCCAAGTTCATTAGAAATTACCCAGCCGAATATTACAACAAATACAAACAGTGAGGCAGCGGTTGCGGAGAACAAAGGTGCTGAAACCAATACGCCAAAAGCGGAAACCCCTGTGCGTACTGAGGCAGTTAAACCTCATGTGGCTCAACATGTAGCGAAAAAGGTTGAAACGGAAAGTGTTCGCGAAGAAAAAGCACCGGCTAAGCCGCAACCTGTCGTTCAAAATAAACCGCAAGTCAAACCACAGGCACCGAAACGTGTTATTGAAGTTGTCGAGGCAAAATCGGCAGTGCGTCCGGCTGCTGCAACAGCGGTTACCGGCAAGAATCTTGTTGTGCCTCAAGGCGTATCACTCATGCAGGTGTTCCGTGATAACAATTTACAAATTGCCGATGTTAATGCTATGACGAAAGCAAACGGTGCGGGCAATGTGCTCAGTAGCTTCAAACCTGGCGATCAAGTTCAGGTATTACTGAATGCGCAAGGTCGTGTGACGGAGTTACGTTTATCCAATGGCGGACATTTTATTCGACAGGCAGACGGTAGCTATACTTTTAAGAAATAGATCCATAAAACTTGATAGGCATAGTCATGGCATTATGCCTATCTGCTTTTTAAAAGGAGAAGATCATGCTAAAAGCGGGCTTGATGTTATTGACTATTTTGGGATTAATCGGATGCGTAACAAAACCGGTAGTTGCCACGAAAACAGATAAAAAACCGACGCCAACGGCATTACAAAAATCGACTCAAAAGGGAACGGCAGTAGAGTATTTATGTAAAGATAATAAAGTCGTTCGTGTGACTAAACATTCCCGAAAGAATAAAAAAGGCACTCAAACATCAATTGCGGTGACATTTGATGGTGTGACGCAAAAACTTACGCCAAGTATCGCTGAGAACGGCAGAAATTATTCCAATATTCATTGGGTTTGGCTGGAACGTAAAGAGACTAATACACTTAAGACTAGCCTTGGGGAAGTGCTGGCGGAACAGTGCGTGCCTCGCTGATTATCTTATTATCGCCAGCGCAATTTGCATTTTATTCTAAGGTTCCACAAAAACGGTAACCTTCACCATGGATGGTGGCGATAATTTCCGGTGTGTCGTGATGATCCTCGAAATGCTTACGAATACGGCGAATCGTCACATCGACAGTCCGATCTTGCGGTTTGAGTTCACGACCGGTCATTTTTTTCAATAACTCTTCACGGGTCTGAATTTTGCCCGGATTTTCGCAGAAATGTAACATGGCACGAAATTCACTACGAGGCAGTTTACGTTCTTCACCTTCCGGTGTAATCAAAGTACGACTGTTTAAATCCAACGTCCAACCGTTAAATTTATACTGTTCAACATGATGCGCACGTTGATTTTCTTGCATGGTGCGTTGCAATAGATTACGCGCACGAATAGTGAGTTCACGCGGATTGAATGGCTTAGTGATGTAATCATCAGCACCGATTTCTAACCCGAGAATTTTATCCACTTCATTATCACGCCCCGTTAAAAACATTAAGGCAATATCGGCATTTTCACGTAATTCACGCGCCAACATTAATCCGTTTTTCCCCGGCAGATTAATATCCATAATCACCAAATGAATGATTTCCGTTTCTAAAATTTGGTGCATCTGAAGCCCATCAGAGGCTTCAAAAACATCATACCCTTCCGCTTGAAAAATGCTTTTTAATGTATTTCGGGTAATCGTTTCGTCTTCAACAATTAAAATTTGTGGTGTTTGCATGGGCAAATCCTTTATTTGCCTGATGAGAGTTTTATCATGAGGCGATGAAAAATAAATCCAATTTTATTTTATAGTTGCAACATTATCGTAACAATGAAAAATACAACATAATCAGTATTAGCGTTTAATTCTATGATCTACGTCATGAAATTGGCAAGGCTTAATCGGCTTTCTACTAAAATAAAAAATCCTCCGATAGCCTGAATACCCTCGGAGGATAAAGTGAGCATTTGCTCAATATTTACACACAAAATAATAATGATTTTTTAACGTTTCTTTTTCCCGCCTTGGCGTGCTTTGAAACGAGGATTTTCTTTACAAATCACATACACCACGCCATGACGACGCACAACTTTACAACCAGGATGACGTGTTTTAGCGGTTTTTAATGAAGATAATACTTGCATTTTAGCGTCCTTATTTTGATTTTAATGAACCGAATTTGCCGTAACGACTAGCAAATTCGCTAGCACGGCCTTCGCTGGCAATTTGTCTTGTTTTGCCGGTGTAAAATGGGTGTGAGGCGGAGGATGTATCGCACATAAACACTGGATATTCGTTACCGTCTTCCCATTTCATGGTCGTGGTGGTACGTGCACAAGAACGAATTAAAAAGCCTTGTTTGGCGTTGGAGTCATAAAAAAGCACAGTGCGATAATTTTCAGGATGGATACCTTTTTTCATTTGCTTAAAACCTTATTTTTTAGTGAAAAATAACAATGTGCGCTATCCTACACCAAAACATTTTTTCACGCAAACTTATTTTTAATAAAAAAATAAGAGGCAAAAACTGAGATGTACTGTATCAATTTAGCTAAAATTCGAGCTTTTCATCAGAAATTTTCAATCACTTAATTTTTATCGAAAAATGGAAATTTTTTTGACCGCACTTAATAATGACGAAATTCGGGCGGTTGATAGTCAGCAATAAATTGTTCAATTTCTGCAAAATCCTCACTAAACAACAATTTTTGGAATGCGTCCTCGGTGAGAAAACCGGTTTCGACCATACGTTGGTACAGGGCTTTTAAAGGATCATAGAAGCCATTTTTATTGAATAAAATGCAAGGATGGGGATTTTTTCCGATTCTTGCCCAAGAATAAACTTCGGCGATTTCTTCTAATGTACCGGCACCACCGGGTAAGGCAATACAGGCATCGGCTAATTTGAGCATATTGGCTTTTCTTTCTGCCATCGAATCCACCACCATGAGCTCCGTGCAACCGGTGTGTATCGGCTCTCGAGCCTGTAAAAAGGTGGGCATAATGCCGATGACTCTGCCACCGTGGGATAATACCGTATCGGCCAACAATCCCATCAAACCGATTTTCCCACCACCATAAACCAAGGTGTGTTGTTTTTGTGCAATCCATTGTCCCATGGCTATCGTTGCTTGTTGGTATTCGGGCTGATTACCTAAACTTGCGCCGCAATAAACTGTAATGTGCATTTTTTCATCCTATTTTTTGCTTGATGTCGATCCTGACAATCTATTTTACCGTTTGTAGTAATTGATTTTAGAGAGAATATTTTACAACAAAATCCTTGTTGTAATGCTAGAATGAAGCCCATTTTTATTTAGGATAACGTGCGATTTTATGATGAAAAAACTGTTTATTTTCTTAGTCTGTTGCTTGACTGCCATGGCCGCGCAAGCAGATTTATTTAATAATAAGACTAAATTCTTACCGGTAGATCAGGCTTTCCAGCTGGATGTGCAACGGTCTGACGCTGGCGTGTCGATGCAGTGGCAAATTGCGGAAAATTACTATTTATATCAAGATAAATTGGCATTTTCCCTCAATGGCAAGCCCGTTGAAAATGCACCGCAATTTCTTTCTTCTGCAGAACAATATGAAGATCCTTACTTTGGATTAGTCACTATTTTCAAACATGACCTTAATTTGACGTTGCCGTTAAAAGATCCTCAGCCACAGGATCTGCTGGAGGTGACTTATCAAGGTTGTGCGAAAGGGTTTTGCTATCCGCCGGAAACCAAACAATTCCAAATCGGTGATCTTTCGTCAAATGTTTCTGCCAGTCACGAGGTACAAAATGGTGCAGAGACGCATCAGACATCGCAAAGTGCGGTGGAAAATGCCAACGTTTTTTCATCACAACAAAATCAACTGGCAGAGAGTCTGTCGCAAAGTAAATACGCCATGTTGTGGTTTTTTGTCTTAGGTATCGGATTGGCCTTTACGCCTTGCGTGCTGCCGATGTTGCCGTTGCTTTCTGCCATTGTCATCGGCGGTCGGAAAGAAGAGACCGGCAACTGGCGCGCACTTGCGCTTAGTTTTGTGTATGTACAAGGCATGGCATTAACCTATACTTTACTCGGTTTGGTGGTCGTGCTGATTGGCTTGCCGTTCCAAATTGCCCTGCAAAGTCCTTATGTCCTGATTGGGCTTTCCGTCGTCTTCGTATTATTGGCGTTGTCCATGTTTGGCGTATTCACATTACAGCTGCCCTCGTCTTTGCAAACTAAACTTACGCAATTTAGCCAACAACAAAAAAGCGGCGCCTTTTTCGGGGTGTTTGTCATGGGAGCGATTGCCGGCTTAGTGGCATCTCCTTGCACCTCCGCGCCCTTATCCGGTGCATTGCTTTATGTGGCGCAATCCGGTGATTTCGTCATCGGCGCATTGACCCTTTATTTATTGGCGCTAGGCATGGGCTTGCCGCTCATATTAATTACCGTATTCGGCAATAAAATCCTACCGAAATCCGGGGCTTGGATGGAAAACGTGAAAACCGCGTTTGGTTTTGTCATGTTGGCGTTACCGATTTTCCTGATTTCGCGCATTATTCCAAGCATGTGGGAACCGCGTTTATGGGCATTACTTGGCGTGAGTTTCTTCATTTGGTTGGCCACACAGATGCGTTCAAACGGTATTGGTTTATTCTTCCGTATTGTGTTCTTTGTCGCCGCCATGGTTTCGGCACAACCATTACAAAATTGGGTGTGGCAAGATAACGCCGCAACTTCACAAGCCGCGAATGCCCAAAGTGCGGTCAAAAATTCGCTCGTTTTTCAACAAATTTCCAATTATGACGAATTGCAAGCGGTGCTAAAACAGCATCCGAATAAAATGGCGATGTTGGATTTATATGCCGATTGGTGCGTTGCCTGTAAGGAATTTGAACATAAAACCTTTGCAGATCCGCAAGTGCAAAGCGCGTTGAGTGATGTTTTGTTGTTAAGAGTGGATATGACAAATAACAGCGAATCTAACCGCACTTTAATGAAAGCACTTGCGGTAACGGGTTTGCCTACGATTATTTTCTTTAATCAACAGGGCGAAGAAATTCAAGCGCAACGGATTACCGGTTTTTTACCTGCGGAAGCCTTTATGGCAACGTTAAACACCGCGAAAAGTATAAATTATTAACAAATTGGAAATAATCCTTTTCTATTTGAAGTATTTTTTTCATTTTCCGTTGTGTTAGCATACGCCACCTCACTAACACACTCCAATTTATAGAAGGAAAATTTATGTTTTTAGACAAATATCGTCATTATGTTTTAGGTTTATTACGCATCGTTTTGGGCTATGCTTTTGTTTTACACGGCACCGCGAAGTTTTGGGAATTCCCGATGTCCATGACCGGTGGAAACGGTTCTGTAGAACTTGCCTCGTTAATGGGCGTGGGGGGTGTGATTGAATTGGTCTTTGGTATTTTATTTATCTTAGGCTTATTGACCCGCCTTTCAGCCTTTATTTTGAGTGGTCAAATGGCCGTGGCGTATTTCATGTTCCACGCACCGAAAGGTGTGCTTTTCCCGCTAATGAATGGTGGTGAAGCAGCAGTATTGTATTGTTTTATCTTCTTCTATTTTGTTTTTGCCGGTGCAGGCGCTTTCGCATTAGATAATAAAATGGCGAAAAAATAAGACATTGTTATTAACTTCGATGCGTCACTCACGATTTCGTGCGTAGCGTGCATCTTGATGCACGAATGGTTGACCTCGATGTGTAATTCACGATTTCGTACGTAGCGTGCAACTTGTTGCACGAATGATTAACCTCGATGCGTAATTCACGATTTCGTACGTAGCGTGCAACTTGTTGCACGAATGATTAACCTCGATGCGTAATTTATGATTTCGTGCGTAGCGTGCATCTTGATGCACGACCAAACCACGCACGGAGCGTTATTTACCCCTTTCGGAGATTCACGATTTCGTGCAACACGTTGCACGCTACGATTCTAAAAATCTTCCGAAAAAATGACCGCACTTTATGCCAAACAAAGACCCCCGAATGGATATTCGAGGCTTTTTCTTTGGGAAGACATTATTGATGATAATGCGACAAGAACCGCGCAAATTTGCCTAAAGCTTCTTCAATTTGATGAACATACGGCAATGTTACGATGCGGAAGTGATCCGGTGAATGCCAGTTAAAACCACGACCATGCACCAATAAGACTTTTTCCTGCGCTAATAAATCAAACACCATTTTTTCATCGTCATACATATTAAATTTTTTGATGTCGATTTTCGGGAACATATACAACGCCCCCATCGGCTTCGTACAACTAATTCCCGGAATTTGATTGAGCAATTCATAGGCTTTGTTGCGTTGTTCTAACAAGCGTCCGCCCGGCAAAATGAATTCGTTAATGCTTTGATAGCCGCCAAGTGCGGTCTGAATCGCATGTTGCATTGGCACATTGGCACATAAACGCATAGATGCCAACATATCCAAACCTTCGATGTACCCTTTGGCGTGTTTTTTTGGTCCATTTAAAATCATCCAACCTTGGCGGAAACCGGCAACACGATAAGCTTTGGATAAGCCGTTAAACGTGACCGTCAATAAATCCGGTGCTAATGCGGCAATATGGTGATGTACCGCACCATCGTATAAAATTTTGTCGTAAATCTCATCGGCAAAAATGATTAAATTATTCTGACGTGCCACTTCAACGATGTCTAACAACAATTCTTTGCTGTAAACCGCACCGGTCGGGTTATTCGGATTAATAATCACAATGGCTTTCGTGCGTGAGGTGACTTTACTTTTAATGTCTTCCACATCAGGGAACCAATCCGCCTGTTCATCACACAAATAATGTACCGCTTTACCGCCCGCCAATGTTGCCGCAGCGGTCCATAATGGGTAATCCGGCATAGGAATTAACACTTCATCACCGTCATTCAACAATGCTTGCATCGCCATCGTAATCAACTCTGATACACCATTTCCGATGTAAACATCGTTCACTGTGACGCTACGAATATCTTTCGATTGATAATATTGCACAATGGCTTTGCGGGCAGAATAAAGCCCTTTGGAATCGCAATAACCTTGGGCTGAAGGAAGATTGCGTAAGACATCAACGAGAATTTCATCAGGCGCTTCAAAACCAAAAGGCGCGGGATTACCGATATTCAGTTTTAAAATTTTATGCCCTTCTTCTTCAAGGCGTAGTGCCTCTTTATGCACGGGTCCGCGAATATCGTAACAAACGTGCTCTAATTTATCTGATTTGGGAAAGCGTTCCATAGTTTTGACCTTGAGTAATTAAGAAATGAAATATTTTGTGAAAAATTCCCGTAAAGTGCGGTAGAATTGCGGTTCATTTTTAACTTATTTTCCCGTTAAAGACAATGCTTTTTCAAAATGGATAGTTTGCAATCACTTAAAACGCAATTAATCAATCAAATTAATGCATTACAATTAAATCAACCTCATTACATTGCGGTTTGTTCAGCACAAGCCGAATGCGATGTTGATTTATTAGGTTGGCTAAAAGCACAACCGCACTATCCGCAATTCTATTTTCAATTACAGCAAACAACACAATGTTTTGCCACGCTTGGCGCCATTCGTACATTTCAACAATTAGATGCAGCGCAAGATTTCGTGAATCAACACAATTTGCCTCTTTTCGGCGGCATTCAATTTTACGGGCAAACCACCTTTTTTCTGCCGCAGTTAGTGTTAGAACAGCGTGATAATCAAATTCACGTCACGGTTTTTATTGACAAAAATGATCTTATCCAAAGTAAAGACAAAGCATTACAGGTTTTAAAAACATTTGAAAAAACAACCGCACTTTTACCGCTTCAAAGCCAAGCGGATTTGATTAAACAACAAGCAAATCCAACACAATGGGAAAATTGGGTAGAAAAGGCTCTGGCGCAAATTCATGAAAAAACGGTGACCAAATTGGTGTTAGCTAATAAAAGCACCTTTGCCCTCAATCAACCGCTCAATGCCAAGGATTTTTTAGCGCAAAGTGAAATTTACAATAAAGGCTGCTACCACTTTCTTTTCGCGCAAGATGATAAAACCAGTTTCCTTGGCTCTTCGCCGGAACGGTTGTATGCACGTCATGAGCGTCATTTAACAACAGAGGCTCTCGCAGGCACCTCACCCATGAACGAGGATCATGAAAGCAATCGTAAACAAGCCGATTGGTTACTTAGCGATAAGAAAAACATCCATGAAAACCAATTGGTGGCGGATGGGATTTGCGCCAATTTAGCCCCTTTTACTCAACACATTGAAGTCGGCAACCTCGGCATCAAACAGCTGCGTCAAGTACAACATTTACGCCGAGAAATCACCGCACTTTTAACCGATAACTGTACCGACTTAAACTGTTTGCAAGCCATTCATCCAACGGCTGCGGTTGCCGGTTTGCCACAACAAAAAGCGAAAGCATTGTTACAGCAAATTGAACATTACGATCGCAGTTGGTACGCAGGCACATTAGGCTTTTTTAATCAACAACAAGCGGAGTTTTGTGTGGCGATTCGTTCGGCCTTTGTTGAAGCAGACAAAATTCATGTGTTTGCCGGCGCCGGTATTGTTGAGGGCTCAGTTCCCTTGCTAGAATGGCAAGAAATCGAGCGCAAAGCTGCGGGATTAATCTCATTATTAAAAATAACGAAATCTGAAAACGGAGAGCAAAAATGTCAGTAAGCGTCTTTAATCGTTGTTGGTCGAAAGTGATCTTGGAAACCCTTGTGCGTCAAGGTGTAACCCACTTTTGTATCGCGCCCGGTTCGCGTTCGACCCCACTGACATTGGAAGCCGTACGTTTACAAAATGCCAACCGTGCCCTTTGCCATACGCATTTTGATGAACGCGGTTTAGGTTTCTTTGCCCTTGGCATCGCAAAATCCACCAAAAAACCCGTTGCCGTTATTGTCACTTCCGGCACGGCTGCCGCCAATTTATACCCGGCAATCATTGAAGCCCGTCAAAGCCATGTCAATCTGATTGTACTCACTGCAGATCGCCCACCTGAACTCTTAGAGTGCGGTGCGAATCAGGCGATTTTACAAGAAAATATGTTTGCCGATTATCCGCTTGCCAATTTGAATCTTCCGCGCCCAAGCCAAGATTACGCAGCAAGCTGGTTGATTTCAAAAATTGAGCACGCCTGTCATAAACAAGCGGATGAAGCCGGTGTAATTCATATTAATGTGCCTTTCGCCGAGCCGTTATATGATGCCAACGCAGAAGAAATTGACGTTCATCCTTGGTTAGCGCCCGTTCAGCGTTGGTTAAGCCAAAATAAAAGTTGGACATCCTACCCAGCACCACATCAAGAAGTGTTAATTCACGAACACTGGGATCAGTGGCGCACCAAACGCGGGATTATTGTGGCAGGCAGAATGCCGGCAGAACAAGCCATGGGCATTGCTTCCTGGGCAAATACCATGGGCTGGGTGTTACTGACCGATATTCAATCCGGCGTGGAAGCCAGTTTGCCTTATGCGGATATTTGGCTTGCGAATCAAACGGTGAAGCAAAAAATGTTGCAGGCAGATATTGTCATTCAGCTTGGCAACCGTTTTATTAGCAAACGCATTAACCAGTTTTTAGCCGAATTTAAAAACGAATATTGGATTGTGGATGAAAACCCGCAAGCGGTGGATCCTTACCACCATTCCCACACCCGTTTTGTTGCCAAAATTCATCATTGGTTGCGCGCCCATCCGCCGTTAAGACAAAAACCATGGTTATTAGAAGCGTTAGCGTTATCCAAATTCTGTGCCACCTTTATAGAGCAGCAAGTGGGTGGCAATTTAAATGAAGCTTCCTTAGCACACCACATTGAACGTTTACTGCCGAACAATGGCACCCTTTTCCTTGGCAATAGCTTATTTGTGCGTCTAGTGGATGCGCTCACCAAATTGCCGGAAGGCTACCCGATTCACACCAATCGTGGGGCGAGCGGTATTGACGGTTTACTTGCTACCGTTGCCGGCATTGGTATTGGTTCTAATCAACCGGTCGTTGCCTTAGTGGGTGATACCTCTGCGCTTTATGATTTAAACTCGCTGGCATTGTTCAAAAAACTTACCCAACCGACTATTTTGTTTATTATCAATAACAACGGCGGAGCAATTTTTGATATGTTGCCGGTGGATGCCGAAGTCAAAGACAAGTTCTATCGTATGCCGCACCACACCGAGTTTTCCCAAGTAGCGTCCATGTTCGATTTAAAATATGCCCGTCCTTACACCTGGGCGGATTTAAGCTCCGTGCTGAAACAAGCCTATTCACGTCGCGAAGCCACTATCATCGAAATTAAAGTCGCACCGAATGACGGCAGCACCATTTACAAACGCCTCATCGACCAAATCAGCTATGCGGTTGTCGGTGAATAAACAGAAAGATCAAAAGCAAACTATCGCACGTTAGTTTGCTTTTTTCATGTGATGAAACCTTACCTCATTTTTTTACACGGCTTACTCGGCACTCAAGCCGACTGGCAAAAACTCACGGAAAATCTACCGCACTTTCATTGCGTTGCCTTGGATTTGCCTTTCCACGGCAGCGCAAAAAATCACCCCGTACAGGATTTTGATGACACCAGTGCTTACGTAGCACAACGCATCCAAAGTACGGCAGGAAATCACCCGTATTTTTTAGTGGGCTACTCCCTCGGTGGCAGAATCGCGCTTTATTACGCCCTTTGCAGTCCACAGGACAAATACAACCTACAAGGACTGATTATTGAAGGCGGCAATCTTGGATTGACGAATGAGGCAGACAAAAAAGTGCGGTGGGAAAATGATGTGTTTTGGGCGCAACGTTTTCACCATGAAACCGCGACTTCCGTGCTGAATGATTGGTATCAACAACCTGTCTTCGCCCATTTAACGGCAGACCAACGCAAGGCGTTGATCGAAAAACGCCAAGCCAACTGTGGCGACAATATTGCCAAAATGCTGTTAGCAACGTCTCTTGCCAAACAACCGGATTTACGCCCTTACGTCAAAAACAACCCTTATCCGATCTATTATTTCTGCGGCGAACGGGATCATAAATTCAAACAAATGGCGTTAGAAAATCAGTTGAACCTGAGACTGATTCCACAGGCAGGACATAATGCGCATCAAGAAAATCCAACGGCATTTGCAGCCCAATTAAATACGTTATTCCAAGATAAATTCATTGCTTTTTTGCCGCGCAATGGCTAAAATCTGCACTCCTTTGTCGTCGCTGAATTAGAGATCGGCGAACGATGTATCGTTAACCACTTCATATTAGGAGTTATTATGTCTCTAAGTACTGAACAAAAAGCAAAAATCGTTGCTGAATTTGGTCGCGATGGTAAAGACACCGGTTCTTCCGAAGTTCAAATCGCTTTATTAACCGCACAAATCAACCACTTACAAGCACACTTTGCTGAACACAAAAAAGACCACCACGGTCGCCGCGGTTTATTACGCATGGTTTCCCGTCGTCGTAAACTTTTAGATTACTTAAAACGTACTAATCTTGAACTTTACAGCAGCTTAATCGCTCGTTTAGGTTTACGTCGCTAATCTACGTATTAAATAACTGAATAAGTGATGTCAAAAGCTGATTTCTCCTCGTGGGAAGTCAGCTTTTTTATTGTGCCTGGTTCGTGTTGTTGATCGCCGTGCGGAGCATTTTCAGATTCAGAAAACTTCCGCTATAATGACCGCACTTTTTTAACCTTAAATTCAAGGAATTTATCATGCAAAATTCAAAAGATGATGTTTTATATGCACCGGTTGAGTGGGTGGATCACAGTGCGGGTTACACCGACATTCGTTATCACAAATCCACTGACGGTATTGCTAAAATCACCATTAATCGTCCGGAAGTGCGCAACGCGTTCCGTCCGCAAACCGTGAAAGAAATGATCACCGCTTTTGCTGATGCCCGTTTTGATGAAAAAATCGGTGTCATCGTGTTGACCGGTGAAGGCGAAAAAGCCTTCTGTTCCGGAGGTGACCAAAAAGTACGCGGCGATTACGGCGGCTACAAAGACGACAGCGGCGTGCATCATCTCAACGTCTTGGATTTCCAACGGGATATTCGTAGCTGCCCGAAACCGGTGGTGGCGATGGTGGCAGGTTACGCCATTGGTGGCGGTCATGTATTGCATATGTTATGTGATCTCACTATTTCCGCAGACAACGCCATTTATGGTCAAACCGGCCCGAAAGTGGGTTCCTTTGATGGCGGCTGGGGCGCAAGCTACATGGCGCGAATCGTTGGTCAGAAAAAAGCGCGCGAAATTTGGTTCTTATGCCGTCAATATAACGCACAAGAGGCTTTAGAGATGGGCTTGGTGAACACGGTAGTGCCTTATGCGGATTTAGAAAAAGAAACCGTGCGTTGGTGTCGCGAAATGCTTCGTAACAGCCCGATTGCTTTACGTTGCTTGAAAGCGGCACTCAATGCGGACTGCGATGGACAAGCCGGTCTTCAAGAACTTGCCGGTAATGCCACCATGTTGTTCTACATGACGGAAGAAGGGCAAGAAGGTCGCAACGCATTTAATGAAAAACGTGCGCCTGATTTTAGTAAGTTTAAGCGTAATCCATAGTAAACGCGCTTTCTTACCATAGACTGTTAATTTATCTAAAAAAACGACCGCACTTTAAGTGCGGTCTTCTTTTTTATTTTCTAAACTCACGTTTCTCTTTAAAAGTGCGGTGAGATTTTTCTTTAAATTTACGATCGCCCTTGAAACCTTTGTCTTCAAAACGACCGCCACGACGTTTCCCGCCAAAATTATCACCACCACGCTCGCCTTTGGCTTCGCCGATAAAAGACATACGCATTTGTTTATTCAACACTCGCGTTTTCGCAAATTGTTGTAACAATTCTTTCGGCATACCTTGTGGCAACTCAATGGTGGAATAATCATCATACAACTTGATGTGACCGATGTAGCGACTATTAATATCGCCTTCATTGGCAATCGCGCCAACAATATGGCGAACTTCCACGCCATCTCCGCGACCCACTTCAATACGATATAAATCCATTGGTTGTGGATTGCCATAGCCTTTACGTTCACCACGACGTTCTGCTGAACGTGGATTTTCACGACGGTCACCACGCTCATTACGATCACGACGTGCTTTTTTATCCACCACCGGATCCGGCGGAAGAATCAGTTTTTGTTTACCTTGTAACAACATCATCATAGCGGCAGCAATGTCTTCTTGTGATTGGTCGGCAGTAAACATATCTTCCAACAATTCACGGTAAAGATCTAAATCATGATGTTCCAACTGCGCGGTAATTTTATCTTTGAATTTTTTACGGCGACAAGCTTGTAACACTTCATGGTTCGGTAATTCCACCTCTTCAATATTTTTCTTGATAAGGTGTTCAACATTGCGCAACAAACGACGTTCGCGCGGTTCCACGAACAATAACGCACGACCAGAACGTCCTGCACGGCCGGTACGACCGATACGGTGTACATAAGATTCCGCATCCAGTGGAATGTCATAGTTCACCACAAGGCTAATACGTTCAATATCAATACCACGCGCCGCAACGTCTGTCGCCACAACGATGTCTAAGCTACCACTACGCAAGCGATCTAAGGTTTGTTCTCGTAACTGTTGAGTCATATCGCCATTCAATGCCGCCGCACGGAAACCGTGTTTTTCTAATAATTCGGTCACGTCTAATGTGCCGGTTTTGGTACGGGTGAAAATAATGGCCGCATCAAAATCTTCCACTTCCAAGAAACGCAACAAGGCATCATTTTTGCGGAAGCCATGAACATACCAACAACTTTGCGCAATATCCGGCGCACTTTGTTGAGTCGCTTTAATTTTGACTTCTTGTGGATCGTTCATAAAGCGTTTGGTGATTCGACGAATCGGCTCCGGCATGGTGGCAGAGAAAAGTGCGGTCTGGTGATGTTCCGGTAATTCCGCCATCACGGTTTCCACATCATCAATAAAGCCCATGCGCAACATTTCATCCGCTTCATCTAATACAATGGCTTTAAGCTCTGCAAGGCTTAGGGTGCCACGGCGTAGGTGATCCAAAATACGTCCCGGTGTCCCCACCACAACTTGCGCCCCTTGTTTTAACGCGCGTAATTGGATGTCATAACGTTGGCCACCATATAAAGTCACAATATTAATACCTTTGGCATATTTCACGAATTGCTCACATGCATCTGCAACTTGAATAGCTAATTCACGGGTCGGTGCCATCACTAATAATTGCGGGTGTTTTTCTGTCGGATCGATTTTCGCCAAAATTGGCAAAGAAAAGGCGGCGGTTTTCCCACTACCGGTTTGCGCCATGCCCAGTACATCACGGCCTTCTAATAAGTGCGGTATGCAAATTTGTTGAATTGGAGAGGGTGTTTCAAAGCCAAGATCGGCAACAGCATTAAGAATGAATTCAGGCAAGCCTAAATCCTTGAAAGTCATTTTAGTTTCAGTCATTAAAAATACTCGAATGTATAAAAGGAAAGCTCAACGAAAGCTTTCAGGTTAATTACCATGTGTCGTTTTGCGCCTTACAACGCATCCGCCGGTTGAGTTATGCTCACCGTTATTCTGCTTGAGCCTGTTGTCCTAATTTTGAAAGCTCAAACACCGCAAAACGATACTCCACAAAGTTATACACCTGATTTGCAACAGCCAGTTTGAATAAGGTCTCAGCCTCATCAACCTGTCCCATATTGAGTTTTTGTTTTGCTAGATAGAAGTAGGTTTCAGTTAGAATCTCTGCGTATTGCGTCGCGGTTTTTGTTGCAAACTGCTGCGCTTTAGCCTGTAGATCCTGAACTGACAATTTGCCCAAATAATATTGGACAATGTAGGTACCCCAATAATCCTGAGAAAGCCCAACAGCACGTTGAGCCAGATTTTTTTGTGCCTCGGCCGGTTTGAATTTTAATTCATTCAAATACAGCCATAAAACACGGTAAGGATCTGATTTATTACGTTGATAAAATGCCAAAAAATCCTGCTCGGCGAGGTTATACCGCCCCACATAATAGAAGTCTAATGCTCGATTAAGGAAGGTATATTCATAATCAGGATCGAGGCTGAAAACCGTATTAAAGGCCTCTAATGCGCCGTCATAGTCTTCATCAAGTAATAAATAAAGCCCTAGATAGTTATACACTGCCGCCATTTTAGGTTGCAATGCAAGAGCTTGAGTAAAGTCATAACGCGCTAAAGCCCAAAGCCCCAAACTATCGTAAAGCACGCCCCGTTCAAAATGGAGAGAAGCACGTTCTTCATTACTCATTTTTCCAACGAGCAACACCTGACTAATTCGAACAATCATGACTTCCTGTTCAAAATGCTGGCTTGGATTTTGCTCAGCTAACACGACTTTATTTTTAGACACAAAGGTATTGCTCAAGCCGATACAGCCTGATAATACAAAGACTGAAAATAAAATAGTTAGGAAAATCGCGAAATTAGACAACCCATTACGTTGCGTCATTTCTTTATAAGCCTTAAAGCAGAGTATTGCTTGTTGAAAAACAAATGTTACGGCACATAATGTACCGTAACATTTTGAAAAAATTTAAATTATGCCTGCTCTACAATATCATCGGATACGTGTTGAGCAGTTTCTGCTTTCGGAGCAAGCTCTTTCATGGTTAAACGAATACGACCTTGACGATCGATTTCCACCACTTTAACCATCACTTCTTGTCCTACTTGTAGATAGTCGCTGACTTTTTCCACACGTTCTTCCGCAATTTGAGAAATGTGAACCAAGCCTTCTTTATTACCTACGATAGAAACGAATGCACCGAAATCGGCTAAACGAGTCACTTTACCTTTGTAAATGGCACCCGCTTCTACTTCGGCAGTGATGTCTTCGATACGTGCCATCACATCTTGTACGGCATTCTTATCTACCGCAGCAATTTTCACTGTACCGTCATCATCAATATCAATGGAAGTACCGGTTTCTTCGGTCAATGCACGAATCACTGCACCACCTTTACCGATCACATCTTTGATTTTCTTCGGATCAATTTTCATGGTGTAGATTCGTGGTGCAAAATCAGAAATATCTGCACGTGGCGCCGGAATCGCTTGCTCCATCACACCAAGAATGTGCATACGTGCGCTTTTCGCTTGGTTTAATGCAATTTGCATGATTTCAGCGGTGATACCTTCAATTTTGATATCCATTTGCAGTGCAGTTACACCTTGACGCGTACCCGCCACTTTAAAGTCCATATCACCTAAGTGGTCTTCATCGCCAAGAATATCGGAAAGCACGACAAATTTGTCATCTTCTTTCACCAAGCCCATCGCAATACCGGCAACCGCTGCTTTAATCGGTACACCGGCATCCATTAAGGCAAGAGAAGCACCACACACGGAAGCCATAGAAGAAGAACCGTTGGATTCGGTAATTTCAGATACCACACGTACCACATATGGGAATTCGGCTAAGGTTGGCATCACCGCTGCCACACCACGTTTCGCCAAACGACCGTGACCGATTTCACGACGTTTTGGTGAACCGATCATACCGGTTTCGCCCACGGAATACGGAGGGAAGTTATAGTGGAATAAGAAGTGATCAGAACGCTCACCGGTTAATTCATCAATGATTTGCGCATCGCGTTCAGTCCCTAACGTGGCAACGGCTAATGCTTGCGTTTCACCACGGGTAAAGATTGCCGAACCATGAGTACGCGGTAACACACCGGTGCAAATATCTAATGCACGCACGGTATCCACGGTACGTCCGTCAATACGTGGTTCACCGGCAATAATACGTCCACGCACGATTTGGCTTTCAAGTGCGGTGAAAATATCAATAATTTTTCCTTCACTGACTTCTTCATCTTCAGCGGTAATTTGTGCGATGACATCGGCTTTAATCGCATCAATTTGCTCATAACGCGCTTGTTTTTCAGTGATACGATACGCATCGCCTAAACGTGCTTCAGCTAATGCTTTCACTTTATTGATTAAATCAGTGTTTGGTTCAGGTGCAACCCAATCCCAACGTGGTTTACCGGCTTCTTTGGCAAATTCTTTAATGGCTTCCACCACCACTTGTTGTTGCTGATGACCGAATACGACAGCGGCTAACATTTGCTCTTCAGTGAGAATATCCGCTTCGGATTCCACCATTAATACGGCTTTATCAGTACCTGCAACCACTAAATCCAAACGGCTTTGTTTTTGTTCGTTGATGGTTGGGTTTAATACGAATTGATCGTTGATGAAACCAACACGCGCCGCACCAATCGGGCCATTAAACGGCACACCGGATAAGGTTAATGCCGCAGACGCACCAATCATGGCGACTAAATCCGGACTGATTTGCGGATTAACTGAAACCACGGTGGCAATCACTTGGATTTCATTGAAGAAGCCTTCCGGGAATAACGGACGAATTGGACGATCGATTAAACGGGCAATTAAGGTTTCGCCTTCAGACGGACGACCTTCGCGTTTGAAGAAACCGCCCGGAATACGGCCGGCAGCATAAGTACGTTCTTGATAGTTAACGGTTAATGGAAAGAAATCTTGACCTTCTTTCACCTCTTTTTTGGCGACCACAGTCACAAATACAGTGGTGTCGTCCATGCTTGCCATCACAGCAGCAGTGGCTTGGCGAGCAATGGCGCCGGTTTCTAAAGTGACGGTATGTTGACCGTATTTAAATTGTTTAACAATTGGATTCACTATGTTTTCCTTTTTAAATGAGTAATCACAATGTTTTATTTTCCAATTTGCGACTAGCAAAAATAATCTTAAAAACCACCGCACTTTTACCGGCTACGACACAAAATCATTTTTGTTAGCCGCACGCTAATTTAGAAAATAAAACGCAGGCATTATACAGAGCTTTTGCCTTGATGGGTAACTTTATTTACGCAATTCCCATTTATGACTATCTGAAAAATAATGTTGATGATAAAATCACTCCAGTTTTCAAAGTAAAAAAGGAGGAAACATGTTAATTGGAGATTTAACCCGTACCGATTTTAAACTCGGCTTACCAAAAGTCATTGCCGAAACCTGTGAGTATTTAAAAGGGTTGGATTTAGCAAAATTAGAGGTTGGCCGTCATGACATCACCAATCGCATTTACATGAACGTGATGGAACCTGAACTGGCTGACGCTGCGAGCAAAAAAGCAGAATTGCACCATAACTATTTGGATATTCAAGTCCTGATTTGTGGTGTGGAAAATATTGAAATCGGCGCAACCTATCCCGACTTAAATAAATACGAAGCCTATCACGAAGATGATGATTACCAACTCACTCAAGACATCGATAACAAAAGCACGATTACTTTAGTGCCGAATATGTTTGCGGTGTTCTATCCTTATGAACCCCATAAACCTTGTTGTAACGTGAACGGACAATCTGCCAAAATTAAAAAGTTAGTGGTTAAAGTGCCGGTTGAGTTAATCCAGTAAAGGACGACAATTCATCATTAGAATGCGCTTAATGTTAAGCGCATTTTTTATCGCCTATTTTGACGTTTTTCAATGAAAATCAGCGAAATGTGTAAATCATCGTAACGTAAACAAATAAAGATTGTGTTTAATTTAATTAGCAGATAAATTACCTGCTTTTTTTGCGGGCAAAATGCGCCCATCACTTTCACAAAACGAGGATAGTCTATGTTAAGCGTTGATACCCCATCTCAGGCGATGCTACCGCGTAAACCGAAGTTCTATCAAAGCTTATACGTGCAAGTCATTATTGCGATTATTATCGGTATTTTATTAGGGAATTTTTTCCCTGATTTCGGTGCCGGGTTAAAACCGTTAGGTGAAGCATTTATTAAGCTGGTTAAAATGATTATCGCACCGGTGATTTTTCTGACCGTTGTTACCGGTATTGCCGGTATGAACGACATGAAAGCGGTTGGGCGGGTTGCCGGAAAGGCGATGCTGTATTTTGTGACCTTTTCGACGTTGGCGCTTGTGATCGGAATGGTTGTGGCCAATATTATTGAACCCGGAGCAGGATTAAATATTGATCCGGCGTCATTAACCTCCGAAAAAGTGTCAGAATATGTTGCGAAAGCGAAGGATAGCACGCTAACGGCTTTCTTAATGAACATCATTCCTACCACCGTATTAAGCCCATTAGTAGAGGGTAATATTCTGCAAGTCTTGTTTATTTCCGTGTTGTTTGGGGTAGCATTGGCTTCGGTGGGCGACAAAGCACAGCCTATTACGGAACTCCTACGACTGGCGACAGCGCCGATGTTTAAGGTGGTGTCAATTTTGATGAAAGTTGCCCCTTTAGGCGCATTGGGCGCGATGGCGTTCACCGTGGGAAAATACGGGTTAAGTTCCATTAGCCATTTGATGCTTTTAATTGTGACGTTTTATATTACGTCCTTATTATTTATTATTTTTATCTTAGGCGCGGTCGCACGTTATAACGGTTTCTCTATTTTGAAAATGGTGCGCTATATTAAGCAAGAATTGTGGTTAGTCTTAGGAACATCCTCCTCAGAAGCCGCGTTGCCGACCTTAATGCAAAAAATGGAGGCGGCCGGTTGTAAAAAATCAGTGGTGGGATTAGTGGTGCCGACCGGTTATTCTTTTAATTTGGACGGTACAAATATCTATATGACAATGGCCGCATTATTTATTGCGCAAGCCACCAATACGGATCTTTCCATTAGCGAGCAATTTACCTTGTTGTTTGTTGCGATGTTAAGTTCAAAAGGTGCTGCCGGCGTAACCGGTGCCGGTTTTATTACATTAGCCGCCACACTTTCCGTGGTTCCGGGGCTGCCGGTTGAGGGCATGGCGTTAATTTTGGGGATTGATCGTTTTATGTCCGAATGCCGTGCGTTAACGAATTTGGTGGGTAACGCCTGTGCGACCATTGTTGTGGCGCGCTGGGAAAATGCCTTGGATAAAGAAAAATTAGCATTAGCGATGAACGGTAAATAGTATGAAGCGATGGTGCGGTTGCTTACTTGGATTGATAGTATTAACGGTGGCGATCATTTGCGCGTTACCGTGGTGGATCACGCCGAAACAAGTCGAAACATGGGTTAACCGCTTTCTCGCACCAGATTATGACTTGCAACTGCCTGAACGATGGCATTTACACATCACCGGTTTGCAACTGCCCGAACTGGATATTCGGGCAGGGCAATGTACTTTGGCGACATTCAGTGATGTGCGTCTTCATTGGTGGGAGCTTCGTCAACTTGACGTGGCGCATGCCGGGGTGGATTATGACTGCCTCAATCGATTGCCTTCCTCTGATGAGACAAAAACATCGCCAAATTTGACCGCACTTTTTTCCGTTCTCCCGTCTGTAGAGGTAAATGTTCAGCATTTTCGATTGGAGAATAGCCAGGCACTGGATATACCACCTAGGCTACGTGCGCTGTTGGATGCTGATATTGCAGCAACCGCAAATTATGACGGTCATCGTTTGCAATTAACTGCCAATGCGAAGACTCATGATGATCATGTGATTTTACATCATCAATCGACGCTCGCTCGCCTAAACCATTCGTTCCAATGGCAGGGACAAACCGATTACCAACCGCTTAACGGACAAACCTATCATTTGCATTTTTCTACTCAGTTACAAGAGGAATTGTCTCAATTACCGCAGCAAGGCGAACTACGCGTGGATTGGCAAAATGCCGATTTTAGTGTGAACAAAGGCGCGCTTCAATTGAGCTGGAACGGTGAGAAAGGACAAATCAACGCACAGGATTTAAGCCGTGATAAACCGTTATTAGATGTGCCTTTTACGTTTACTGCCGATGGTTTAGCCATTAACTGGGGAACATTTTATTGGACGTTTGACGGTTATCAGCCGATCAAAGGCTTCTTCGGTTTAGCCTTGCATAAACCGCAAGAGGGTTGGTTACCCTTGGAAACCGATGTGGATGTGATCGTGCAAACCTTTGGTGAACTCGGCAAAGGCGAAATTGTGATATCGGGTAAAAAAGGTGAAATTGGTGGCGGTGCAGATAAAAACCAACTGAACTTTGATCTCAAAACGCGTGGTGACTTACGCTATAACAACACTGTGGCACAAACTAATTTAGACTACCATATTAGCGGTGTTTTTGAGGCACCTACGCTGCTGTTCCGCCCTGGTTCCGTGTTCAAAATGGATAATGTACAACCTGATACTAAAATCCATGCACGCCTGCCGTTGGATAACATACAAGTGGGACGCTATGGTTTAGAGGGGCGTCTGCAAGCCACTTTACAAGGATTCACCCCACAGTTTAAGCAGTTAAATTTAAAGCTTGATGGACAGGCACATGAGTTTATTGCCGGAATTAAAACCGTGTTTGATTTGCGTGATGAAAAGCAAAATTTACGCGCAGCAGAAATGCGTGCAGCGAACCGTTGGGATTGGACGATTGACGGTGAGGCGCACTGGACCTCTTTGAATACGCCGGTGAACATAAAAGGTGTGGGCTTTTGGGAAGCGGATCATATTGAATTAAATCAACTTTCTGCCCATTCCGGCAATGTGCATACCAGTGGAGTGAAAATGGCACCTTTGACATTGGAATTGAAAGATCGCCTACGTTGGGATTATGAAGCAGCGCATCTTCGCGGGCTACTCCAGGCCCAAACGGAGTGGATTGAATTTGCGTATGGCGGACGCTTTGTTCGTCCGGTATTTGGCGTGGGGATTGAAGGAAAAAGTATCGATAATTTCAATTTGGCAGGGGATTTAAAAGCCGGTGCGCTTGGTCCGATTGACGTTACCGCCCGTTATGAAAATCAGGCACTGAATGGCAACATTCGCTGGCAAGGGCAATCGGCGAAAGTGTTCCAATCCTTATTCCCACAACAATGGTCATGGATTATTCGCCATGGCAGCATTCAAGGGGGCAGTGATTTTGTGATTAACGAGGATGGCGTGGCGTTACAGGGAGAATTTAATTTGCGCAATGTTGGCATCACCTTCCCTGATGGAGAAATTCAAGCGTTGACGATTCGTTTTCCAATAAATTATCAAAAACTTGCCCTACGAACCGCACGCACAAAACCGATTCAGGTCGCGGCGAAAAATATCCGCGTGGGTGCGCTTGCCATACGTGAAGCGGCTTTTGATGTATTTGGTACTTACCCTAACTCCGCCAAGCAACCACTAACTTTGCAAAAAGTGAAGGTCGGCGTGTTTGACGGTTTGCTTAGCGTGCCCAGTTTGAGTTTCCCTCAACACAAAATAGCCGTGTTGCATTTTGACAACATTGATTTAGCGCAAGTGATGGAATTGGCACAATATAACCAAGTGAGCGTCAGCGGACGGGTTAATGCCTCCTTGCCGTTCTGGTTAGGGCATAATGCCTGTTTAATTTGTAACGGGCGTCTTGAACAAGCCGGAAAATTGAAGATTAAACTTCACGATAATATGGTGAGTAGTTTGAAAAAAGGCGGTTTAACAGAGCGGATGTTAGTGGATTTATTAAAAGAAATGGAATTGGAAAAATCTCACGCTAACTTGAATTTGACGCCTGACGGAAACATGACATTGGGGGCTACGATCACGGGGCTTAATCCTACTAGACGGCCTCACCATCCAATTACTTTGAATTACACCCATCAAGAGAATATGTTTGAGCTTTGGGATATGGTTGACTACGGCTCGCAATTTGAACAAAATTTACAATATCAACTTTATCGACATTTAGAACAATGAAAAAACATCTGAAAAAATCACCGCACTTTTGGGGTTTGCTTGCCGTTTCTCTCCTGCTTTCCGGTTGTAAACCAACCATTCAATTAGAAACTCCTAAAGAGGGCATCACCATTAATATGAATGTGGTGGTGGATCATAATATCAGCGTCAAAATGGATGAAAAAACCAAAGCGGCGACAGAGGCGGCTAAACGCAAGTCTAAATAAGACACCGCAAGGTATCATAAAAAACGGGGCTTTTTAGCCCCGCTTTTTTTATTATAGCCAGCCAAAGTCTGGCTATAAAAACCATACGCTATGCATATGGAGCCAAATTTAACCTCTCGTAGCGTGCAACTTGTTGCACGAATAATTAACCTCGATACGTAATTCACGATTTCATGCGTAGCGTGCATCTTGATGCACGACCAAATCACGCACGGAACGTTATTTAACTCTTTCTGGCATTCACGATTTCGTGCAACAAGTTGCACGCTACAATTCACTAAAATAGAGATATGAAAATAAACACGGTTACCGGTTTTCACAAGCTCCTTGAGGGGCTTGTGAAGTATAGATCCTTATAGGGGAGCCTAAAAACAGCACGTTTTACGTGCGGATTGTTATTTTTACGCCATACCGTCAAGATCGGATTTATGGGTATTCAAACGAGCAAAGTAATCTTTGGTTTCTTCAATAATCACGTTTCGCAACCCAATTAAGGCGATTAAGTTAGGAATCGCCATTAAGCCGTTCACAATGTCCGCCAAAATCCAAATTAAGTTTAAGTGAATGAATGAACCACAGCCGACCAAAATAATAAAGGCTAAACGATAGAGCTTAATGCCTTTGATGCCGACTAAATATACAAAACAGCGTTCACCGTAATAACACCAGCCTAGAATTGTGGTAAAGGCGAAGAACAATAAGCCGACGGTGACAATAGTCGCACCGACAGAGGATCCTAACCCTTGTGAGAAAGCGTAGTTTGTCACCGCAGCGCCCGCCATGCCCGGTGCTTGCCATGCGCCGGTGAGTACTAATACGATTCCCGTCATGGTGCAGACGATGATGGTATCAAGGAATGTCCCTGTCATGGAAATTAGCCCTTGACGCACCGGCTCTTTAGTTTGCGCGGCGGCAGCGGCGATGGGTGCGCTTCCCAAGCCGGATTCATTGGAGAAAATCCCCCGCGCCACGCCTGATTGAATCGCTTTCATGACCGTGAAACCCAGCGCACCGCCCAATGCGGCCTCAGGGTTAAAGGCACTGTGTAAAATCAGGCCAAGTGCGGTCGGAATTTTATCTAAATTTAATAAAATGATGATGATGGATGTCGCCACATAAAATACCGCCATAAAGGGTACGATGTAAGAGGACACCAGCGCAATGCGCTTCACACCACCAAGAATGATGAGCCCAACAAGCAAAGTAATGATAGCGGCGGTGATTTCGATCGGCACGCTGAAGGTGTCGTTCATGGCTTGCGTAATCGCATTTACTTGCGGGAAGGTGCCGATGCCGAAAAACGCCACCAATACACCGAAGATGGCAAATAATTTGGCTAACCAGCCTAAGCCGAGACCGCGTTCGATGTAATACATCGGACCGCCCGCCATAAAGCCGTTTTTGTCACGCACACGATATTTCACCGCCAGTAAACATTCCGCATATTTGGTTGCCATGCCGAGTAATGCAACCAACCACATCCAGAAAATGGCACCCGGACCACCGGCCTGCACGGCGGTGGCAACACCTACGATGTTCCCCGTGCCGATAGTGGCGGCGAGAGCAGTGCACAAGGCAGCAAAAGAAGACACATCCCCTTTTTGCTGAAGACCGGAATCTCGCTTGAATAAATAACGCAATGCGCGCGGTAACTGTGTGATTTGAATGAAACCCAGCCGCAGCGTTAAATATAATCCTGTGCCGGCTAATAAAATAAGAAGGGGGGGACCCCACACGAATGTGTTGATTGCAGATAAAACGTCTTCTAATGACATTTGAAATTCCTCGTAAATAACCTGATTACAAGGAGGCGAAAAGAATTTTGCGGATAGATAAAATAGAAAATAACACAATGAAATTGCGCTATACCAACCGAAATCTTCTGCCCCTGTCCTTTTGCCTGAGCGTTTGAAAAGCCTTGTTTTACGGCTTCTTTGCGCCTTCGGCGTCCGTGAGTGCTAAATGTTGCACACGGATCTCTCCAAGGGTTCGTCCAGTAACAGTCCCTGCCATCGCGCCTGAAAGATTTTACCTCGTCGGCGTGGGGTCAATTCCCCGCTCTCCAGCTACCTTCATCCGAACAATTTATGTTTGCACATAAAGTGCGGTAGATTTTAACAAGATAGTATTAGAATCTCAATCTTACGGGTTATCCCACTGCCATTTTTTTGCAATATAACTGCAGCTTGGCACTAATTTCAGTTGATTTTCTTGAATAAAAGCGACCAACGCTTGATATAACTTATCCGCCACACCTTGTCCGCGCAAGGTTTCGGACACATAAGTATGATTGGCATTAATCGTTTTTTCATCGATAAAATAATAGGTTAGCTCCGCAACGCGTTGTTGTTGATCATCTAAAATAAAAAAGGCGCCTTGCCCGTGATTTTCTTCATGTTGAATTTGCATTAGTGTTTCACCCAATCGCTGTCTTCATTTAATAAACCGTTTTCGGCAAAATCGGCGGTATCACAAGGAATCGCTTTTTCTTCCGCCGCCCATTCGCCCAAATCAATTAACTGGCAGCGTTTACTACAAAATGGTCGGTAGAGGCTTTGTTCCGACCATTCAACCTGTTTATGACAAATCGGGCAAGGCACGCTAAAGGTCTCGTCAGTCATTAAATTTCTCCGCAAGTTGTAAATAATGATGGTGTAAGTCTAACACTTTTTGCTTTAACTGCAGCAGGCTTTCGCTTAAATCCGCATCGTTATTGATGACATCATCGGCGTGTTGTAGGCGTTCCGAGCGACTGACTTGCGATTGCATGATATTTTTGATTAATGCCAACGAATTGTTATCGCGTTGACTTGCCCGCGTCAGTTGGGTTTGTTCGCTCACATCCACTACCAACACCCGTTGGCAAAGTGCGGTCAGTTTATTTTCTATTAATAGAGGCACCATAAAAATGCAATAAGGCGCACGTTGTTGTGCCAGTTGGTTAAGCATTTCGGTGCGAATGGCGGGGTGTAATAATTGATTCAGCCATTGCTTTTCGGTTTCGTGATGAAACACCTTTTCCCGCAAGGCGGCGCGATTGAGTTCGCCGTTTTCTAACAGCATTTCCGTGCCAAAGTGTGCCACGATTTGTTGTAACAAAGGAGAGCCTTTTTCGACTACTTGACGCGCCACGATATCGGCGTCAATAACCGGTACACCGAGTTCGGTAAATAATTTGGCGATGGTGCTTTTGCCGCTACCGATTCCCCCTGTGAGACCTACCACATAAGTCATGTTGATTTCCTGAAAAGCCTATTGAGAATGTGTAGATCATAAGACCATGGCTTCAATTAAGCAACTGACACAGTACGCCGGACAAGCAAAGAAACGGGCCGAAAGGAATGGCGGTTAAGTGACGTTGGTTTAGCTTGCCGTAAAGTGCATAAACCAAGCCCAAGAGGCAAGCAAGTAATAAAAAGGCGGGTAATTGCTCATAAGAGAAAAACGCGCCTAATCCCAAGGCAAGCCAGCAATCGCCACGCCCGAAGGCTTCTTGTTTGTAATACCCTTTGGCGCCGTAGTAGATAAGAGAAAAAACACCGAAAAAAATGACCGCACTTTGCAGGCTTTGTTCCAGTGTAAGGGGCGTAATTTGCCAATAGGCTGCGCCTAATCCGAGGGCAAACAGGTTTTGGCATAGGGCGGGAGAAATTAAGCGGTAATACCCATCCACCACCGAGATGGCGAATAATAAACTACAAAAACACGCCCAACATATTGCCGTGAAGATGTCTTCGTTTAGCCAATTGCAAAGGGCAAATAATAAGGCGAAAAAGAGGCAGTAATAAGGTTGGGAAATCTTGGTTTGAATGGGCGTCAATATGGATTTCTCCGGCGCAAAGTGCGGTGGATTTTCAGGGTAAATTTCAACATAGGCTGCATGAATTTCTTGACTTAAACGGAAGGCAAAGTGATGTACATAGCCATAAATCACGCGCCCAACAAACCAACCTGCCAATACAAATGCCACGCCTATCATTGCACCAACGCGCCCATATTGAAAATCGGCAAATACATCCCGAGCATAATTAAGCCGATCAGCCCACCGATAATGACCATCAACAGCGGCTCCAGCATTTGTGACAGCAGATCGATCTGATAGTCCAATTGTTGTTGATGATCGTTGGCAATAAATTGCAACATTTTAGGGAGCTGACCACTTTGTTCGCCCACCTGTAACATTTGTTGTGCCGCCAACGGAAAAATCTGGCTACTCACACTGGCGGAGAAGGCATAACCTTGTTGTAGCCAGTGTAAAATGGATTGCACTTCTTCGATTAACAGCCAATCGCCTTGCACGTTTGGCGATCTTTGCCAACTTGGATTTTGTGGTAAAAACGACTGCAAAGCCTGATTCAGCGGCACGCCCGCCTGTAACATTAAAAATAAACTGCGACTAAATCCCACCAAACGAGAAAGTTGCACGATGCGATTCAGTACAGGCATGGCATTGATTATTCGGATTTTTTGCCGATTAAACCAAGGGGAATGTTTCAAGCGGGCGCGAATAAACAGAATAGTCAACGTCATACAAATTAACAGATGCAGCCAATAATCCTGTAATCCTTGCGACAGTGTGAGTAGCACTTGGGTGAAAGTCGGGAGTTGCGCACTACTGCTGTCATACATTTCAGCGAATTGCGGCACGATAAACAGCAGTAAAAGTGCGGTTAAAATCAGCGATATGCCAAGTACCAACACTGGGTAAAGCAGAATTTTTCGAATCTTGCGTTGCAACGCCAATGCCTGCTGTTTGTGTTGCGCGATTTCATGGCATACGGTGGGTAACTTGCCCGTCATTTCACCGACTTTAATCAATTGGCGATCTTGATAGGTTAAATAGGCATGTTGTTTTTCTAAGTGTTGTTTTTCTAAGGCTTGGGAAAATGCCAAACCGCTTTCAATATCCTTTAAAAGTTGGCGCAACCAACTGTTTAGCGCAATATTGGTGCAATGTTGTAACAAAATTTGCAGACTATTTTTTAACGGAACCGCCGCTTGTAATAAGGTCGCCAACTGAGAAAGCAACGCACAGACTTCGGCGTTTTTAGGCTTGCTGTTTAATTGCCAATTTTGTTGCAGTTTAATGTGTTGTAAACCGCGTGACATTAGCTGTTGTTGCGCTATCATGGCGCTTTCTGCCACAATCGTGCCTTTCTGCTTTTGTTGTAAACGGTTGATTCCACGCCACTTGAATAATTTCAGTTTACGCATTTGGTTGCCCCAATACCCGTTGCACTTCGGCTAAATCCGTCACTTGCGACTTCACTTTTTCTAATGCGCTGGCATATAAATTCTGAAAATCCAATTGATAACCTGAGGTTTGTGATACATCAGGCTGAAGGAATTGATAAACACCGATTCGACCTTGGTAGCCTTGATGACAATCGCAAAAACGCGTGGCATTTCCACCGCACTTTTGGCATCGTTTACGCACCAAGCGTTGGGCGATCACCAATAATAAACTGCTATCGATTTCGTGTTGTTGAATGCCAAGTTGTTGTAAACGTGAGATAGCTGAAGGGGCATCATTGGTATGTAGCGTCGATAATACCAAATGGCCGGTTTGCGCCGCCCGTAAAGCCATGGCGGCACTTTCTTCGTCACGAATTTCACCCAACATAATAATGTCGGGATCTTGACGCAAAAAGGTACGCAACAAGCGACTGAAATCTAAGCCGATTTGAGGATTGACTTGGGTTTGGATAATGCCCGGCAATTGAATTTCAATGGGATCTTCCGCCGTCATAATGTGTTTCTCGGGCGTATTGAGCCATTGTAATGCCGTATATAACGAAATACTTTTGCCACTTCCTGTCGGACCAGTGACTAAAATCAGCCCTTGCGGTTGGCTGAGCGCATGACGAAAGGTGTGTTGCTGTTGTTCCGTCATGCCCAGTTCACTAAAAGCCAGCTGTACGGGGCGGTTTTGTTGTAAACGCAAGACGGCTTTTTCACCAAAATGCGTCGCGAGTGTGGAGAGCCGAAAATCCAAAATATCGGAAAACGTCGTTTTAAACTGAAACCGTCCGTCTTGCGGCAGGCGGGTTTCGCTGATGTCCAATTTCGCCAGTAATTTCAAACGGGAAATTAGTCGGTTGGCGAGCGCCTGCGCAATGGTATTTTGCACTTGCAATACGCCGTCAATACGAAAACGGACTTGTAAAAAATCCGCTTGCGGTTCTAAATGAATATCGGAGGCTTTTTTGGTGGTGGCGTTTTCAAAAATTTGGTTAAGCAACTGAATCGTTGGCTCATCGGAGAATTGTTCTTGTTGCTCCTGAGGCGTGACGGAATAAAAGAGCGGTTGATTTTCATCGAGTTTTTCTTGATGTGGCACTAAATCCTGCAAGGCCTTTTTTAACACGGCAGGTTCAATGAGTACCGGCTCAATATTTTTCCCGGTTAAAAAGGAAAACGCTTCACAAGCGGCAAGGTTGGCTAAGGAATCCAACCCTAGCCATAATTTTTGTGGTTCTTCTTTTAATGGTAGCGCCAAATAACGCAAAAGAACGCTTTGTTGCTGTTGGTTTTGTTGCCATAACTCGGGCGTAATCGTAAAGAGATCGCCTTGTTGGCTACGGATCGTATAGGAAGATTCCACCAAATGCTGCATCAAGCCACCGCCCCGTGATTATGAACAAAAACCTGCCGGGAAGATGTCGGCGTTAGTGCCGCAAGAGGCCGTCCATGTAACGCCATTTGAGGTGCCACCGGATGCCGTTAGGGTATAAGTAACATTGTCTAATGTGCTTTTTCCGACCACTGTGATGGCACCGTTTTTAACCGCCGTGGATTTGACATATTTTTGTGTGGCATTTGTGATGTCGGGTTGAATGCCATTTTGTCCGCCACTACAGCCTTCTGTTTTGCCGGTGTTATAAATGCACAATTCCACTTCAGCACGAAGTGGCGCAGAGGCTTGCAACAGTTCGGAAACTGCCGCTTTTTTGGTGTAGTTTTGATAAGATGGAATGGCGATAGTGGCTAAAATTGCCACGATCGCAATGACGATCATTAATTCAATTAATGTAAACCCTTTTTTCATGGATTTCACGGAGAAAAATGCGGACTGACTTTTCATAAAACCTACCTTTGTAAAATAAAATTTGGGATTATTTTGTTTTGGTATTTTGTGATAAAGGAAGAAACACAGCGAAAGTTGACCGCACTTTTGTGGGATTCTGATCGCAAAAATAAGATTCATATGACAGAAAAAACACTCAAAATTGATAACGGCTGGTTGACCAATACCCGCAAAGTAATATCCCCCCATTTTGATCTGCGTCCTGATCCGCAAGATATTTCTTTATTGATTATTCATTACATCAGCCTGCCGCCGGAGCAGTTTGGCAGCAGTGATATTGATGATTTTTTTCAAGGCAAATTGGATCCTCATCGTCATCCTTATTTTGCCGAGATCAGCACACTTCGGGTGTCGGCACATTGCTTGATTAATCGAGCAGGCGAGATAACCCAGTATGTGAATTTTAATGATCGCGCTTGGCACGCAGGCGTTTCCTGTTTTGAGGGACGGGAAAAATGCAATGATTTTGCCATCGGGATTGAATTGGAAGGAAGCAATGAGCAACCGTTTACCACGCAACAATATGCGTCTTTACAGCATTTAACACAGGTGATTATGCAGGCTTATCCGTTAATTACCAAGGAACGCATTGTCGGCCATTGTGATGTTTCGCCGGGGAGAAAAATCGATCCGGGACAATATTTTGATTGGACAAGATATTTACAGGCTCTTTAGTCTTACACAAAATTAGTATTGAACAATAAATAGACAGCAAAAAATGACATTGATGTGGCATTTGTGAATAGAGGTTAATTTGTTGTTAATTTATTGATAAATAAAGATAAATTTAAAAATTTTTAAAGCGTAACTTCGGTTTTGAAATGTTATTTTGAGTTATTCCTTGGTGAAAACACAATTTTATCCACAGAAATACTGAATAACTCACAGGCGGCTGAATCACTGTCTGAACTTGGTGAAAATATGGGTGAACAGGGGAATTTTTTCGGTGGCATTGATGAAAAAAATAACGTGAATAGCGTCATGAGCACATCATCCCATTGGATGCTAAAAATTTAATTCACAGCGACTATGCCTAGGTAAAATCTGAGAGCAGCAAAATTTAAAAGCAGATTGTTTCCTGTTTTCACCAAGTTATCCACAAGGTTATTCAAGATACAAAGCGGAATGTCGAACCGAAGTGAAAAAAATCAAGGGATTTTTGACCGCACTTTATAACTTTTGAATCTATGGCATAGCCTTTATTTCTTTTTTAATGCTTGCACTCTCCTGTAGTATGTCAAAGGTGACATTATGTGATTTATGTAAGGAGTTTATTATGTCAGCATTTCCTATTCATACGATTGAAAGCGCGCCGGAAGCCGCGAAAGAGGCGTTAAAAGCCGTACAAAATGCCAATGGCTTCATTCCGAATTTAATTGGCGTGTTAGCCAATGCGCCAACAGCATTGGAAACCTATCGCACAGTGGGCGCGATTAATGGTCGTAATAGTTTAACGGCGGCAGAACGTGAAGTGGTTCAAATTACGGCGGCGGTGGTGAATGGGTGTGGCTTTTGCGTTGCTGGGCACACTAAAATTGCGTTGAAAGTGTTGAAACTTGAAGAAACACTGGTGAATCAAATTCGCGCCACAGCACGCATTGAACAAGACGATAAGCTTGATGCACTAGCGCGCTTTACCTTGGCAGTGATTTTACAAAAAGCAAAACTCACAGCTGCGCAACAACAAGCATTTTATGCGGCAGGTTATACCCAAGAAAACGCCATTGATGTCGTGTTAGGGGTAAGTCTGGCAACATTGTGTAACTATGTGAATAACCTTGCGGATACGCCAATTAATCCGGAATTACAAGCCTTTGCGTAATTTTCTTCCTGCTAATGTGAGGGCAATCGGATGATTTGCCGTTAACATTCGGTTTATTTTTATTTAAAGACTAAGCACTGTACTGCATTGTGCTTAGTCTTTTTTATTTTGTTTTCTCAGGCACTGAAATGAAATTGAAGCTATAATAGCGGTGAAAATAAACAAGGAATTTTTATGCGTTTAGATAAATTTTTAGCGGAAACAACCGGTTTAACCCGTTCACAGGCAGCAAAAGTATTACGTCAAAGTGCGGTCACCGTTAACGGTAAAATTGAAAAGAGCGGGGCGGTGAAAGTGAGCCCTGATGATGAAGTTTGTTATGATGGTGAGCGCTTGACGTGGGTAGAAAACGGGCAATACATTATGTTGCACAAACCGCAAGGTTACATTTGCTCCCATGAAGATGGCGATTATCCGACCATTTATCAATTTTTTGATTATCCGTTATCTGCCCGTTTGCACAGTGCTGGGCGGTTGGATGTGGATACCACAGGCTTGGTGTTGCTGACAGATGACGGTCAGTGGTCGCACCGAATTACTTCACCCAAATTTCATTGTGAGAAGACGTATTTGGTCACCTTGGCCGATCCTGTTGAAGCGGATTATGTGCAGGCTTGTGCTGACGGCATTTTGTTGCGTGGCGAGAAAGAACTGACCAAACCTGCTACACTAGAAATTTTAGATGATTACAACGTGAATTTAACCCTGAGCGAAGGGCGTTATCATCAAGTTAAACGGATGTTTGCCTCGTTGGGGAATAAAGTTGTCGCATTACATCGTTGGAAGATCGGTGGTGTGGTGTTAGATGAACATTTGGCAGAAGGAGAATTTCGTCCTCTAACAGAGGAAGAAATCGCATACTTAGGTGGAGAATCCTAGTTTGAGTTCAAATAAAACAGTCAAAACAAATTTTATTTTTGTGGTGGCGTTGGGTATTTTGTCCATGTTGCCGCCATTGGGTGTGGATATGTACCTGCCGGCGTTTTTGAATATTGCGCAGGATTTACAGGTCACAAACGATCAGGTGCAACATACGCTAACCGCTTTTGCTTATGGTTTGGCACTGGGGCAATTATTCTGGGGGCCGTTCGGTGACAGTTTCGGACGCAAGCCAATTATTTTGTTAGGCGTAACGGTTTCTGCGATAGCGGCATTGATTTTAACGCAAATCCATTCTATCGGAAATTTCACCGCACTTCGTTTTGTTCAGGGCTTTTTTGGTGCGGCGCCGGTGGTATTGGTGGGCGCATTGTTGCGTGATTTGTTTGACAAGAATGCACTTTCCAAAATGATGTCGACAATTACGCTGGTGTTTATGATTGCGCCGTTGATCGCACCGGTTGTCGGCGGTTATATTGTCTATTTTTTCCATTGGCACGCCATTTTTTATGTGACTGCTTTCATGGGACTATTGAGTATTTTGCTGGTCTTTTTTGTGGTGCCGGAAACGCATCATAAAGAAAATCGGATTCCGTTACGCTTGAATATTATTGCCCGTAATTTTATGGCGTTATGGAAACAAAAACCGGTGTTAGGTTATATGTTCTCAACGTCCTTTGCCTTTGCCGGCTTATTTGCGTTTTTAACGGCAGGATCGATTGTGTATATCGGGATTTACGGCATCAAACCTGAAAATTTCGGCTATTTCTTTATGTTGAACATTGGCGTGATGACCTTTAGTTCATTCTTAAATGGGCGTTTAGTGGCTAAATGGGGGGCGGAGACCATGTTCCGTTTGGGGCTTGGGATACAAGGTTTGGCGGGCATCTGGTTGTTGCTTGTGGCGTTATTAGATTTGGGTTTTTGGTCAATGGCGCTGGGCGTAGCAGTGTTTGTTGGACAAAATCCATTGATTTCCTCTAATGCGATGGCCTCTATTTTAGAAAAGTTCCCCAATTCGGCAGGATCGGCGAATTCTATGGTCGGGAGCGTACGGTTTGGCATTGGCGCCTGCATGGGATCTTTGGTGTCTTTATTGCCGACCAATTCGGCGGCGCCAATGTTATTCGCCATGGTGCTTTGTTCTGTGATTGCGGTCGTTTGCTACGTGACGTTAACGGTTAAACATCGGGAATAACCCACGAATTAACTCAGTTATATCAAGGGTTTCGCACATTATGAGAGGTATTCGTATTTGTAACAAAGAACGAAATTTGTTCTAAGTCAAAAAGTGGTTAAACTACCTCTAAATGGTTATGTGATTTAACCTGCGATTTTATTTCCTTATGATAGAATGCCCCGCAAAAATAAGTCTGTGAAACAATCTGTTATGGTCAATCAATTAATTCTTGAGAATCTCGCTTGCCAACGGGGAGATAAAGTCCTTTTTCATCGCGTGAATTTACACATTCAGGCAGGTGATTTTGTGCAAATTGAAGGGCACAACGGTATTGGGAAAACCAGTTTGTTACGCATTATTGCCGGGCTTGCCTCTCCTCTAGAAGGCGAAGTGCGGTGGAATTCTGACGCAATTGCTAAACAGCGCGAAGCTTTTCATTCTGATTTGTTGTATTTAGGACATCAGAGTGGCATTAAACCAGAATTGAATGCGTGGGAGAATTTGCGTTTTTATCAACAAATTACCTCTTGTCGCCAAGGTGATGAAATACTGTGGGATGTGTTGCAAACAGTGGGACTACTGGGGCGTGAAGACATTCCCGCGGCACAGCTTTCAGCCGGGCAGCAAAAACGCATTGCATTGGCGCGTTTGTGGTTATCAAAAGCACCGTTATGGATTTTAGATGAGCCATTTAATGCGATCGATAAAAAAGGCGTGGCGGTGTTGACCGCACTTTTTGAACAACACGCGCAAAATGGCGGTATCGTGATCTTAACCAGTCATCAGGAAGTGCCGAGTGCGCATTTGAAAAAAATCAATTTAGAACAGTTTAAGTGTACAGAGTAACGGCATGATCTTTTGGCATATTATTAAACGCGAATTACAAATTGCCATGCGCAAACAGGCGGAGATTCTTAATCCGTTGTGGTTTTTCCTGATTGTAATTACGTTGTTCCCTTTGGTGATCGGACCGGATCCGGAATTATTGTCACGCATCGCACCGGGCGTGGCATGGGTGGCGGCGTTGTTATCCGCTTTGTTGTCCTTTGAACGCCTCTTTCGTGACGATTATATCGATGGTTCTTTAGAGCAGTTAATGCTCACCTCGCAACCTTTGGTTTTAACCGCACTTGCTAAAGTCTTGGCACATTGGTTATTGACAGGGTTGCCGCTGATTTTGTTGTCACCTATCGCCGCATTATTGTTGTCATTGGAAATACCAATTTGGTGGGCGTTGGTACTGACATTATTATTAGGCACACCGGTATTGAGTTGTCTTGGTGCTATTGGTGTCGCGTTAACAGTCGGTTTGCGTAAAGGCGGTGTGTTACTCAGTTTGTTGGTTGTACCGCTATTTATTCCTGTGCTTATTTTTTCTGCTTCCGTGTTGGATGCCGCAGGATTGAGCCTGCCTTATAACGGACAATTAGCTATTTTAGGTGCCATTTTAGCCGGCGTGATGACATTATCGCCATTCGCTATCGCTGCGGCATTACGCATCAGTTTGGATCAATAGGGGATTATTTATGTGGAAATGGTTACATCCTTATGCAAAACCGGAAACACAATATCATTTATGTGGCAAATTTAGCCCTTTCTTTGCGATTTTAACCGCACTTTTATTAACGGTTGGCATTGTTTGGGGGGTTGCATTTGCGCCGGCGGATTATCAACAAGGCAATAGCTTCCGTATTATGTACGTGCATGTACCGATGGCCATTTGGTCTATGGGCGTTTATGGCTCTATGGCGGTGGCGGCATTAGTGGCATTAGTATGGCAGATTAAACAAGCGCAGTTAGCCATGATTGCGATGGCACCGATTGGCGCATTATTTACCCTTTTAGCCTTGATTACCGGTGCAATCTGGGGAAAACCCATGTGGGGAACTTGGTGGGTCTGGGATGCGCGCTTAACTGCCGAATTGATTTTATTTTTCTTATACTTAGGCGTATTAGCGATTTATTCTGCTTTTCAAGATCGTAATGTGGGGGCAAAAGCAGCGAGCGTGTTATGTGTCGTGGGTGTCGTGAATTTGCCAATTATCCATTTCTCGGTGGAATGGTGGAATACCCTGCATCAAGGCGCAAGTATTACGAAATTGGAACGTCCGTCTATTGCAACACCGATGTTGATTCCGCTGATTTTATGTATCTTTGGTTTTCTAACGTTATCTATTTGGCTAACTTTAGTGCGTTATCGTACGGAGCTGTTAAAAGAGGATAGCAAACGTCCTTGGGTTAAGGCATTGGCAGAAAAGAGTTAATTTATTGGGGGGAGAGTATGTTCTTTCAAAGTTGGAGTGATTTACTTAACATGGGCGGCTACGGATTTTATGTTTGGCTGTCTTATGGATTGAGTGTGTTGCTGATTATGGCATTAGTGATTCAAAGCCTAATGGGGAAAAGTGCGGTGTTAAAATCCGTTAAATATGAACAACAACGTGAAGCACGCTTACAAAAAATGCAGCAAAAAGGAGAAACGTTATGAATCCAAGACGTAAATCCCGCTTGTCTATTCTGATTTTAGTGTTAGCAGGTGTGGCGGTTGCAACAACATTAGTGTTATATGCCTTGCGCCAAAATATCGACCTATTCTATACACCGTCAGAAGTCATTTACGGTAAAAATGATGATGCCGATTTAAAACCGGAAGTAGGGCAGCGTATTCGTGTCGGTGGCATGGTTGTTGCCGGTACGGTAGAACGTGATCCGAAAAGTTTAAAAGTGCGGTTTGATTTAAATGATATTGGCCCATCTATCAGCGTTGAATACGAAGGAATTCTTCCCGATTTATTCCGTGAAGGGCAGGGCATTGTGGCGCAAGGTATCTTAAAAGAACCAACCTTATTGGTTGCCAGCGAAGTATTAGCGAAACATGATGAAAACTATGTGCCGCCAGATTTAGAAAAACAAATGCAAAAAGTCCATAAACCCATGGGGATTTCTGATCTGAAAGGCGAGAGTGAACGTGATCGTCAAGCGAAAGGACAAGAAGGTCGGTAATGATTGCAGAATTAGGAAATTATGCGCTTGCGTTGAGTTTAGCCATCGCGGTGTTGTTAGCGATTTTTCCGTTATGGGGCGCTGAAAAAGGCAATGTGCAGTTTATGGCATTGGCTCGTCCGATGACGTACGGTTTATTTCTCATCTTAAGCGTGTCTTTTGGTGCGCTATTTTATGTGTTCGCCATCAATGATTTCAGCGTGCAATATGTCGTTAACAACTCGAATACGACATTGCCGATTTATTACCGTTTATCCGCGGTATGGGGATCGCATGAAGGTTCCTTGCTGTTGTGGATTTGGTTGTTATCTTTGTGGAGTGCCGCGGTTGCCTTGTTTAGTAAACGTTTACCGCAAGAGGCAGTTGCCCGTGTACTGGGCATCATGGGGATTATCAGTATTGGCTTCCTGCTTTTTGTATTATTTACCTCCAATCCGTTTACCCGTACATTCCCTGACTTTCCGGTGGACGGCAAAGAGTTAAATCCATTATTACAAGATATCGGTTTAATTTTCCACCCACCATTATTATACATGGGCTATGTTGGATTTTCCGTGGCATTTGCTTTCTCCATTGCCTCTTTAATGACCGGTAAATTAGATACGGCATGGGCACGGTGGTCTCGTCCTTGGACGATGGCAGCTTGGGTATTCTTGACACTTGGTATTGTGCTTGGTTCTTGGTGGGCGTATTACGAATTAGGCTGGGGCGGCTGGTGGTTCTGGGACCCGGTAGAAAATGCCTCTTTCATGCCGTGGTTAGCGGGTACAGCACTCTTGCATTCTTTGGCGGTTACGGAAAAGCGCGGATCCTTTAAAGCATGGACGGTATTGCTGGCGATTTTAGCCTTCTCTTTATGTTTGCTTGGCACGTTCTTGGTGCGTTCCGGCATTTTGGTCTCTGTTCACGCCTTTGCCTCTGATCCGACGCGTGGGTTATATGTGTTGGCCTATTTAATCGTGGTGATTGGTGGCTCACTGACCTTGTATGCTTACAAAGGAAGTCAAATTCGTTCACGTGACAATGCAGAGCGTTACTCTCGTGAAAGCTTGTTGTTGTTAAATAATATTTTATTAATGACCGCACTTTGTGTCGTGTTGTTGGGCACTTTGTTGCCACTTGTACACAAACAATTAGGCTTAGGGTCAATTTCTATTGGTGCGCCGTTCTTTGATCAAATGTTCCTGATTATTATGACGCCATTTGCCTTGCTACTCGGCATTGGGCCTTTGGTGAAATGGCGCCGCGACCAATTCTCCGCCATTCGCACGCCGGTGATTGCCAGTGTGATTATCATGCTTATTGCCGGGTTTGCCTTGCCGTATTTATTACAAGATAAGCTTACGGTCAGCGCTGTGCTCGGCACCATGATGACAGTCATTATCGTGCTGCTAAGTCTCTATGAAATGCATCAACGGGCAACGTATCGTGACACTTTCTGGCATGGTATTACCAAGTTATCTCGCTCGCACTGGGGCATGATTTTGGCACACTTGGGTGTCGCCATGACGGTTTGGGGGATTGCGTTTAGCCAAAATTACAGCATTGAACGTGATGTTCGTATGAATGTCGGTGATACGGTACAAATCGCCGGTTACGATTTCACTTTTAAAGGGATCAGCGATGCTAATGGCCCAAACTATGTGGGCGGAAAAGCACAAATTGATATTAGCCGTGATGGAAAACACGAAACCACACTTTATGCGGAAAAACGGCTTTATACGGTCAGTAAAATGCCGATGACCGAAGCGGCGATCGATTGGGGCTTTAGTCGCGATTTATATGCTGCGTTAGGTGAAAAATTAGACAATAATGCTTGGGCGCTACGTTTATATTACAAACCGTTTATTCGCTGGATTTGGCTCGGCGGATTGTTTATGGCGCTGGGTGGTGTATTGTGTATGTTCGACCGTCGCTATCGGTTTAGTCAGATTTTAGCTAAAGACAATGTGCAATAAATCTGAATTGAAATAGTAGAGTATTGTTAATGAATAAGAAATTATATTTACCTTTAATTATTTTTCTTGCTTTGGTGGCGGCGTTTTTGGTGCAACTGCAACGCAATGCACAAGGGGATGATCCGAAAGCCTTAGAGTCAGCGTTAGTCGGGAAACCGGTGCCGGCAAAAACCTTGCAGGATTTATTTGCCGCAGATAAAAGCTATGACGAATCGCTGTTCAAACAAGGCAAACCGCTTTTGTTAAATGTGTGGGCAACGTGGTGTCCGACCTGTTATGCCGAGCATCAGTACTTGAATCAGCTCGCAAAACAGGGGGTGCCGATTATCGGTCTCGATTATAAAGACAGCAGTGCGAAAGCAATAAAATGGCTCAATGATTTAGGCAATCCGTATCAAGTGGTATTGAAAGATGAAAAAGGATCTTTCGCCTTAGATCTCGGCGTGTACGGTGCACCGGAAACCTTCATTGTAGATGGCAATGGCGTGATTCATTATCGCTATGCCGGTGATGTGAATGAAAAAGTTTGGCAGGAAACGTTACTGCCGATTTATCAAAAATTAGGCGGAGGGAAGGAGTGATGAGAAAAACACTTTTATTTTCTACCGCACTTTTCTTTAGTGTAACGGCATTTGGTGCCATCGATGCACTGAATTTCAGTTCGTCACAGCAAGAAGATGACTATCATTCTTTAACCCAAGAATTGCGTTGTCCACAATGTCAAAATAATAATATTGCCGATTCTAATGCGACTATTGCAGTTGATATGCGTGGTAAAGTTTTTGAGTTGTTACAAGAAGGCAAATCCAGAGAAGAGGTGGTGAAGTACATGGTGGATCGCTACGGTAATTTTGTGACTTATGATCCGCCACTTACGCCGGCAACCGTGGTTCTTTGGGGAGCACCGATTATCTTAATTTTGTTTGGCGTATTGTTTGTTTTTCGTCGTAAACAGTCACAAACGCTTTCCGTGGCAACAAAATGCGAGACTGCCACGACAACCGCTTTAAGTGAAGAGGAGCAACAGCGCTTAAATGAGCTATTAAACAAGGAGAATAACAAATGACGTTATGGTTAAGCATTCTTGCACTAACGCTGATCGCTGCCTTGGTTTGTTTCTTTCCACTCTTGAAAAAAAGCATACAAAAACCATCAGTACAACGCGATACGTTAAATAAAGCCTTTTATTTTGAACGTTTAAAAGAAATTGAACGTGATGAAAAACAAGGGCTATTGGAAAATACCGAACAGCTTAAAGTGGAATTGCAACAAGCTTTATTAGAAGATATTCCGCAACACGCCTCTAATAAACTAGAGGAGGGCAAAAATTACGGTAAATTGTGGTTTATTTCTGGTGTCTTAGCCTTGGGTATTATTGCGGTTTCCGCCTATTTCTCAGTGGGAGCTTGGCAGACAGAAATTATGTTAGAGAAATCTGTTGAAAAGTTACCGCACTTTTTTGAACGAATGAAAACGGAAGAAACGAACCCATTAAGTGAAAGTGAAATGCAACAGTTTGCCACGGCATTACGTTTGGATTTACAAAAAGATCCGACGAATGCAAAAAACTGGTGGCTACTCGGACAAATTGGTTTAAATTTGGATAAACCGCAAATGTCCTTAGAGAGTTTTGCACGTGCCAATAAATTAGATCCGAAAAATAATTTGTATAAGCTGGCTTATGCACGTATTTTAATGTTCTCTGAAGATCCGACAGATAAATTAAAAGGAAACAATTTACTGCGTGAAGTGATTCGTGAAGATCATACGAACATCGATGCGTTAAGTTTATTGGCGTTCAGTTATTTTGAAACGGAAGATTATAAAATGGCGATTGTGACTTGGGCGATGATGTTAAAATTGTTGCCAAAAGACGATCAGCGTGTTTCCGTTATTGAACGTAGTATTCGTTCTGCGCGTGATGCGCTAGATGCGCAAGAGCAGGAAAAACATCAACAAATGATGCCGGTACAAACGCCGACAGAAACACCGAAAAATTGAGGTAATATAATGAAAAACGTGATTTTAATCGTAGGTGCAAGTGTTCTTTTAGCTGCTTGTTCTTCTTCCTCTTCTCAAGGGAATGCGCCTTTGGATACACAAGCGGTTGCCGATTACCAAGCAAAGGTTTACAGCGGTAATACCGTTCCGGCGCAATATAAAGTAAAGGCAGAAAAACCGGCAGAGAATGTTTTAAATGCCAGTGATAACGCACCAAAACAGGTGATTTATCGCGAGCGCCACCCATCGATTATGGTGATGCCGTCAGTGGGGTATTATCACGGTTGGTAGCTTCAACATAAAACGCGGTTATTTTTCACCGCACTTGCTTTAAAGAAGAGCGAAGTTTCTTGGAGGAGCTTCGCTTTTTTTAGGCGTCAATCTCTCTCTAATTGGCCTCGGTAAAGAGGCACTCACCGTATTTTCATCCATCACTCTTAAGTGGTAAAAGCCACAAAATAATCAGTTGAATTTAAAAAATTGATCAAAAACAAGAAAATGCTAAATATCCATAGAAAAAATATGTGCATTTGGTTATGTTAGCGACGATTTAAAGTCTTTATGTCTTCTATCATATTGTTATTAATAATAAAAATTCTCATTACTAACAAATGATAATAGATATTTTACCACCTTCTATTAACGCTAATAGAAGCCATATTTATAACCTTATTGGAGTGATTATCGTGAACGCATTGAGAAAAAGCTTACTCGTAGCAGCTTCTTTCGCAGCTTTCGGTGTATGTAATTCGGCGATGGCGGAATTGGTGTATAAACCGGTTGAGCAGCCGGTTGAAGCGCCTAACCCAAATCTAAAAATTGAAGCGGTGAATGAAAAATTTGCTGAGAAATATCCTAGCCAATTCAATTCGTGGAAAGCGACTGAAAAAGGCGACAAAATCATCTATGCTAATGAACAAGATCCTCGTTTAATCGTGTTATGGGGGGGCTATTCTTTCGCAAAAGAATATAACGCACCTCGTGGTCACGTTTATGCAGTAGAAGATGTACGTAATATTTTACGTACTGGTGCGCCCAAAAATGCAAATGATGGCCCACAACCAATGGCATGTTGGACTTGTAAAGGTCCAGACGTTCCTCGTTTAATTGCAGAATGGGGTGAAGATGGTTACTTTGGTGCAAAATGGGCTAAAGGTGGACCTGAAGTGGTCAACTCAATCGGTTGTGCAGACTGTCACGATACTACATCAAAAGACTTTGCCGAAGGCAAACCAGCATTACGTATTGCTCGTCCACACGTTCTTCGTGCATTAGATCACTTAAATAATGCACTTCAAGCAAAAGCAAAAGCTGAAGGTAAAGAACAAGCTAACTTAAGCTTTAACACAGCTGCTCGCACTGAAAAACGTGCTGAAATCTGTGCAAACTGTCATGTTGAATACTACTTCGCGGGCGACTTAAAACAAGTAACCTTCCCTTGGGATAACGGTCAAACTGTTGATGACATCGAAAAATACTATGATGATATCGGCTTCAGTGACTGGACTCACTCTCTTTCTAAAGCACCAATGTTAAAAGCGCAACACCCTGACTTTGAAATTTGGTCTTTAGGTATGCACGGTAAAAACGGCGTAACTTGTATCGACTGTCACATGCCTAAAGTACAAGGTAAAGACGGTAAAGTTTACACCGACCACCAAATCCAAAACCCATTCGATGCATTTGATACCACATGTGCAAACTGTCACGATCAAAGCAAAGAAAAACTTAAAGACATCGTTGCTTCACGTAAAAAAGAAGTGAAAGATGTAATGGGTCGTTTAGAAGATCAAGTTGTTCGTGCTCACTTTGAAGCGAAAGCGGCATGGGATGCTGGTGCAACTAAAGAAGAAATGGAACCTGCTTTAATGGATATCCGTCACGCTCAATGGCGTTGGGACTACGCAGCAGCAAGTCACGGTGGTCACATGCACGCACCTGATGTAATGCTTCGCGTATTAGGTTCTGGTATCGATAAAGCAGCGGATGCACGTGCTAAACTTGCAGCAATCTTAACTAAACATGGCGTGAAAACTCCGGTTGAAGTACCAGATATTTCTACAGCTGATAAAGCATGGAAAGTAATGGGTATTGATATCGAGAAAGAACGTAAAGCGAAAAAAGAATTCTTAGAAACTGTTGTACCTCAATGGGTCAAAGAAGCTAAAGCCAATGGCAAATTAGCTGAAGATTCCGCAACAAAACAATAGAAAAACGTACCGCACTTTTGTGCACTTTATAAAAGTGCGGTCATTTTCAAAAACAAATTTGAGGTAATCAGAATGAATTTAACGTCTCTACTCCGCAAACCGGCAAAAGCCCTTGCATTGCTTGCAGTATTGGTCGCCGCACCAATGCTTGTACAAGCAGAAGGTCAGCCGTCTGCAGCGGACAAGTTTACTTACGAACCGCAATTGGATAATCAACGCGATCCAAACCAATATTGTGCTAAATGCCATAAATTCGACAAAGTCGATAAAAATCAAACCTTGGATCAATCCGGTGGTGAATTACACTTCGGTAAGTTTCATGGTGCGCACTTAAATCAGAAAAATCCGAATAACGGTAAACCGATTAATTGTGTGAACTGTCATGGCAATATTTCTGAAGATCACCGTCGTGGTGCAAAAGACGTGATGCGTTTTGACGGCGATATTTTCGGTGAGAAAAAACCGATGTATAGCGCACAAGAACAAAACCAAGTCTGTTTCTCTTGTCACCAACCGGATAAACTTCGTGAAAAACTTTGGGCGCATGATGTTCATGCAATGAAATTGCCTTGTGCAAGTTGTCACACATTACACCCGAAAGATGATGCGATGAAAGGTATTCAACCAAAAAATCGTGTGAAACTTTGTGTGGATTGCCACGGTGAACAACAAAAACGTAAAGCGCAAAAAGAACAAACTCAATCAACCGAACAAAAGGATAAACAATGACAACTTGCTCACGCCGAAACTTTGTTTCCGGCATGGGGGCGTTGATCCTTATGACGGGAACATCAGTGACCTCTTTAGCGAAAGAGGAAAAGGCGGATAAACCGAAACGCTACGCGATGGTGCACGATGAAACCGCGTGTATTGGCTGTACTGCGTGTATGGATGCTTGTCGTGAAACTAACCACGTGCCTGAAGGCGTTTCACGTTTGGAAATCCTACGTAGCGAACCTTATGGGGAATTCCCGAATCAAGAGTACGAGTTTTTCCGTCAATCTTGCCAACATTGTACGAATGCACCTTGTGTGGCAGTTTGTCCAACCGGGGCATCATTCATCGATCCTGAAACCGGTATCGTGGATGTGAATAAAGATCTTTGCGTCGGTTGCCAATATTGCATTGCCGTCTGTCCATATCGCGTACGTTTCATTCATCCGGTACACCGTACTGCAGATAAATGTAACTTCTGTCGTGATACAAACTTAGCAGCTGGTAAACAACCGGCTTGTGTAGAAGCCTGTCCAACCAAAGCATTAACCTTTGGTGATATGAATGATCCGACAAGCGCAGTGGCACGCAAGGTAAAACAAAGTCCTGTTTACCGCACGAAAGTGGAATTAGGTACACAACCGAATCTTTACCATATTCCATTCCAACACGGAGAACCAAGAAGATGACATTAGATTATCCTGTTCCGTTTCACACACCTAACTTGGTGTGGGATTCAACAATCGCTATCTACTTGTTCTTACTTGGTATTTCTTCCGGTGCGGTACAATTAGCGATTGCGTATAAACGTAGTAACAAACTTGAAAATCCAAACAAAAACTGGATTATTCGTGCCGCTGCCGTATTGGGGAGTGTGCCGACATTAATCGGTTTAACCTTGTTGATTTTCCACTTGGCGCGTCCTTGGACATTCTGGAAATTGATGTTTAACTATCAATTTAACTCCGTGATGTCTATGGGGGTTATGTTATTCCAAGTGTATATGCTGTTTTTGGTTTGTTGGTGTGTCGTTATCTTCAAAGAAGATATTATGGCATTGATCCAACGTTTTATGCCAAAACTCCGTTTTATCGGTAACATTATCAATGTATTAGAACGCGTAACCTCCCCTGTTGAAGTTATTCTCTTCATCTTAGCCGCAGTGCTAGGGGCTTATACCGGCTTCTTACTTTCTGCGTTGATTAGCTATCCGATGTTAAATAACCCTGTTCTACCAGCGTTATTCTTGGCTTCTGGTACCTCTTCCGGTATCGCTGCGACCTTCTTATTTATCCTGATTGCTGGTAAATTAAAAGGCGATTCCCACGAATCACACTTCATTCATAAATTTGAAGTGCCGATTATGGTAACCGAGCTCGGTCTATTAATCTGTTTCTTCGTGGGATTACACTTCGGTGGCGGACAAAAAGTGGTGGCATTACATAATGCATTATCCGGCTTCTGGGGCGCAGTCTTCTGGATTGGGGTATTCTTTATCGGTATCTTAATTCCGTTGATTGCCAATATGTTTGTTAGCGATCGTTTGAAATTCAACAAGAATTTTATCATCCTTGTGTCGATTTTCGACTTGATTGGGGTGTTATGCTTGCGTTACTTTATTCTGTACGCAGGACAGCTTACAACCGCATGATAAGGTTTTTGTTTGTATCAAAAGGCGTAGTAAAATACGCCTTTTTGTTTGGCGTTATTTTCTTTGGCAAAGAAAAATAAAAAAGAAAGACGGCTCAAAGAAGGAAATCTGATTTGTTTTTTCTACGAGTAAAGTGCGGTTAAAATTTTAAACATTTTTATCTCACTTTCCCCTCTTTAGCTAAGAGGGGAAGGGGAGATTTGGCAGAAGTGATTTCAACCTTATAGGTTGTTCAATATCGTCAAAATCTTCTCCCAACCTCTTCTTTGTTAAAGAGACGGTATAAAATGCAGGCGAAACCTGAAGTGAGCATCCACAAAACCAACATGACAATCTAAAACACGAGATTATTTTATGATCCCTGAACTAGGCTTTCTTTCTCTTCTTCTTGCTACGATGAGTGCGTTGCTGCTTGCCGTTGTTCCACAACTCGGGCTTTGGCTGCGTAAGCCTGCACTTACCCAATTAGCTTGGGGATTAAGCTATTGTTTCGGCTTATTTACGTTAGTCGCTATTTCTATTTTGGCGTATTCCTTTGCGGCTGATGATTTTACCTTGGAATATGTCGCCGCCCATTCGAATTCCCAATTGCCGACATTCTTTAAAATTGCGGCGACTTGGGGAGGACATGAAGGCTCCATGTTGTTCTGGTTGTTTTCACTTTCGGTTTGGGTTGTGCTGTTTGCATTATTTAATCGAAAAAATGACCGCACTTTTGTGGCGCAGAGTTTGGTCATCCTAGGCTTAATTTGTTTTAGCTTTGCCGTCTTTATCGTCTTTTTTTCTAATCCGTATGGACGCCTATTCCCTGCACCATTGGAAGGTCGCGATTTGAACCCGATGTTGCAGGATGTAGGATTGATTTTCCATCCGCCGTTGTTGTATCTCGGTTATGTTGGCTTTGCAGTGAATTTTGCGTTGAGTATTACTGCATTGTTGCATCAACATTTAGAAAGCCAAATTGCTCGTGTGATGCGTGTTTGGGTATTGGTCTCTTGGTTGTTTTTAACCTTAGGCATTGTGCTAGGGGCGTGGTGGGCATATTACGAACTTGGCTGGGGCGGTTGGTGGTTCTGGGACCCGGTAGAAAACGCGTCATTAATGCCTTGGTTATTAGGCTTAGCGCTGTTACATAGTTTAATTGTCAGTGAAAAACGGGGCATCTTTAATTATTGGACAACGCTTTTCTCACTGCTAGCATTCGCTTTCAGTGTGCTCGGCACCTTTATTGTGCGCTCAGGAGCATTGACGTCTGTACATGCTTTCGCAGTCGATAGCCAGCGTGGTACGGCATTGCTTGTGATTTTCTTCCTATTGACTGTTGGGGCGCTCGGTTTGTTTGCTTTCAAAGCGAATATGCAGCAACAATCTGTGAAATTAAAGTTGCTTTCTAAAGAAAGTGCGGTGCTTTTTTTGAATGTTTTATTGAGCATCGCGACCGTCAGCACGTTTCTCGGCACTTTCTATCCAATGTTATTCCAAGCCATGAATTGGGGTTCTATTTCTGTTGGTGCTCCTTATTTCAACAGTATTTTCCTTCCACTGATTGCGTTAGTGTTAGTTGCCATGGTGATTTCCCTCGGCTTGCATTGGGCAAAAGCGGATAAACGCATTTTATTAAACCGTGCCGTGTTATTGTTGCCGTCTTTGTTGCTTTCCTATGTAGCCATTCACCACTTCATGCAAAATGACAGTGCGTTACAGTTTAAATGGACAGCCTATTTCCTGCTAACCTTAGCGATTTGGTTGTTATTGGCGACATTATGGCAAAACTGGCGTAAGTTAGGCCTTTCTCACTATGCGATGATTTTTGCGCATAGCGGTGTTGCCATTGCAACAATGGGCGCTGTGATGAGTAGTTATTTTGGTAGTGAAATCGGTGTACGTTTATCGCCGCAACAAAGCCAACAGCTTGGTGCATTTAATTTTCACTATGAACGATTTTCCAATGAAATCGGCCCGAATTTTACGGCTGAAGTGGCAACGTTTAGCGTGACAGAAAAGGGCAAGCCGTATGCCGAATTACAGCCGGAACGCTGTTATTATGATGTGCGCACTATGACCATGAGTGAGGTTGGGCTGTCTGGCGGTTTGTGGGGCGATTTATATATTGTTATGGGCGATCCGCTTGGCAAGGGGGAGTTTACGTTCCGACTTCATTATAAACCGTTGATTCGTTGGTTGTGGTTCGGTGGTATATTGATGGCATTTGGTGCATTGTGTTCTGTATTGACGACGAAGCGAAGAGGAAAGCGTGATGAATAGAAAAGTGATTTTCTTCCTGCCATTAGCATTGTTACTTGGCGTATGCGTTTTATTGTTGGCGGGATTGAATCAAGATCCTAAAAAAATCGCTTCTGCGTTAATTGATAAGCCTGTGCCTGAGTTTTATCAGGCAAATTTATTGGATAATCGTCAAACGCTCAGTCCAAAAGATTTTCCGAAACGCCCATTTTTGATCAATATTTGGGGAAGCTGGTGCGGTTATTGTCAGCAAGAGCACCCATTATTGCTTGAGTTAGCAAAAGAGATTCCTATCGTGGGTGTGGACTATCGCGACAAACCACAAAATGGTATTGCGATGTTGCAACATATGGGTAATCCTTACACTTTAGTGATTGATGACAGCCGTGGCGAATTGGCGTTAAAACTCGGTGTAGATGGCGCGCCGGAAACCTATTTAGTGGATGCCAACGGTATTATTCGTTATCGTCATTCCGGCTTATTAGATCGGGAAACTTGGCAAAAAACTTTCGTGCCTCAACTTAACCAGCTATTATAACCATGAAACGATTTTTCGCGTTAATTTTTTTATTGATCAGTGTCAATGCCATTGCTGAAATGGTGGATACCTTTGAATTTCATAACCAGGCGGATCGTACCCGCGCCGTGGAATTGGCGAAATCTTTACGTTGCCCACAATGTCAAAATCAGAATTTAGTCGAGTCTAATTCACCTATTGCCTACGACTTGCGTATTGAGGTGTATAACATGGTGAATGAAGGTAAAACCAATCAGCAAATTATTGATTCCATGACATCGCGTTTTGGTAACTTTGTCAATTATAAGCCGCCGTTCCAATGGAATACCGCATTGCTTTGGTTATTACCGATAGGCTTGTTGTTGGCGGCGTTTGGGTTGATTTGGGTTTCCAGTCGCAGTTCATCATCGATTGAATCAGAAAAACAGGCGGAAAATCTACCGCACTTTCAATCCTTAAAAGAGAAAAGTGCGGTCAAATTTGAGCTTAAATCGACGCTCCTGGTTTTCGCTTTATTACTTGCCATCCCTTTCGCATATTATTTTTCTCTGGAACGTTTTTCTCGCGTACAGCAAGGTGAGCAGGAACAAATTGCACAACATAATCAGCAACTTGAAACGACGGAAGAAAATAAAACTGAGGCGATTATCGGCAAAATTCAGGATAAATTACGCCAAGATCCGAATAGTGCAGAAAACTGGGTGAAGCTGGGTGATGCGTATATGCAGAATAACGATTTTGATAGCGCCCTTGTTTGTTATGACAATGCCGAAAAAATTGATGGTCGTAAGCCGACTACGCGAGGGCTGATGGCGACAGCATTATATCTTCAAGCGAATCAACAGATTACACCACAAGTTCAACAATTCTTGGATGAGGCGTTAGCACAAGATCCAAAAGAAGTTTCTGCCTTATCGTTGTTGGCAGCAGAGGCGTTCAAAACGCGCGATTATTCCACCGCACTTGATTATTGGCAGCAAATTTTGGATTCCGGCAATTCTGCAGTGGATCGTCGAGCCACCATTCAGAAAATGAAAATGGTTGATTTCATGCAAAAAGGAGAGTTGCAGTGAGCTACCATGCCATTGAAACGCTGATTATCGGTGCGGGGGCGGCAGGCTTGTTTTGTGCGGCGCAATTAGCAAAGTGCGGTGGCAAAGTCAGAATTTTAGATAACGGTAAAAAAGTTGGGCGAAAAATTTTAATGTCCGGCGGTGGTTTTTGTAATTTCACCAATATGGAGCTTTCTTCAGATCGTTATCTCAGCCAAAATCCGCATTTTGTGAAATCTGCCTTAAAACGTTTTACCCAATGGGATTTTATTGGTTTAGTGGCTGAGTATGGCATTCCTTATCATGAAAAAGAGCTCGGTCAGCTGTTTTGTGATAACGGCGCAGAAGATATCGTTAATATGTTGCTGGCGGAATGTCAAAAATACGGCGTGGAGATTGCCTTACGGCAAAGTATTTCTGCTGTGGCAAAAACGGAAAACGGATTTTCTGTCGTGGCAAACGGCGAAACCTTGCATTGCACGCATTTAGTCGTCGCTACCGGCGGTTTGTCTATGCCGGGCTTGGGTGCAACGCCTTTTGGTTATCAAATCGCCGAGCAATTCGGCATGCGCGTGATTGCGCCGCGGGCAAGTTTAGTGCCTTTTACTTGGCGCGAATGCGATAAGTTTTATGCGACGTTATCCGGTATTTCCTTAGATGTTGCCGCGACCAATCAACAAAAAACCTTTACCCATCAAATGCTTTTTACTCATCGTGGTTTATCCGGACCGGCGATTTTGCAAATTTCTAACTATTGGCAACCGGGTGAAAGCATTCATCTTGATTTATTGCCGGGACAAGATATCCGTCATCATTTAAACGAACTTCGCCAATCTTCACCGAAATTACAGTTAAAAACCGTATTAAGTCGTTTATTACCCAAAAAATTGGTGGAATTATGGCTTGCTCAAGGTTTTATACAAGACGAAGCCATTGCCCAATTAAGCAAAGTGCGGTTAGAAAATTTGGTGAATTTAATCCACCACTGGCAGTTTGTGCCGAATGGCACGGAAGGCTATCGCACTGCAGAAGTGACCATGGGTGGCGTGGATACTCATGAAATTTCCTCCAAAACCATGGAAAGCAATCACGTGCAAGGCTTGTATTTTATCGGCGAAGTATTAGATGTTGCCGGCTGGCTTGGCGGTTATAATTTCCAGTGGGCATGGAGTTCTGCCTATGCCTGTGCGCAGGCAATTGCGAATAAATAAGCCCGTGTGTATTTTTATTGCTTTTATTTTTTCGTTAATTTTTTGTAAAATTTCAATCCAGATCACAGAATGTATTTTATTTATCAGGCATAATGTATCCCTTAGGACAAGATTGTTCTTTGTTTATTATCATGTTGTTTGTTAGCGTATTTAAAAATCTTAAGGTGGTATGTATGCAGCATTCTTTAAATGAATGGCTCTCCTCCAGTGCGTTAGGTGGGGCAAATCAGTCTTATATTGAAGATCTTTATGAAAGCTATCTTGAAGATCCGAACAGTGTGGATGCCAGTTGGCAAGAAATTTTTAAAACGCTGCCAAAATCCACCGCACTTGAGCAGGCGCATTCAACGGTGCGCGATTATTTCCGCCGTTTAGCGCGAGAGAATCATGGACAGAGCGTGAGCGTGATTGATCCGGAAGCGAGCGCGAAATTAGTTAAAGTTTTACAATTCATCAACGCATATCGTTCCCGTGGCTACATTGAAGCTACTCTCGACCCCCTCAATTATTACCGCTGGAAAACCTCCTCGGTGCCTGAATTAGACTATCACCAACATGGATTAACCGACGCCGATTTAGACGAAAGTTTCAATATCGACTATGCCGTTTATGGCAAGGAAAGCATGAAGCTCCGTGATTTGGCCCGCGACTTGAAAGCTACCTATTGTGGCAATATTGGGCTTGAGTTTATGCACATTCATGATATGGAACAACGTAATTGGTTGCAAAGTAAACAAGAAAAATGGATTCAACAGCCACTTTTCAGTAAAGACGAAAAAGTCAATTTACTGAAAGAATTAACGGCCGCTGACGGTTTAGAACGTTATTTAGGGGCAAAATTCCCGGGCGCGAAACGTTTCTCTTTGGAAGGAAGCGATGCGTTTATTCCGATGATGAAAGAGATTATTCGTCATGCCAGCCGTCATGGGATGGACGATGTCGTATTGGGCATGGCGCATCGTGGTCGTCTCAATATGTTAGTCAATGTATTTGGTAAACGCCCGAGCGACTTATTTGATGAATTTGCCGGTAAACATGCTGAAGATAACCGCACCGGTGATGTGAAATATCACCAAGGTTTCTCCTCCGATTTTGCGGTAGATGATAAGAAAGTGCATTTGACACTTGCCTTTAACCCGTCTCACTTAGAAATTGTGAGTCCGGTTGTGATTGGTTCCGTCCGCGCAAGACAAACCCGTAAACAAGACACCGAACATAACAAAGTGTTGGCGGTAACGGTGCACGGTGACTCCGCTGTAACGGGACAAGGCATCGTGCAAGAAACCTTGAATATGTCCAATGCCCGCGGTTATAAAGTCGGCGGTACGATTCGTATTGTGATCAATAACCAAATTGGTTTTACCACCTCTAACCCGAATGATACCCGTTCTACCGAGTTTTGTACCGACATCGCCAAAATGATTCAAGCGCCGATTATTCATGTGAACGGCGATGATCCGGAAGCGGTTGCTTTTGCTGCCCGTATGGCAGTGGAATATCGCGCGGTCTTTAAACGGGATATTTTCATTGATTTGATTTCCTACCGTCGCCATGGTCATAACGAAGCTGACGAGCCGTTGGCGACTCAGCCGATGATGTATGGCATTATCAAAAAACACCCGACACCGCCGAAAGTGTATGCCAACCGTTTAATTCAAGAAGGCGTCATTACGGAAGAAGATGCCACTGAAATTTCCAATTTATACCGTGATGCCTTGGATAACGGCGAATGTGTCGTGCCGGAATGGCGTGCGATGGATATGGCAAAAGTGGACTGGTTGCAGTATCTCAACTATGACTGGACGGCGCCGTATGAAAGCAAATTCCCGGAAGAACGGTTTAAAACCTTAGCAAAACGTGTCTCTCATTATCCGGATTATGTGCAACCGCACCCTCGTGTTGAAAAAATCTATGCCGACCGCCAAGAAATGGGACGAGGCGAAAAATTATTAGACTGGGGGATGGCGGAAACCATGGCGTACGCCACCTTGTTGGATGAGGGCATTCATGTGCGTTTATCCGGTGAAGATGCCGGTCGTGGTACGTTCTTCCATCGTCATGCTGTTGTACATAATCAAAAAGACGGTACCGGCTATGTGCCATTGACCCAATTACACGCCAATCAAGGTCGCTTTGAAGTATGGGATTCCGTTTTAACCGAAGAAGGGGTGCTTGCCTTTGAATATGGTTATGCCACCACGGATCCGAAAACTTTAACCATTTGGGAAGCGCAGTTTGGTGATTTCGCCAACGGGGCGCAAATCGTGATTGACCAATTCATCAGCTCCGGCGAGCAAAAATGGGGCAGAATGTGTGGCTTAGTGATGTTGCTACCACACGGTTACGAAGGACAAGGCCCGGAACACTCATCTGCCCGTTTGGAGCGTTATTTGCAACTTTGTGCACAACAAAATATGCAAGTTTGTGTGCCTTCAACGCCGGCGCAGGTGTATCACATGTTACGTCGCCAAGCGATTCGTAAAATGCGCCGTCCGTTAATTGGTATTTCACCGAAATCCTTGTTACGTCATCCGTTAGCCGTATCCAGTATGGATGAATTGCTTAACGGCACATTCCAAACGGTCATTGGTGAAATTGACAATATCGATCCGAAAAATGTGAAACGTGTGGTGATGTGTGCCGGTAAAGTATATTACGATTTATTGGAGCAACGCCGTAAAAATAAACAGGATAACGTGGCTATCATTCGTATTGAGCAACTTTATCCATTCCCGCATGACGATGTGAAAGCTGCTTTAGCGCCTTATTCACATGTAACGGATTTTGTATGGTGCCAAGAAGAGCCACTGAACCAAGGGGCTTGGTATTGCAGTAAACATAACTTTGAGGCAGTGATTCCGGACAATGCCAAATTGTCTTATGCCGGCCGCCCAGCTTCTGCTTCACCGGCGGTAGGTTATTTGTCATTGCACGCTAAACAGCAAAAACAATTGGTGGAAGATGCCTTAACCCTTTAATCCGTTAAAGTGCGGTGTATTTTTCGTGTATTTTAAAAACACCCAAAAAAATGACCGCACTTTATGCTTAACAACATTGATACTTAGCTAAATGAATAGAAAAAAAGGAATGAAATTATGACTATTGAAATTCTTGTCCCGGATTTGCCTGAGTCAGTTGCTGATGCAACAGTCGCCACTTGGCATAAAAAAGCAGGCGATGCGGTGAAACGCGATGAAGTGATTGTAGAAATTGAAACAGACAAAGTGGTGCTTGAAGTGCCGGCGCAAGCTGACGGCGTGATCAGTGAAATTGTGCAGGATGAAGGTGCCACAGTCGTGAGCAAACAGTTGTTGGGTAAATTGGAAGCTTCCGCAACAGCCGCTGCAGCAGCCATGGAAAAAACGGCAGAACCGACACCGGCGGATCGTCGTACTGAAGTGCCGGATGAACCTCATACTACGGATGCGTTAAGCCCGGGAGTTCGTCGTTTATTGGCGGAACACGATATTCAAGCTTCTGAGGTGAAAGGTACTGGTGTTGGTGGCCGTATTACCCGCGAAGACGTTGAAGCGGTTATCGCAAAACGTGTAGCTGCGCCTAAACCGGCAGAAACAACAGTCAGCACGATGGCATATTCCGCACGCAGTGAAAAACGCGTTCCGATGACCCGTTTACGTAAACGAATTGCAGAGCGCTTGTTAGAAGCGAAAAATAATACAGCGATGTTAACCACATTCAATGAAGTGGATATGCAACCGATCATGAATTTGCGTAAACAATACGGTGAAAAATTTGAAAAACAACACGGTGTACGTTTAGGCTTTATGTCTTTCTACATCAAAGCCGTGGTGGAAGCCTTGAAACGTTATCCGGAAGTGAATGCCTCCATTGACGGTGACGATGTGGTTTATCACAATTATTTTGACGTGAGCATTGCCGTTTCCACGCCACGTGGTTTGGTGACCCCGGTATTGCGTGATTGCGACAACCTTTCTATGGCAGACATTGAAAAATCGATTAAAGCCTTAGCGGAAAAAGGACGTGATGGTAAGTTAACCGTAGAAGATTTAACCGGCGGTAACTTTACGATTACCAATGGCGGTGTGTTTGGTTCTTTAATGTCCACTCCAATTATCAACCCACCGCAAAGCGCGATTTTGGGTATGCATGCCATTAAAGAGCGTCCGGTTGCTGTGGATGGTCAAGTGGTGATTCGCCCGATGATGTATTTGGCATTAAGTTATGACCACCGTTTAATTGACGGTCGTGAGTCTGTCGGTTTCTTGGTCACCGTGAAAGAATTGTTGGAAGACCCAACAAGATTATTGCTAGAAATCTAAAGAAAGAAGAACCGCGTGTGCGTAAGGCAGGCGGTTCTTTGTTTCAACAGACGATAAAAATTAGGGCATTTAACAGAGGATTTTCTATGAATCTACATGAATATCAAAGTAAGCAAGTTTTTGCCGAATACAAATTGCCGGTGGGTAAAGGCATTGCCTGTAAAACCGCAGACGAAGCGGCAGAGGCGATTAAACAGTTAGACGGTGATGTTTGGGTGGCGAAATGTCAAGTGCATGCCGGTGGACGTGGTAAAGCGGGTGGTGTGAAACTTGTACGCAACGAAGCGGAAGTCAGAGAGTTTGCGAATAAATGGTTAGGGCAACGTTTGGTCACTTTCCAAACGGATGCCAATGGTCAGCCGGTAAACACGATTTATGTAGAAGAAGGTTCACAAATTGAACGTGAATTGTATCTAGGCGCGGTGCTCGATCGTGCTTCTCAACGTGTGGTGTTCATGATGTCCACTGAGGGTGGAATGAATATCGAAGAAGTCGCGGCAAAAACACCGCACTTATTACACAAAATGGCGATTGACCCGCTGACCGGTGGTATGCCATATCAAGGGCGTGAGCTGGCGTTTAAATTGGGTTTAAAAGGCGACCAAGTGAAACAATTTGCCCATATTTTTACCCAAATGGCAAAAATGTTTGTAGAAAGAGATTTGTCCTTATTAGAAGTGAACCCGCTGGTGGTCACAAAAGAGGGCAATCTTCTTTGTTTAGATGCAAAAATTGTGGTGGATGGCAATGCGTTATATCGTCAACCGGCTTTAGCGGCAATGCAAGATCCAAGCCAAGAAGACCCACGCGAAGCCTTAGCGGAAAGTTTCCAACTTAACTACGTGGCATTAGACGGCAATATCGGTTGCATGGTGAATGGCGCAGGGCTTGCCATGGGTACTATGGATATTGTGAAGTTACACGGCGGTCAACCGGCGAACTTCTTGGATGTGGGCGGTGGTGCAACCAAAGAGCGCGTTGCAGAAGCCTTTAAAATCATCCTTTCTGATAAAAATGTAAAAGCGGTACTCGTCAATATTTTCGGTGGCATTGTACGCTGCGATCTGATTGCAGAAGGGATTGTGGCGGCTGTGAACGAAGTGGGTGTCAACGTACCTGTGGTGGTGCGTTTAGAAGGTAATAATGCCCCGTTAGGCCGTGAAATTTTAGCGAAGAGCGGTTTGAATATTATTGCTGCCCAAACGTTGACTGATGCGGCGGTAGAATCGGTGAAAGCGGCAAAGGCTAACGCATAAGGAGCAATAGCATGTCAATTTTAATTAATAAAGATACAAAAGTGATTTGCCAAGGTTTCACCGGCGGCCAAGGTACATTCCACTCCGAACAAGCATTAGCTTATGGCACTAAACTGGTGGGAGGCGTTTCACCGAATAAAGGCGGCACGACCCATTTAGGATTACCGGTGTTCGACACCGTACGCGATGCAGTCGAGGCAACCGGTGCCACAGCCACGGTGATTTATGTGCCGGCGCCGGGCTGTAAAGATGCGATTTTAGAGGCGATTGATGCCGGGATTAAATTGATTATTTGTATCACCGAAGGCATCCCAACCTTGGATATGCTGGTGGTGAAACAACGCTTGAATCAAACCGGTGTGCGCATGATTGGGCCAAATTGTCCGGGCGTGATTACACCGGAAGAATGCAAAATCGGCATTATGCCGGGCAACATTCATAAAAAAGGAAAAATCGGCATTGTTTCCCGCTCTGGCACATTGACATATGAAGCCGTGAAACAAACCACAGACGAAGGTTTTGGTCAATCGACTTGTGTGGGTATCGGCGGCGATCCAATCCCCGGTTCCAATTTTGTGGATATTTTGAAATTATTCCAAGAGGATCCGCAAACGGAAGCGATTGTCATGATCGGCGAAATTGGCGGTTCCGCGGAGGAAGAAGCAGCAGCGTTCATTAAAGAGCATGTAACCAAACCGGTGGTGAGCTACATTGCCGGCGTGACGGCGCCGAAAGGCAAACGCATGGGGCATGCCGGTGCCATTATCAGTGGCGGAAAAGGGACTGCCGATGAAAAATTCGCAGCACTGGAAGCCGCCGGTGTGAAAACCGTGAGAAGTTTGGCGGAAATCGGTTCAGCGTTGAGAGAAATGTTGAATAAATAATTGCCTTGAACGAAAAAAGTGCGGTCGGTTTTAAAAACGTTTTCGGTATTATGTAGCAGTTGCACAAAGGTTTAATCGATTAAAAACCTTAAAATTCCTATTGAAATTTTAACTCAATAGGGATGTAGTGATCAGCTAATTCAACAGTTCCCGATAGGTTGTTTTTGTTAAAACAGGTGGCAAACCTTGATTGTAACGATGTGGGCGAACAAAATTGTAATACATTACATAAACTCTCACATCGTCCATCGCTTGCCCCAAGGTTATATAGTCGCCCTCTTGCATCCATTCATATTTAAAGCTGCGAAACCAACGCTCCATTGGGGCATTATCCCAACAGTTACCTCGGCGACTCATACTTTGGGATAAAGCACTTCAGCATTAATCCAATTCACCCAAGTGTTTTCCAATAATGGAATTAAGGGGGTGCTATCTTCAACTACAGTATTTAAGGCAGATAATACCTCTTCTAAAGACGAAGGTTGTTCTTGTATATAACTTAATAGCCAAAAGTCAAGTTCAGATAAGCGTTGTTGCAGAATATTAAAATCGCTATCCCGCCATATAACAGCTTGCATAGGGTTTTCATCAAATTGTTTAAAATCGCTTGATAAAAAATCGACTTCATAGCTTTTTAAATAAGCTGCATCAGATAACTGCATTACGCTATGCTTATTCCACTCAAATTTTTCAGGTACTTTTGCTAAAGAAACTTCTGCAAGTAATTGTGTATTTTCAAAATCCATCAATGCCAGTATATTGGCATCAAAACTCTCTTTTTCTTGACAAAATAAAAGAAATTCTCCTGCAATATCTTGAAAATAAGGCGAATGTGATTTTCCTGTTAATACAAACGTTTCTTTTGTCTGAGACCAACTCTCAGCAGAAACGTGTTTAGGTGCTTCAACAAAACAACGGTCAATAAAACCAAAGATGTTATTTCGAACTAAACGAGCATAAACAGCAAGGCGATTCGGAGCATAACCATTTAGAGGTTGAGCATTAGCCAATCGAACTGCTGTGGCAAGTGCTTTTTGTGTTTCAATAAGCGAAGGTTTAGGCTGCATAGGATATTACCTCTTTTTGAGCATATTTTTGCTGTAGTTGTGCAATATGTTCAACTTCAGCATAAAGTTCTGCAAATGGAGGGAAATTGAAATCACGCTCTAATAATGTTGGCGGAATGGCAGGTAGTCGTTGATAGGCATATTCTAATAAATCCCACACAGTACCTTTTACTGCCTCACCGTGCGTATCAATTAATAACTCTGGTAAATAGCGATATGCCCCTTTTATTTTATTAAATGATTCTCCTTCTAAATCCTCCACAACTTGTGCCGCAGAATGTTCTTCGTCGTGTCCTGCAATATGAATGTAATTGACACGTTTCACATCTACTTGATCTAAAAAAACATAAGGATCAAGTAAACCGTGATTGACGCCATTTACATAAATATTATTCACATCTAAATGAATACCACAATCCGCTTCTTGTGCAATAGCATTTAAAAATTCTACTTCATTCATTGTGCTGGTGGGAGAGTGTAAATAATAAGAGGTGTTTTCTAATGAAATTTGTAATCCTAAAAAATCTTGCACATAGCGGATTCTCTGTGCTACGTGTTTTACAGCTTCTTCAGTAAATGGCATAGGTAATAAATCATATAAATGCCCTTCACATTCACAATAACTCAAATGTTCAGAAAAAAATGTCGAATTATATTGAGTCATTAATGCTTTAGTATTTTTTAATAACTCGCGATCAAGTGGTGCTTGCCCGCCTAATGAAAGTGATAGTCCGTGTACCGCAAGTGGATATCTTTCAGCGGCTTGATCAAATTTATAACGAGCAGCTCCTCCCATTTTTACCCAATTTTCTGGAGCAACTTCCATAAACTGAATCGCATTATTTGATGATAAATTCAAAAAATCATCCGCTAAATCTCGACGATATCCTAATCCTGCACCTTGTAACATAATTATTTACTCCTTTTAAAACAACACTGGCGTAAATTTACACCAGTGTCATGATGGCATCTAGATTAAAATACGATTATTTAGAGCCACATTTACCTTCACCACATTTACCTTCTGCAGCTTTTGGTTTGCTCGCACCACATTTACCTTCACCACATTTACCTTCTGCGGCTTTTGTTTTCACACATTTATCACCCATACAAGGTGTTGCTGCTTTATCTGTACTGCTTGATTTTGGCTCAGCGTGTGCAACAGTAGCTACTGTCATCGTTAATGCTCCTGCTAATGCGGCTAAAGTGGATAATTTTTTCATTTAAATCTCCTAGAGTTTGATATTGAATATATAGTTAGAGGAATTTCAACCAGCTTTTAGTTGGATAAACCTTCTTAATAAGCGTGTCTAAAGAGAGTTTCCCCGCTCCCTGCGTAATTAAGATTAATAAAGTTACCACATAAATTAAGGGTAATTTATAACCATTATCACAAACGTTATAACCTGAATCGGCGTGAATGCTATACCACGCGACAGAGATTAAAATCGTTAAACTTAATGCACTAAAACGTGTTAGCACCCCAAATATCAGCAAGAATGGGAAAATTAATTCAGATCCCATTGCAACGTGCCAATTAATATCGGCTGGAATAAGATTAAATGGAAAAGGAAAACGATCTTGTATTTCAGTAAACCAATTTTGACCATTCCATTTTTCTAACCCTGCCTCTAAAAATTCCCACGCAAGAAAAAAGCGTAAAATCAATAAACTCACGCTGCTGCTGATACCTTGCATCTTACAATCTTTCATTTTTTCCTCTGATTGATTACCTATTTTATGAAACTATTTAGTTCATTATGGTAGGAAATGCTTCCTAGTTATTCTATTAGTCGGAGATAAGCCTTTTTTCTTACACTTTTTTTTCAAAAAATTGAAAATATTATTTTTTGTAAAAATGCAGATAACATTAAGGGCAGAGATTCTAATAATCTTTGCCCTTTTATCTTTTACTGATTAATGTAGTGATCAGCTAATTCAACAGTCCCCGATAGGTTTTTTTTTGTTAAAACAGGCGCCAAACCTTGATTGTAACGATGTGGGCGAACAAAATTGTAATACATCACATAAGCTCTCACATCGTCCATCGCTTGCCCCAAGGTTAGATAGTCGCCCTCTTGCATCCATTCATATTTAAAGCTGCGGAACCAACGCTCCATTGGGGCATTATCCCAACAGTTACCTTGGCGACTCATACTTTGGGTTACCTGAATGAAGGTTGGGAGGAATAGCTACACCTTGAGTTTGAAAAAATGGAAAATTTATGCGGTAAATTAGTCAATTTTCGGACTTTGTGCAACTGCTACATAATACCGAACGTTTTTAAAATCGACCGCACTTTTTCTTTTTATTATAGCCAGCCAAAGTCTGGCTATAAAAACCATACGCTATGCGTATGGAGTCATTCCTCGTAGCGTGCAACTCGTTGCACGAATAATTAACCTCGATGCGTAATTCACGATTTCATGCGTAGCGTGCATCTTGATGCACGACCAAATTACGCACGGAACGTTATTTAACGCTTTCGGGCATTTATGATTTCGTGCAACTTGTTGCACGAATAATTATTAACCTCGATGCGTAATTCACGATTTCATGCATAGCGTGCATCTTGATGCACGACCAAATTACGCACGGAACGTTATTTAACGCTTTCGGGCATTCATGATTTCGTGCAACAAGTTGCACGCTACGATTCACTAAAATAGTGATATGAAAATAAACACGGTTACCGGTTTTCACAAGCTCCTTGAGGGGCTTGTGAAGTCTAGGCTCTTATAGAGGAGCCTAAAAACCTCATTTTTTATGTGACTTCAATCACAGATCACCAAAAAAGTCGTTTACTAATAAACAGACCATCTATATTTTGTTAACAATTATATAACAAAAGGAGGTTTTCTCATGCAATTCACACTATCAAAACAATATAGCCCTATTCGCCAAGCGATCACTGCAAACTATCGTTTAGATGAGAAAAGTGCGGTCGATTCTTTAGTGAAAACATTAGATTTTTCTCCAGAACAAGAACAACGCATCACAGACAATGCTATTAAGTTAATTAAAAAATTACGCCAACTTAAACAAAAACAATATGGCGCGGATGCCTTAATGCAAGAGTTTTCATTAAGCAGTGAAGAAGGGGTTGCGTTAATGTGCTTGGCTGAAGCCTTGTTACGTATTCCTGATGCACAAACCCGCGATGACTTAATTTATGAGAAATTGCAAGAAGGGAACTGGAAATCTCACATCGGCAATTCCAATTCGTTCTTCATCAACGCCGCAAGTTATGGCCTACTCTTTGGTAAAAAAATCAGCGAAACGCTTGATGAAAATAGTTTATCGAATGCACTCACCCGTAGTTTCTCCCGTTTGTCTGCGCCCATTATGCGTATGGCAATTATCAAATCTATGCAGATTTTGGGTAAACAGTTCGTTACCGGCGTGACTATGCAAGAGGCCCTACAAAACATCAAACCACGCTACGAAAAAGGCTTTACCTTCTCTTTTGATATGTTGGGCGAAGCTGCAATGACTGAAGCCGATGCGCAACGCTATTTCAATGATTATTTACATGCTATTGAAGAAGTGGGCAAAGACGCAGCCGGGCGTACCATTTATAACGGCAACAGTGTTTCCGTTAAACTTTCTGCGATTCACCCGAAATATAGCCGTTCCAAATATGATCGTACCATCAATGAGCTTTACCCTCGCTTAAAAGAACTCTTCTTATTAGCGAAAAAATACAACATCAGTATCAATATTGATGCGGAAGAAGCCAACCGTTTAGAGCTTTCCCTCGATCTTGTGGAAAAATTATTAGATGAACCGGAATTACAAGGCTACAAAGGCATTGGTTTCGTAGTACAGGCTTACTCCAAACGTTGTCCATTTGTATTGGATTATTTAATTAATTTAGCCCGAGAAAAACAAGGCTATTTGATGATTCGTCTTGTTAAAGGCGCTTATTGGGACAGCGAAATTAAATGGGCACAAGCAGACGGTTTGGACGGTTTCCCACTTTACACACGTAAAAATCACACCGATATTTCTTATATTGCTTGTGCGAAAAAATTGTTTGCTGCACAAGATGTCATTTATCCGCAATTTGCCACCCATAACGTGCAAACCATGTGCACGATTCACGAATTAGGACAAGGTAAAAACTTTGAATTCCAATGCCTACACGGCATGGGGGAATCTCTTTATGACAATATTGTGGGGAAAGAAAATCTGAACCGACAAGTTCGTGTCTATGCACCGGTGGGGACTCACGCCACCTTGTTAGCCTATTTAGTCCGCCGTCTCTTAGAAAACGGTGCAAACTCCTCTTTCGTTCACCAGCTGGTTGATGAAAGCATTCCGGTCGAACAACTTGTGACACCACCATGGAAACTTTATGCCAAATCTCATGGCGAGCCGAATAAATCTGTTCTCAAACCGTTAGAATTATTTAAAAACCGTAAAAACTCCGCCGGTTTCGATCTGAGCAATGAACTGGAATTAGCAAGATTAGAACAAGCGCTGAATGCGGCAATCATTGAAAATGCGGTGTCTTTAGTCGCATTTGAAAATGCTGAAAATGCACCGGCACATCAAGTCACCAATCCGGCCAATCTCAATGAAACGGTTGCAGAAGTCGCCTTTTTATCCGTAAATCAGGCGGAAAAAGCGTTTATCGCTGCCGACAATACCCAATGGAAAGCTAAAAGTGCGGTGGAAAAAGCCAATGTTTTACGTAATGCTGCCGACTTATATGAAGAACATTTCGGCTTATTGATGAAACTCGCTGTAGTTGAAGCGGGAAAAACCTTGCCAAACGCCATCGCCGAATTGCGTGAAGCCGTGGATTTCTTACGCTATTACGCCGTTCAATTAGAACAGCTCGCAACACAAAATCACCTTGCCGAGCCTCGTGGAAAAGTGCTTTGTATTTCTCCATGGAACTTCCCATTAGCCATCTTTACCGGCCAAATTGCCGCCTCTTTAGCGGCGGGCAATGCAGTGATTGCAAAACCGGCTGAACAAACCTCATTAATTGCGTATGCCGCCGTGAAACTCTTACACCAAGCCGGCATCCCGAAAGAAACCCTACAACTGGTGTTAGGTGCAGGGGATTTGGGGGCTGCGTTAGTCCAACAAGCTTTTGATGGCGTCGTATTTACCGGCTCAACCGAAGTAGCCAAACTCATTGAGCAACGCCTGTCATTGGCAGATAACGATCCTGTGTTGATTGCGGAAACCGGCGGTCAAAACGTGCTTGTTGTTGATTCTTCAGCCTTACCGGAACAAGTCGTTGCTGATGTTCTCAGCTCAGCCTTTGACTCGGCAGGTCAGCGTTGTTCCGCATTACGCATCTTATTATTACAAGAAGATGTGGCAGATCACTATTACAAGATGATCACGGAAACCATTAAAGAATTAAGTTTAGGCGACCCACGTCTATTGGCTACCGACATCGGCCCAGTGATTGATGAAGAAGCCAAACAAAATCTTGAAAACCACAAAGCAACCATGCGCAAAGTCGCCCGCGCTTATGCGGAAATCGACACGCCGACTCAAGGGCATTTTGTGGCACCGAGTGTGTATTTGTTGGATAACCTCGATCAAGTACAGCGTGAAGTCTTCGGTCCGATTCTACACATCGTACGTTATAAAAAAGATAACTTACTCAATGTCCTCAAAGCGGTAAATGAAAAAGGTTATGCGCTGACCGGTGGTTGCCATACCCGCATTCGTAAACACATGGATATTGTGGAGCGCCACTTAAACTGCGGCAACTTCTATATCAACCGTAATATTGTAGGTGCGGTGGTTGGTGTTCAACCGTTCGGTGGACACGGATTATCCGGCACAGGGCCGAAAGCCGGCGGTGAGTTCTATTTGCAATGCTTAACCCGTACACCTTGCTATTACAGCCAATTTGGCGATGAAAATACGCTAGGCACAACCAAACCGGTATTAGAAAGTATCACTGGTGAACACAACTCCTTAGCTTATCTGCCTTGTGAAGTGGCGATTCTCAACGGCGACTTAGCGGCAGCAGAAAAAGCGGCAGAAAAATTGCTTGCCAAAGGTTTTAGCATTTTGGTGGAACCGCAGCATCCATTAGCCGCCAAAGCCAAACCGGGCATTCGTGTTGATACGAAGTTAGGTCATTGTCAAAAAGGCATTTATTTGACCGCACTTGATAAAGCCAAACGTCAATGGTTGGCTGAAAACAGTAAAGCTATTTTCAAATGTTACGACTGGCAAGATACCCAAGATTTACTGCCATTGTATGATGAGTTTTCCCGCAGTTATAACACCACTGCGGCTGGTGGAAACACCTCATTAATGTCCTCTCAAGAAGAATAAAAGGAGTGTTTTATGCAAATCTACATCACTTTTGGCCTCTATTTGGCAATTATTTTAGGCATTGGGTTATACGCCTATCGTTCCACCAAAAATTTTGATGATTACATTTTGGGTGGACGAAAAATGGGAAGTTTCGTGACCGCCATGTCTGCCGGTGCTTCCGACATGTCCGGCTGGCTATTAATGGGGTTACCCGGCGCAATTTTCTTATCAGGTCTTTCCGAAGCATGGATTGCTGTCGGCTTAACCGTTGGTGCCTATTTGAACTATCGCGTTGTGGCAGGTCGTTTGCGGATTTTCACTGAGAAATATAGCAATGCGCTGACCCTGCCTGAGTTTTTTGCACAGCGTTTTCCTCGTCAGAAAAAAGCATTAAAAATTATTTCTTCAGGCATTATTCTCTTCTTCTTTACCATTTACTGCGCTTCCGGCGTGGTTGCGGGAGCGAAGTTATTCCAAAGCTTATTGGGCTTGGAATACTCCACCGCACTTTGGTTAGGGGCATTAGCGACCATTACTTACACCTTTATTGGTGGCTATTTAGCGGTTTCATGGAGTGATACTATCCAAGCCTCATTAATGATTTTCGCCCTGATTCTTGCGCCGGTTATGGTATTGCTCAACATCAGCTGGGATGAAATCACAATGTCTTTGGAAGCTAAATCTGCCGTCACCGGCATTCCTTACAGCAACTGGCTGCACAATGTTTCCGGTATCGGTGTTATCTCTGCATTGGCTTGGGGCTTGGGTTATTTCGGACAACCACACATTCTTGCCCGTTTCATGGCAGCAGACTCTGTGGCTTCTCTCGAAAAAGCCCGTCGAATCGGAATTTCTTGGATGTTCCTCTGCCTTGGCGGCGCCGTTGCAGTGGGCTATTTTGGATTGGCCTATTTCACCACCCAAAATATTGAACTATACAATGCAGAAGCAGTTTTCATTGAGTTAAGCAAAGCCATGTTTAACCCTTGGATTGTCGGTATCGTCTTATCCGCAATCTTAGCGGCGGTCATGAGTACCCTGTCCGCCCAATTATTAATGTGCTCTGCCGCAATTACGGAGGATTTCTATAAAGGTTTCTTCCGTAAAGGAGCCTCAAGCCTTGAATTGGTCTGGGTCGGTCGTTTAATGGTATTGTTAATCTCTGTGGTTGCCATCGCTATCGCACAAGATCCAAACTCTAAAGTAATGGGCTTAGTTTCCTATGCATGGGCAGGTTTTGGTGCCGCATTCGGTCCAGTGGTGATTCTTTCCCTGTTCAACCGCAATATTAGCTCCAAAGCGGCATTATGGGGAATGTTATCCGGCGCTATCACGGTGGTTGCTTGGAGCCCATTAATGAAATACTTGGGCTGGGAAGATTTGTCTCACCTCTATGAAATCGTCCCTGGCTTCTTGGTGTGTTCTTTCATCACCATTACCTCTTCCGTTTTCGCACCGGTACATCCGAAAGTGATGGAACAATTTGATGCCGCTTTAGCTGAATTTGAAGCACGACGCTAAAAAAGTGCGGTCATTTTTAAATGTAAAATAGGGCGGAATTTCCGCCCTATTTTATACATTTCTTATTTAATTATGTAAATAAAAAATGATCTGCATCCCAAACGTTGGACTCAACATCCAACCATTGAGGTGCAGATTTTTTATGGCTAAATGCAATAATCTTCTTTTAACAGATGACGATAGGCATAAAGGTAAGAGGCGCCGACAAATGCTGCACCGTCGGTGACATTGCCTAGAAAGACCGGAATCATGTTAAAGAAAAATTGGTGCCAAGTGACATTCGCGCCGGCAAAAATGCCTGCCGGAATAATAAACATATTAGCGACAAAGTGTTGTAATCCAACAAGAACGAAAATCATCACCGGGAACCACATGGCAAGGATTCGGCCGGAGGTTTGTTTCGCGCCGAAATAGAACCAAATGCCCATACAGACCATCCAGTTACAGGCGATGGCGGAAAGAAAGGCTCGACCAAAATCCATTTGCACTTTGGCTTCGGCAATGGCGATAGTTTTTGCGGCAGCTGCACCTTCTGAAAGCCCGACATAATGTCCTAAGAAATAGGCCATAAAAAGCGCACCGGCTAAATTTCCTAAGCTGACGACAATCCAGTTACGAAAGAGTTTCTTAAAGCTCACTCTTCTGGTTAAACGGCCTAATGCCATCATCATGTTGCCGGTGGCCAGTTCACCGCCGCCGATTAAAATACAAATTAAACAAATTGGGAAGACTGCCGCGCCTAGCAGGGTGGCTAATCCACTCCATTCTGGTGGAATGCCACTCACCACTTTTAAATAGGCCATATAACCAAAACTGACATAGCCACCGCCTAAAAAGCTTAAAATCGCTAGCGTTTTTAAGCGTCCTTCTGATTTCGCATAACTTTTTTCAATGACATCTTGTAAGATTTCATGGGGGTAAAGATCACGGTGTTGCATAGTTTTTCCTCTAATGAAATAAGATGGTAAAAATCTAGCAAAGCAAAAGAAAAAACGAAAGAATTGTTAAATATATATACGGCGTTTTAGTTATAACGAAAGTGAATAAGCGTTGGGCGTGTCATTGTGCGGTGAATTTTAAAAACGTTTTTAAAAACCACCGCACTTTTTATGTGGGGAGAGGGGGGCGTTTAGCGTCTAAACATTCCGCCTAATCCGCCGAGCCCGCCGCCCATTAAGCCTTGCATGCCGCGCATCATTTTTGCCATGCCGCCTTTACGCATTTTCTTCATCATACGTTGCATTTCGTCAAATTGTTTGAGCAGCTTGTTTACATCTTGCACCTGCGTGCCGGAACCAAGAGCAATGCGACGACGGCGAGAACCTTTGATGATGTCCGGATTCGCGCGTTCTTTTAAGGTCATGGAATTAATGATGGCTTCGAGTTTGTTGAACATTTTGTCATCCACCTGATTTTTCACATGATCCGGCAGGTTTTTCGCGCCCGGTAATTTTTCTAACATGGACATCATACCACCCATTTTTTTCATTTCGCGTAATTGTTCGCGGAAATCTTCTAAGGTGAAATCGTCGCCTTTTTTAAATTTTTGCGCCATTTTTTCCGCTTTTTCACGGTCAACGGAACGTTCTAAATCTTCAATCAAAGAAAGTACATCACCCATGCCGAGAATGCGTGACGCCACCCGATCCGGATGGAAAGGTTCTAAGGCATCGGTTTTTTCACCCACCCCGAGGAATTTAATCGGCTTGCCGGTGATTTGGCGAATAGACAACGCTGCACCACCGCGGGCATCGCCGTCCACTTTGGTGAGGATGACTCCGGTAAGTGGCAAAGCCTCATTAAAGGCTTTTGCCGTATTCGCTGCATCCTGACCGGTCATAGCATCCACGGTGAAGAGCGTTTCGATTGGATTTAATGCCGCATGAACCTGCTTGATTTCATCCATCATTTCACTATCAACGTGCAAACGACCTGCAGTATCCACGATCAGCACATCGTAGAATTTTAATTTCGCGTCTGCCAACGCGGCTTTCGCAATATCTACCGGCTTTTGTTTCACATCAGACGGGAAAAAATCAACATTAACCCCTTGTGCGAGGGTTTCTAATTGTTTGATCGCTGCAGGACGGTAAACGTCGGCAGAAACAACAAGCACTTTTTTCTTATGACGTTCACGCAGAAATTTGGCCAGTTTACCCACGCTGGTGGTTTTTCCCGCCCCTTGCAGACCCGCCATTAAAATCACGGCAGGCGGTTGGGTAGCCAGATTTAAACTTTCGTTGGCTTCACCCATCGCCGCTTCTAATTCGGCTTGGACGATTTTGACGAATTCTTGTCCCGGGGTGAGGCTTTTATTGACTTCTACTCCAATGGCACGTTCTTTTACATTGTTAATAAAATCGCGCACGACCGGCAATGCCACATCGGCTTCTAACAATGCCATGCGAACTTCTCGCAAAGTTTCTTTAATGTTATCTTCGGTTAAACGACCTCGACCGCTGATATTGCGTAAGGTTTTGGAAAGACGATCGGATAAATTCTCAAACATAATATTTCCTGTGGTTAAATCGGAAAGGTATCATCGATAAAATGCCGTTCATTATACTGAAATTCCGCGCATTTTCACGTCAAATAAAGTCGTGGCGATTTTAGCTTGATCTCGTTAGAATAAAACGCCAACAAAACAAAGGAAGAATAATTATGTGGTTTGCTGTTTTATCAATTCTTTTTTACCTCATCAGTGTGTTACGCATTGCGCCGATTTTATTAACCTCGCAAGTGGCGGGAGCCGATGTTAAAACTAAAAAAACACAGTTTTTTTTGACCGCACTTTTGGCGGTGGTTTTTCACCTTATTAGCACTTTCCCACTATTGGGAAACTTAGCGGAAGGGCAGAATTTTAGCATTATGGAAGTGGCTTCATTGATGAGCGTCATGATCGCCATACTTGCCACGTTAGCCATGTTGCGCGTTAACACCATGTGGTTTGTGTTACCGATTGTTTATTGTTTTTCCATTATTAATTTGATTTATGCCACTTTTCTACCAAGCCACATCATTCAATTGTTGAATCAAAATACATCAATGCTTTTTCACATCGGCTTGTCGATTTTTGCCTATGCCGTGTGCTGTATCGCGACCCTGTATGCGATTCAGTTGGTCTGGCTTGATCGTCGTTTGAAAAGCAAAAAGATGACTTTTTCACCAATGGTGCCGCCGCTTATGACAGTAGAACGTCATTTTTTCCGTTTATTGGTCAGTGGCGAAGTATTGATGACATTCACCCTCATCTCCGGCACCTTTCATTTGGTTAATGCTATGACGCCGGATAATATTCATAAAGGTTTATTTTCGTTGTTCGGCTGGATTGTATTCGGCATTGCGATTTTGGGCTATAAGCACTACCGCTGGCGTGGAAAAAAGATGATTATTTATGCAATTTCAGGTATGATTTTGCTCACGATTGCTTATTTCGGTAGTCGTCTGATTGTGTAATATCAGTAAATGAGAAAAAAGTGCGGTGAGTTTTTCCCGCCTTTTTTATTTTTAAGTCAATGTAAGGATTTCACTTTGGACAGTATTCCCCTTAGTACGTTATTTATCATTTTAATTGCCTGTTTGGTCCTTTCTGCCTATTTTTCCGGCTCCGAAACAGGTTTGCTTTCTTTAAATAAATATCGCCTGCGTTTTTTAGCAGAGCAGGGCAATAAAGGCGCCAAAAAAGCGGAGATGTTGCTTGCTAAACCGGACAAACTACTGAGTTTTATTCTTATCTTTAATAACCTTGTGAATATTAGTGCCTCCGCAATTGCGACCGTGATTGGGATGCGATTATATGGCGATGCCGGTGTGGCGATTGCCACCGGTGCATTAACGTTCGTGATGTTGATTTTCTCTGAAATTTTCCCCAAAACTGTGGCAGCGATGCACCCGGAAAAAGTGGGATTGACCTCGAGCCATCTATTAACCCCATTACTCAAGGTTTTTGCTCCTTTAGTTTGGGTGATGAATGTGTTCACCAAATTTTTAATGCGTTTAGTGGGCTTAAAACCGGATCTGAAGAAACAAGTCATTAGCCGCGAAGAATTGCGCAGCATCGTTTCCGAAGCGGGAGAAGCGACACCGGATGAGCAACATCCGCAAATGTTGCTGTCTATTTTGGATATGGAAACCGTTACCGTGGATGACATCATGGTGCCGCGCAATGAAATCGGCGGCATTGATATTGATGATGACTGGAAATCTATCATGCGACAGCTCAATCATGCGGCACATAACCGCGTGGTGTTGTATAAAGGCAGTATGGACGAAAACGTACTGGGTATTTTACGCGTGCGTGAAGCGTTCCGTTTGTTGCTGGAAAAAAATGAATTTACCAAAGAAACCTTGATTCGTGCTGCCGATGAAGTGTATTTCATTCCTGAAGGCACGGCTTTAAAGACGCAATTAGCTAATTTCCGTAATAAAAAAGAGCGTATCGGCTTGGTGGTGGATGAATATGGCGATATTAAAGGTTTGGTTACCTTGGAAGACATTTTGGAAGAAATCGTGGGCGATTTCACCACCTCTAACACGCCGACCATTGATGAAGAAGTGATGCCACAATCTGATGGTTCAATGATTATTGAAGGTTCTGCCAATTTGCGCGATTTAAATAAAATGTTTCATTGGAATTTGGACACTGAAGATGCCCGCACATTTAACGGTTTGATTTTGGAACACTTAGAAGAAATCCCTGAAGAAGGCACTGTCTGTGAAATTAATGGCTTACGCATTACTATTTTAGAAGTGGGTGAAAATATGATTAAACAGGCAAAAGTCGTGAAATTATAGCGCGCCTTGATGAAGACAAATCCGTACCTGAAAGTCTCTTAACAGAGAAGACAAGGTGCGGATTTTTGTTTTTTTAAATCAATATGGCATGTCATCAGCCGCAGAATACGCGAGATTATTTTTCAATAATCTGCTTAACCAAGGTTTGTAACGTCGGAATGACTTCCTGTGCAAACCAAGGGTTTTTCGCCTGCCAGAGTTGATTTCGTGGAGAGGGATGCACTAAGGGCAAAAAGTGCGGTAGAAATTCACGGTAGTTTTTTACTGTGTCCGTCACGTTCAGCGTATTGCCCGGCAGGTAATAACGTTGCGCATATTGCCCGATGAGAATGGTCAATTCAAGTTGAGGGAGTTGTGCCAAAATTTGAGGATGCCATTTTGCGGCAAAACCTTTACGTGGTGGTAAATCACCGGATTTTCCTTTGCCCGGATAATAAAAATCCATGGGAATCACGGCAAATAAGCCGGAATGATAGAACAGATCGCGATCTACACCGAGCCAATGACGAAGTCGATCGCCACTTTGATCGTTCCAATACAAGCGACTATTTTGTGCTTTTAACCCCGGCGCCTGCCCCACAATGTTAATGCGAGCGGTAACAGGCGCTGCGAACAAGGGCGCAATACCTCTGTCGGTGAAAGAACGATTTTCCGGATCCGCCATAATGGCTTGGGTGATTTGATCCTGCGTTTGCATACACACCTCCAACGTTGTGTTAACGATTACGCCGTTTTCTTTTCCAATGCGTCTAACAGCTTCTGATGAATACCGCCAAAGCTGCCGTTCGACATCACCAAAATATGATCCGTTGGTTTGGCTTCAGCTGCAATGAGATGAACAAAGTCATCCAAATTATCGCTGTCATACGCTGGCTGAGTTAAATGCGCAGCGATTTCCGCCACTTTCCACGGAATGGTGTCCGGTTGAAATAAAAATACCGCATCTGCTTTTTCTAAAGCTGGCGCGATGTCCTCTTTATGTACGCCCATTTTCATGGTGTTAGAACGCGGTTCCAATACCGCCAAAATACGTTCATTTTGCCCCACTTTATCGCGAAGTGCGGTCAATGTAGCTTGTATTTCTGTTGGATGATGGGCGAAATCATCGTAAACTGTCACGCCCTGAACATTTCCCTTCACTTCCAAGCGGCGTTTTGCGTTAATAAATGTCCCCAGCGCCGCACAGGCATTTTCAATACTTACGCCCGCATGATGCGCCGCCGCAATCGCCATTAAGCCGTTACGCATATTGTGCTCGCCTACAATATTCCAATGCACCTCTGCCACTTTTTCACCGTTATGGAACACGGCAAATTCCGTGCAATCGTGTTTAATGCGTTCCGCATACCATTCTTGATCGCGACCGACATATTGGCATTCAGACCAACAACCCATTGATAAAGTTTGTTGAACGCTTTCTTCATGAGCAAAAGAGAGAATCCGTCCATTGTTTGGAATGGTACGAATCATGTGGTGGAACTGACGTTGAATGGCTTTCAAATCATCAAAAATATCCGCATGATCAAAACCAATATTATTAATAATCAACGTGCGCGGGTTGTAATGCACAAATTTTGAGCGTTTATCAAAAAATGCCGTGTCATATTCATCCGCTTCAATCACGAAATACGGGCTCTTACCTAAACGGGCGGAAATCCCGAAATTGCCTGCAATACCACCGATTAAAAAGCCCGGTTGCAAACCGTTTTGTTCCAAAATCCACGTCAGCATCCCGGTGGTGGTGGTTTTTCCATGGGTTCCTGATACCGCCAGAACCCAACGATCACGTAATAAATGATCATGCAACCACTGTGGCCCTGAGGTATAAGGCAGGTTATTTGCCAACATATATTCAATACAAGGATTACCGCGTTTCATGGCATTGCCCACAATCACCATATCCGGTGCAGGTTGCAGTTGGCTTGGGTCAAAGTGCGGTATGATTTCAATGTTATTTTCCGCAAGGAACGTGCTCATCGGTGGGTAAACGTTGGTGTCAGAACCGGTAACATGGTAGCCCATTTGTTTGGCAATCATGGCAATACCGCCCATAAACGTGCCGCAAATACCTAAAATATGAAGATGTTTGGTTGTCATTTGGAGTCCTTATTCCTTCCAATTTCTGATGTAAAGGCGAAAAATGTGTTGTGAATCACAGAAATAGGAATCTTTTTAATCATCTGAAAACGGAGCTGTTATAATAAGACAAGTTACGATTTGAGTAAATTTATTCATCAAATAAGGAAAAAGTATGAAAACGTTAGGCGAATTTATTGTAGAAAAACAAGCGGAATACCCAAATGCTAAAGGGGAATTAAGTGGCATTTTGTCCTCAATTCGCTTAGTGGCAAAAGTGATTCACCGCGATATTAACAAAGCCGGCTTAACTAACAATATTATCGGCAACTCCGGTGTAGAAAATGTGCAAGGCGAAGCGCAAATGAAATTAGACTTGTTCGCTCACAACACGATGAAACAAGCCCTCATGAGCCGCGAAGAAGTGGCTGGTTTTGCTTCCGAAGAAGAAGAAAATTTCATTGCTTTTGATACGGAGCGTGGTCGCAACGCGAAATACGTCATTTTAACCGACCCATTGGACGGTTCCTCCAATATTGATGTTAACGTTGCCGTCGGTACCATTTTCTCCATTTATCGCCGCATTTCACCGGTAGGCACGCCGGTCACCTTAGAAGACTTTATGCAACCGGGTAATCGCCAAGTGGCAGCAGGCTATATCGTGTATGGTTCCTCCACTATGTTGGTTTATACCACAGGACATGGCGTCAACGGCTTTACTTACGATCCATCACTCGGTGTGTTCTGCCTCTCTCATGAAAACATTCAAATTCCAAAAACCGGTAAAATTTATTCCATTAACGAAGGGCAATACCTCAAATTCCCGGTAGGCGTGAAAAAATACCTGAAATATTGCCAAGAAGAAGATAAAGAAACTCAACGTCCTTACACTTCTCGTTATATCGGTTCTTTGGTGTCCGACTTCCACCGCAACATGCTTAAAGGCGGTATCTATATTTATCCAAGTGCCACAAACTACCCGAACGGCAAATTGCGTTTACTTTATGAAGGCAACCCAATGGCATTCTTGGCAGAACAAGCCGGCGGTGTGGCAAGTGACGGTTATAACCGCATTTTGGATATTCAACCGACTGCATTACACCAACGCGTTCCACTTTTCATTGGTTCCAGAGAAATGGTGAAAAAAGCCGAACAATTAATGCGTGATTTTAAAGAGTAATCCATTAAGTGCGGTCAGAAAATGACGCATTTCATTTAAAAAAACGTTCATAAAAAAACCTCCTCAATTCTGAGGAGGTTTTTTCTTACCAAAATAATGCGATTACGGCAAATACGCAAAAGTTGCCCACAACGGCAAACTGGCCGTCATGAACAAAAGAATAAGCAGACTGTGATAAGACAACGTCCATTTTTTGAAAACATGGATTGCCAACATGGCCGCCATCACGAAATGCAATAAGAGATAAAGCAACAAAGCAAATTCGTTGCTAAAAACCACCGCACTTTGTTGAGAAAGCATGAGTAAATTCGCTAACACAAAAAGCGCATTCAGTGCCAGGAACGCAATCGCCGCTAGCATCAACAACGCAATAAATCCTTTCAGACGATTGCGAGAAATCACTAAAGCTAAATTCGCTAAAATGATGCCCAACAGAATTTGTGCCACGGGGTTAAATTGAATCAGGTTTACTTCGCCAACCAGCATCAAGCCATAGCCAATGACACCTAACATACCGATGAAGGTGGCAGTTCTTAATAAAACATGACGTCGTCTAATCTCAACCGGTTGCTTCCATGTGATGATAGTCATTGCCAAACCACAAAGGCAAACCAAGTCCATGAGAACATTGTGATAGCTTGTCCCTAAACTGAACAACAGCCACACCATCCAAAACAGTCCAAAATAAAGGTTTGCCAGCCCTAAACGGGAACGTTGCCCATTACAAATTTTGCCTTTAATAAAAGCAATCAGACAAATCAGCTGTGCCGTTAATACACCAAGCGCCAAATGCGACATCACGTTAGGCTGTAGCTGCAACCCGAAAGCAAAAAAATCAATAACGAGTAACAAAAAAATGGGGAAGAAAGACGAAAGTGCGGTTAAAAATTTGGGTTGTTCTTCGGACATACGATTTCCTTGTGATAAACAAAGACAAAAATTGCCGTGCATTATGCAAGAATTCCCAAAAACGGTCAAAAGTTAGGGCAAAAGTGCGGTTAAAAAAAGCAACGTTTTTTCAATCCTCACAACACAAAATAAAGTTATGATCTAAAACATGGCATTTTGCCCCTTCTCTCTCTAAAATAACGCAAAAATTCACCGCACTTTAAGGAACCTTATGCTGCTCAGCATTCTTTACATCATTGGTATCACCGCAGAAGCCATTACCGGCGCCCTTGCTGCAGGTCGAGAGAAAATGGATATTTTCGGCGTCGTTATTATTGCCAGCATGACCGCTATCGGTGGCGGTTCCGTGCGCGATGTGCTCTTAGGGCATTATCCGCTTGGGTGGGTAAAACATCCCGAATATTTTATTATCGTCGCCTCGGCTGCGGTGTTAACCGTATTTATCGCGCCTTTTATTCGCCATTTCATGCGTTATTTTCACACCATTTTCTTGGTACTGGATGCCGTTGGGCTTATCGTGTTTTCCATTATTGGTGCCCAAATCGCGTTAGATATGGGGCACGGCACGACAATAGCTGTAATTGCCGCCATTATTACCGGCGCATTCGGCGGGGTGTTGCGTGATTTATTGTGTAATCGCATTCCTCTCGTGTTCCAAAAAGAGTTATACGCCAGCGTGGCATTATTGGCGACGGCTATTTACATCGGCCTACAACATCTACAGGTAGATCAAAACATCGTCATTATCATTACCTTGATTGTCGGCTTTATTACCCGCTTACTAGCAATTTACTTTGAATGGGGCCTGCCGATTTTTGATTATCAGGAACAAGATATTTCAACGCATCATAAAGACGACAAATTACCGCAAAAAGCGAAATAGGAGAAAAGATGTCCGTCAATTTAATTGAAATGGGAAAACAGGCGAAAGAGGCTGCTTTCGTACTTTCCCAGCTTTCCCAACGCGAAAAAAATCAAGCCTTAGCATTAATCGCCGAGCAATTAGAACAAGAACAAGCTCGTATCTTAGCCGCCAATGCGCAAGACATCGAAAGTGCCAAACAAAACGGTTTGTCCGACGCCATTATTGATCGTTTATTGTTAACACCTGAGCGTTTACAGGGCATCGCTAATGACGTGCGTCATGTGATTTCCCTTGCTGATCCCGTTGGACGGATTATTGACGGAGGCGTATTGGATAGTGGTGTCAAAATTAAACGTGTTCGCGTGCCTTTAGGGGTTATCGGTACGATCTACGAAGCGCGTCCGAATGTGACGATTGATGTAGCAAGTCTTTGTTTAAAAACCGGCAACGCTGTCATTCTACGCGGCGGCAAAGAAACACAACATTCCAATAAAATTTTGGTGGACGTGGTGCAAACTGCCTTAGCGCGTGCAGGTTTGCCCAAAGCGGCGGTTCAAGCCATTACCGATCCCGATCGTGCGTTGGTCATGGAATTACTGAAATTAGACCAATATGTGGACATGATCATCCCTCGTGGCGGAGCAGCATTGCATCAATTAGCAAAAGAACATTCCACCATTCCGGTGATTGTCGGCGGTATCGGCGTTTGCCATATGTTCATTGAGGAAACCGCCGATTTGGAAAAAGCCCTGCCGGTGATTTTCAATGCAAAAACACAGCGTCCGAGCACCTGTAACACCTTGGAAACGCTGTTGGTACAACGCAGCATTGCAAATGACTTTTTACCTAAACTGGCAGAAACGTTGAAAGAGAAAAACGTAAAATTACACGCAGATCCGACCGCACTTTTCTTATTGCAAAAAGCCGGTGCCAATGTGGTGCCATTAGTGGAAGCCGAACTGAAACAAGAATGGCTGTCATTGGATTTAAATGTGGTTGTCGTGGAAGATTTAACACAAGCCATCGCCCATATTCGTCAATATGGCAGTCAACACTCCGACAGTATTTTGACCTCTTCGCAAAAGCAGGCACAGCAATTTATTGCGCAAGTGGATTCGGCGGCGGTCTATGTCAATGCCAGCACCCGTTTTACTGACGGAGGACAATTTGGTTTAGGCGCAGAAGTGGCGGTAAGCACACAAAAATTACACGCACGCGGCCCAATGGGATTAGATGCGTTAACCACCTATAAATGGGTTTGCGTAGGTGACTATTCGATCCGTTCTTAAAAAAGAGGGCATTTTTTAAATATTATTTAAAAATTAAAATTAATTGTTTGACAAAACTCCAGTAAATCAGTATTTGTAGAGTAAACACACAAATTATACTTATTTATCGGAGTTTTTTTATGTCTCATCTTTCAGTCGCTAAATTCGGTGGCACCAGCGTCGCCAACTACCCCGCCATGCAATCTTGCGCCAACATCGTGATTGCAGATCCCAATACTCGCGTTGTTGTCCTGTCTGCTTCCGCCGGTATCACCAACTTATTGGTCGCCTTAGCAAACGGTTGTGAAGAACCGGAACGCAATAAATTGCTGAATGAAGTCCGTCAAATTCAAGAAAACATTTTGACAGAATTAAAAGACGACAGTCGCGTGCGTCCAAAAATCGAAGCCTTATTAGCCAATATCACCTCATTGGCGGAAGCCGCGAATTTAGCCACCTCCTTGGCATTAACCGATGAATTAATCAGTCATGGTGAAATGATGTCTTCCTTGATTTTTGTGGAAGTGTTGCGTGAATTACAAATTGAAGCCACTTGGTTGGATGTGCGTACTATTGTTGCCACCAACAGCCATTTCGGCAAAGCCGCACCAAACGATGAACAAACGCGTCAAAACTGCGATAACCTCTTGAAACCGTTAATCGAACGCGGTGAGTTAGTCATTACCCAAGGTTTTATCGGGCGTGATGAACAAGGTAAAACGACCACCTTAGGACGTGGCGGTAGCGACTATTCTGCTGCCCTACTTGCTGAAGTGCTCAATGCGCAAGATGTGTTAATTTGGACGGATGTTGCCGGCATTTACACCACCGATCCTCGCATCGTGCAAACTGCACAACGCATTGATACCATGAGTTTTTCCGAAGCTGCCGAAATGGCAACCTTCGGTGCGAAAGTGTTGCACCCGGCAACCTTACTACCGGCAGTGCGTAGCAATATCCCGGTCTATGTCGGTTCCAGCAAAGCGCCACAAGACGGCGGTACTTGGGTAACTCGCAATCCGCAACCTCGTCCGATATTCCGTGCAATTGCCCTACGTCGTGACCAAACCCTGCTCACACTCTCCAGCTTAAATATGTTGCACGCCCAAGGTTTCTTAGCGAATATCTTTACCATTTTAGCAAAACACAAAATTTCCGTAGATACCATTACCACATCGGAAGTCAGTGTCGCATTAACCTTGGATAAAACCGGATCGGCATCTTCCGGTGCAAGCTTGTTATCAGAAGAATTACTCCGTGAATTAAGTGAATTTTGCACCGTGAAAGTGGATGTGGGTTTATCTTTAATTGCGTTAATTGGCAATGAGTTACATACAGCCTCTGGTGTTGCCAAACGGATTTTGGAAACCTTAGATGCGTATAATATCCGCATGATCAGCTATGGTGCCAGCACCAACAACATTTGCTTATTAGCTGACAGCGATAAGGCCGATAATATTGTTCGAGTCTTACATCGCTCTTTGTTTGAGTAAAACGTATGAAAAAATGACCGCACTTTGCGGTCTCCGTTGGAAAAAACTCACGTCTGTTTGATGTGGTTAAAGGGGAGAAGATGAGATGTCATTTTCTCCTCTTTTCATTGGATTTAGCGGTGTTTTCTCACTGATTTAGCTCTTTTACTAAGAGGTGTTGTTTACGCAGCCCCAAGACCAGCAACATGCCTCCATAAACAATCGCCGCTAAAACAATCAGCCAGGCGAGCCAATGCACACGGGTAAGAAAAGTCATAGCATTCCATTCGATCAAGCTTGGGCTGTTATACCAAACTAACAGTCCCATCATGGCGGCAGCGCACAAAACTTTCAGAAAAAACACCGCACTTTGACGGCTGAAATGATAGATGTTTGCTTTCGCCAAGCCACGATAAAGCAGATAGGCATTTAAGGTTGCCGACATAGCAGAGGCAATGGCCAAACCCACATAGCTAAACGGAATGGCTAAGACATTGAATGCCATGTTGCTCACCATGGCGATGATGCCGATTTTCACCGGCGTTTTGGTATCTTGGCGGGCGTAATAACCGTTGGCCAAAATCTTGATTAACATGAAGCTCAGAAGCCCTGCGTTAAAGCCCCACAGGGAATAAGAGGCGGCCTGAACATCGTTAAAGGTAAAGCTACCGCGCATAAACAGCACGAGCAACATCGGTTGCGCCAACACGGCAATGCCGATCATGGCAGGCACGCCGAGCAATAAAATCATGCGAACGCCCCAGTCCACTGTGTTGCGAAAATCCACCGCACTTTTGGCATTATCGTCACGATTCACATGGTGGCGGGCAAGGGTCGGCAAAATCACCGTAGAAATGGCGATACCGAACAACCCAAGAGGAAACTCTAACAAGCGGTCGGAATAATACAGCCAGCTGATGGAGCCTGTCATTAAAAAACTGGCGATAAAGGTATCAAGGAGCAAGTTGATTTGGCTCACGGAAACACCGAATAAGGCGGGGATCATCAGCATGCGGATTTTCTTCACGCCTTCGTCATGCCACGCCCATTTGGGCTTCACTAATAATTTGGCTTGATATAAGAAAGGCAGTTGAAACAAAAATTGTAATAAACCGCCGAGAAAGATCCCGATAGCCAAGCCTAAATCCGGATTTTCCAACTGCGGTGCCAACCAAAGTGCGGTGGCAATCATGGCAATATTGAGCAACACCGGCGAGAACGACATCACGCCGAATTTGCCGATGGTATTCAGAATTGCGCCGGACAGCGCAACAAAGGTCACAAACCATAAATAAGGAAAGGTGATTTTGAGCAATAACGAGGCTTGCGTGAATTTTTCCGCATTTGGCCCGTCATTCAGCCAATCCACAAACCAACCCGTGCCAAAAATGGCCGCGACCACTGGCGAGCCGATCATCGCCAATAACGTAACGACCGTGACCAAACCGCCCAACGTGCCGGACACTTTGCCAATAAATTCGCGGGTTTTGGATAAATCACCGGATTTTTGATATTCCGCCAACACCGGCACAAACGCTTGTGAAAACGCCCCTTCGGCGAATAATCGACGGAGAAAATTAGGAATACGATTGGCGAACAAAAACACATCCGCCGCTGCACCGGCACCGATTAAATTAGCAATCACTACATCGCGAACCAAGCCTAATACGCGCGAAACAAGCGTCATCCCACTCACGATAATGCCGGATTTTAATAATCTTTTACTCAAAACGAATTACTCTGAATGATAAAATTTGCCTAATTGTATAGAAATTTCGTTTTTACGCTATATTCTAAGGGAAAAAACTGTTAAAATCCCGCGCACATCGTTTGTGTGAGCCCATTTAGGAAGCACTTGTTAAGAATAACGATGCTTACTTTCGGTTGTGTCTCACCGAAATCAAAACAAAATCCCCGTTGACAAAAGTACAAGAAATCGGCATATTTACGCCCCTATTTTGTCACTATTAACTAACAGAAATTTTTAGGAGTTTGACCTTGGCTAATATCAAGTCAGCAAAAAAACGCGCGGTTCAATCTGAAAAACGCCGTCAACACAACGCAAGCCAACGCTCTATGATGCGTACTTACATCAAAAAAGTTTATGCGCAAGTCGCAGCGGGCGAAAAAGCAGCAGCTGAAGCCGCATTCGTTGAAATGCAAAAAGTTGTTGACCGCATGGCTTCTAAAGGCTTAATTCACGCTAACAAAGCAGCAAACCACAAATCTAAATTAGTTGCACAAATCAAAAAATTAGCTTAATTTTTGCCTTTTTATGATTAAAGAAAAACCGCTCATTTGAGCGGTTTTTTGTTTTACTTTTTGGATAGGACGAGAAGTAAAGTGCGGTGAAAAAACACGTCATTTTTCAACCGCACTTTCATCACATTAATGTAACTCTTTGCCTTTTAATTCCGGCACTAAACACACCGTGGCTAACATATCAATGACATAAATTACGGCTAAAAAGGCAATAGCGGTTTGGAAGGAATATGCGGAAACCACTGCGCCCACCGCTACCGGGCCAAAGCCGCCCACAGCACGTCCTAAGTTAAACAACACGTTTTGTGCGGTGGCGCGTGCTTGTGTCGGATAGGCTTCTGCCATTAAAGCGCCGTAGCCACCCATCATGCCGTTAACAAACATCCCTAAGAATGCTCCGGCAATTAACATGGTATTCGGATCCGTTAATTGAGAATAGGCGATGATACTGACGACCGCCCCGGCTTGGAACAATAGAAAACTTGGTTTACGCCCAATATGATCGGCCAAACGCCCGAAAATCCAAATGCCCGCCATCATGCCGCAAACAGTCACTGCCGTCCATACACCGGATTTCGTCAAGCTGAAGCCAAGTTGTTTGGAGAGAAAATTTGGCATCCAAATCATAATGCCGTAATAACCGAAGTTTTGTACGGAGGTAAGGATGACCACGCCCAAACTGACTTTGGCGGTGGCTTTATCTTTCACTAATAACTTGAATGACTCCAATTTAGATGCCCAACGGTTTGTTGGCTTTGGAAGTGCGGTCTGTTTTTGCACAAAAATTTCAGGCTCATGCAAACGGGCACGTAAATACCACGCGACAAATGCAGGGAAGATGCCTACCACAAACATGCCACGCCAACCGATTTGTGGCAATAATAATGGGGTTAACAATGCCGCGCCTAACACACCAACCTGCCAGCCAAGCGCCACATAAGAAGCCGCTTTGGCGCGGTGACGTGCTGGCCAAGCTTCTGCCGCCAACGCCATACCAATCCCGAACTCACCGCCTAAACCGATACCGGCAATGGTGCGATAAATCAGTAAATCCCAATAACCTTGCGCCAATGCACATAAACCGGTGAATACCGCAAAAAGAATGATCGTCCACGTTAACACGCGCACACGGCCATATTTATCACTTAATGCACCGAAAACTATGCCACCGAAAACAGCACCAACCAATGTCCAAGTTACTAAAGAACCGCCTTGCGCTGGGGTTAACCCCAAATCGGCAGATATGGCACTTAACATAAAACCGAGGATAAGAAGATCGAAACCGTCCATCGCATAGCCGACGGCAGAGCCTAGCAAGGCTTTCCAGCCATAGCTATTTACTTTTGTAGTCATGTTGAATTGTCCTTCTGTTACTCACAGGTAACATTTAAAGTTTATAAAGATGTGATTTTTTAGCTTGCAGAAAACAAGGCCAAAAAATTGTGCGCTAGTTTACTGCTTTTTAAGAAAATTTCAATGAATGGCATGATAAAATCGGTAGAAGATTTGGCGTTCCTCTCGTTAAATTTCTTACACGGTGGTACAATCGCCGCTTAATTTTATTCGCTAAGAGATACGTTATGTCCCGTCAGAAAAAGACCCGTCGCGTGACGGATATTATGCCGACCCGCAAAACCGATAAAAAACCGACCGCACCACGTTCAGGTCGTCAGTCAACGCGTTATGAACTTGATGCAAAGGCGCGTGAAGAGAAGAAAAAACGTAAACACAAAGGATTAGCCTCAGGTTCCCGCCATAGTGCGGTGAATGCGAAAGCCGAAAATCAAGCATTGGAGATGAAAGATCCGCGCATTGGTAGTCGTAAAAAAGTACCGTTGATCGTGGAATTCGTCAATAAACCGGAAAAAGGGCAACGTATTCCAATACCACAAACCGAATCAAAAGCGCCATTGGATCCAATGATAGAATTGACGCAATTGGAAAATAATGAATGCTTAAATCACTTATTGGATCAACTGGAAGAAGGCAAGCAATTGGCTCTTAAAGATCAGCAATTTGTGGATGAGTGCTTGGCGCGAGTCGCGCAATTAATGGAAGAATTAGGTATTGTGGAAGACGAGGAAAACGCCGAAGATTTATACCGCACTTTTGAGACAATCAACATTAACCAATTCAAATAAACCCGTTAGTTATTATGTGGAAGACAGTGTTATTGCTTGTGGCAGTTTGTATCATTGTGGGGATGATAGGCTATGCCACCTATTTACTGCTTGCCTTGCAAAAGCAAAAAAAGGCGTTGCAACAAGCTCGTCGAAACCGAATCAATCGTATTAAGGAAAGCATCGAAATCATTGCCAAAGCCATGCTGAATGGCGATTGCAATCTTTCCGAGGGCGTGTTGCGTCTGAAAATGCTATTAGAGCCGGTGGGAATGAGCATTAAAAACCATGTTACCATGCTGCAGTTATATGAAGTGGTTGAAACGATGCCGACACATGAGGCGCGCAAAGCATTAAAAAAGAACGAACGTATGCGTTTAGATTTGCAACGTGAAAGTGCTGAAGCGGCACTTGAAAAAAACATTAAGTTGGAGTTACATCAGCTATTGGCTGATATTGAAAAATTATAAAAAATATTGGGAGAAATTTAATGTCTGAGATTATTTGGGATTTGGCATTAATTCAGAAATATAATCAATCCGGTCCGCGTTATACGTCTTATCCGACAGCATTGGAGTTTAATGAACATTATACGAACGAGGATTTTATCGCGGCTACACAGCGTTATCCTGACCGCCCGCTGTCTTTATATGTACACATTCCGTTTTGTCATAAACTTTGTTATTTCTGTGGTTGTAATAAGGTCATTACCCGCCATCAACATAAAGCGGATATCTATTTAGATTTTCTTGAAAAAGAGATTAAAGCGCGGTCGAAATTATTTACAAACCGAGTGGCAACCCAAGTGCATTGGGGTGGTGGCACACCGACCTATTTAACGGAAGCTCAATCGGCACGTTTAATGAATATGCTACGTGAACACTTCAAGATCGCTGACAATGCAGAAGTGAGTATTGAAATGGATCCGCGTGAAATTGAGCTTTCTATGCTGGACCATTTGCGCAACATTGGTTTCAACCGTATTAGTATGGGCGTGCAAGATTTCAATAAAGACGTGCAAAAAGCGGTGAATCGCGAGCAAGATGAGGCATTTGTCAATGCTTTATTGGTGCGCGCCCGTGAGTTGGGTTTCCAATCGACTAATTTGGATTTAATTTACGGTCTTCCGTTGCAAACCGTAGAAAGTTTTATGTTCACATTGCAAAAAGTGATTGAGCTCAATCCTGATCGTCTCAGTGTGTTTAACTATGCCCACCTGCCTAGTCGTTTTGCCGGTCAGGCGAAAATTAAAGAATGGCAATTACCTAAGCCGGAAACCAAGCTGGAAATTTTGCAAAAAACCATCGAAACCTTGGGCAATGCCGGCTATAAATTTATCGGTATGGATCACTTTGCGAAACCGGATGATGAGCTTGCCATTGCACAGCAAAAAGGCATTTTGCATCGTAATTTCCAAGGTTACACCACACAGGAAGAATGCGATTTGCTGGGATTGGGTGTGTCGGCTATTAGCTTGTTAGGCGACACCTACGCACAAAACCAAAAAGATCTGAAAACTTATTATGCCCATGTGGAGGAAAATGGCATTGCCTTACACAAAGGCTTGGCGATGACAGAAGAAGATTGCCTGCGTCGTGATGTGATTAAACAATTAATTTGTAACTTTAAATTAGCGTATGCGCCATTAGAAAAACAGTACAACATTAACTTTAAACAACACTTTGCAGAAGATTTAGCGTTGCTAGCGCCTTTGGCAGCCGACGGTTTATTAGAGATTGGCGATGAACAAATTGTCGTTTCTCCGAAAGGCCGTTTGTTGATTCGTAATATTTGTTTGTGTTTTGACACTTACTCTCGCGTACAAGCCAAGCAACAGCAATTCTCGCGGATTATTTAAGAAAAGCCGACATCGTATTTCCGGCTTGCTTTTTGCCGGGAAAAGAGTAAAATCCACAGGCTTTTTGTCTATATATACAGAGAAAAAAGTAAGTTTAACTCTCATTTAACTTTCGATATTTGAGGGTTTTCTTTTTGTAATTAAATTATTAGAGGAAGGTTATGGTAACCATTCGTTTATCTCGTGGCGGAGCTAAAAAACGCCCATTTTACCAAATCGTAGTTGCTGACAGCCGTTCACCACGTGACGGTCGTTTCATTGAGCGTGTGGGTTTCTTCAATCCAATCGCACAAGGCAATGCAGAACGTGTTCGTATCAATTTAGACCGTGTTAACCACTGGGTTAGCCAAGGTGCTTCATTGTCTGATCGCGTTGCGACTTTAGTAAAAGAAGCGCAAAAAGCTGCGTAATTTTACTTTTTTGAGGTGGTGAATATGCAACAACAAAGAATCGAAACTGTCGGCAAATTAGGTTCGACTTATGGTATTCGCGGTTGGTTACGTATTTACTCATCCACAGAACAAGCTGAAAGTATCTTTGATTATCAACCTTGGTTTTTGAAAATCAAAGGGCAGTGGCAGCCAATCGAACTGGAAAACTGGCGTCATCATAATCACGAACTGATCGTTAAATTAAAAGGCGTGGATGATCGTGAAGCGGCGCAAATTCTGTCTAATGTGGAAATCGGTGTCGATTTATCGGTATTTCCGCAACTAGAAGAAGGAGATTACTACTGGCACGATTTAATCGGTTGTGCGGTGGTGAATTTGGAAGGTTATGCCATGGGAACCGTAACCGAAATGATGGAAACCGGTTCCAATGATGTATTGGTGGTAAAAGCCAACGTAAAAGATGCTTTCGGAAAACAAGAGCGGTTAATTCCGTTCTTGTATGAACAAGTAGTTAAAAGAGTCGATCTCGCCACTAAAACAATTACAGTGGATTGGGACGCTGGTTTCTAATCTCAGGTATGCCGTAGCGCTTTGCGGTAACATTAACATAAGGCTCAAAAGTTAAGGCTAAATTATGTGGATTGGGGTAATAAGTCTGTTCCCTGAAATGTTTAAAGCAATTACGGAATACGGGGTAACCGGCAGGGCTGTTAAGCAAAACCTGTTACAAGTGCGGTGCTGGAATCCAAGAGATTTTACGCACGATAAGCATAAAACCGTGGATGATCGTCCTTATGGCGGAGGTCCAGGTATGCTGATGATGGTGCAACCGTTAAAGGATGCTATTGATTCGGCAAAAGAAGTCGCAGGTGAAGGTGTGAAAGTGATTTATCTCTCGCCGCAAGGTCGTAAACTCGATCAACAAGGCGTAGAGGAATTAGCGCAGAATCAGAAGTTGATTTTGTTATGCGGCCGCTACGAAGGCATTGACGAGCGTTTGATTGAAACGGTTGTTGATGAAGAATGGTCGGTAGGTGATTATGTCCTCACTGGTGGTGAATTGCCGGCAATGACGTTAATTGATGCAGTTGCCCGATTTATCCCAGGTGTGCTTGGTAAACAAGCTTCCGCCGAGGAAGATTCGTTTGCCGACGGATTACTGGATTGCCCGCATTATACGCGCCCTGAAGTGCTTGACGGATTAACTGTGCCCCCCGTGCTGATGTCGGGACACCATGAAGAAATTCGTAAATGGCGATTAAAACAATCGTTATTGAGAACATGGTTACGACGCCCTGAGCTACTGGAAGGCCTAGCTCTGACTGACGAACAACGTAAGCTGTTAAAACAGGTGAAAGCCGAATATAACAGTAAACTCAGTTAATTCTAGGATCAAAAAGGATCAAAAATGTCTAACATCATTAAACAACTTGAACAAGAACAATTAAAACAAAACGTACCAAGCTTCCGTCCAGGTGACACATTAGAAGTGAAAGTATGGGTTGTTGAAGGTAGTAAGCGTCGTTTGCAAGCATTCGAAGGCGTGGTTATTGCAATTCGTAACCGTGGCTTGCATTCTGCATTCACCCTACGCAAAATCTCTAACGGTGTTGGTGTTGAGCGTGTATTCCAAACTCACTCTCCGGCAGTGGATAGCATCGTAGTGAAACGTAAAGGTGCGGTACGTAAAGCGAAACTTTACTACTTACGCGCACTTTCCGGTAAAGCAGCTCGTATTAAAGAGCGTTTAGGCGAATAATTTCGTATATTTAGAAGAATCTGCACGCGAAACGTTAGATAACATAAGTAACGGACTAAGGTGCAGATTTTTTTATTTGTTAGCGTCCGACTATCGCCTCAGCCACAGGGTTTTCTATCAATTTTTTCCTTTTTCTTTCTCTCTTTTCTTCCTATTCTCTTACTTGTTTTCTCCTTAAATCACGTCATTAATGCTTTTAACCTATTGATAAGTTTTGATTTACAAATCGTTGAAGAGGGTTATAATAAATGCGACTTATTATCAGTTAAAGAAAGTTCCTATTCACAGTTTTCTTTTACTTATTTTTTCGAGCCTATTCAAAGGAAAAACAAATGCCGCAGATTTTTGACTTTTTACAAAAGTACAGTGATTACATTATTATCGGTTTATTGCTTTTTATGAGCGTCTTAATGCTCGCCATGGTGATTGAGCGTTTTATTTTCTTAGCCCGCGTTAAAGTCAGTCAATATTCCACCATTCATGCACTTGAAATTGATTTAAACCGCAATCTCACTGTAATTTCCACCATCGGCGCGAATGCACCTTATGTTGGTTTGTTGGGAACCGTTATCGGTATTCTTTTAACCTTTTACCAAATCGGTCAAGCCGGTGGCGAAGTGAATGCCGGTGAAATTATGATGCATCTATCTTTAGCGCTAAAAGCGACCGCACTTGGTATCTTGGTGGCAATTCCGTCCATGATTTTCTATAACGCATTAGGACGTAAGGTTGAAGTTAACCGTTTGAAGTGGAAAGTCTTAAATTCTCAAAAATATAAAGAAGAAACCGAAGCATAAGGAATTCCTGTGAAAAAGTTTGATGAAATCAACATTATTCCGTTTATTGATATTATGTTGGTGTTGCTTGCTATCGTGTTGATTACTGCTTCTTTTATTTCACAAGGAAAAATCCAAGTGAATGTACCGAAAGCAAGTGCTTCTGTGGCGTTTAAATCTAGTGAGCTGGCAAAATTATTAACCGTTACGGCCAAGGGTGAGCTGTTTTTTAATGACAAACCGACCACGCTTGAAGCGCTGGAGACTGAAATTGTCGGTTGGGATAAAACCCAAAAAGTGACCTTTAAGATTGATGCGGATGCCACATTCCAAGATTTTGTGTCTGTCACGGATTTATTGGCGAAAAATGATATTAAAGATGTCGCCATTGTGGCAACGAAAGATAAAGGTGGAGAGAAACCCAAAAACACGAATCCGCAGGCGCTCAAATCAGTGGAATCTCAAGGGACAAAACCTGCAGAACAAGCCGTCAGTGTCGGCAAGTAGGAGAATGTGAATGCAGAATGCAAAACGTTCACTCTTGAGTTTTCTCTTATCTGCTGCGATTCATATTGCGATAATAGTTTGGCTTTTTGGTAGCCATGTGAATACCACGGATACGAGTGCTAACAGTGCGACCGGTGAAATTTCAACCAGTATTTCCATGGAAATGATGATGGCCATGGTAGAGGCTGATCCGCCGCCGGTGGAAGAAAAAGCCCCGGAGCCGGAAAAACAGGAAACCGTTGAAGATCCAACCGTTAAACCGGAACCGCCAAAGGTTGAAAAACCAAAAGAACCGGAAAAACCGCAAGAGCCGAAAGAGAAGCCAAAAGAAAAACCTAAACAAAAGCCAAAAGAAAAACCGAAAGTTAAACCAAGCCCTGATGTGCCGATAGGTGACAGAACGGTTGAATCTAACGCTTCTGTGAATTCAAAGGCAACGACAACCGGTCCGGCAACGACGACGAATCCTAACTTAGTGGGAAATGGCGCCAGCGGCAGTGAGCTTGATGCTTATCGTTCTGCGTTGCGCCGTGAAATTGAACGACACAAACGTTATCCTGCTCGTGCGAAAATGATGCGTAAGCAGGGCGTGGTGACGGTTTCCTTTACTATTGGTGCAGATGGTTCTATCACCGGCGTAGCGATTGCGAAGAGTTCAGGGGTTGAAGATTTGGATAATGCAGCGTTAAGTGCGGTAAATAGCGCCAGATCGATTGGGCCTCGACCGGCAGGCATGGGTGCATCGATTTCTGTGCCGATTAGTTTTAAAATCGATTAGTTTTTCTGACTGATAAAAATACGCCTCGGGATTGTGTGACAACCGGAGGCGTATTTTTTTGCGGTTAGCCTTAAAAAGAAAAATAGGCTAAAATTAGGGCATTTTTAATCACGAGAAATTCCTTTATGTCAGTAAAAACTCTTGAAAATCAGACCGCACTTTTACAGCAACAAGAACAACAATTACGCGATGCGGTCAGTCTTGCCCTTGAAATCGCCCAAAAAGCCGGTGCGGCGGCTGAAGTGGGGGTGACGAAATCCGGAGGGTTATCGGTTTCTACCCGTTTAAAAGACATTGAAAACGTTGAATTTAATAATGATGGCGCATTAGGCATTTCAGTTTATTTGGGCCAACAAAAAGGCAATGCCTCCACTTCCGATTTAAGCCCTGAAGCCATTAAAAATACCGTAGAAGCCGCATTAGCGATTGCGAAATATACCTCACCCGATGATTGTGCCGGTTTAGCCGACAAAGCATTAATGGCGTTTGATGCACCGGATCTAGATTTGTATTACGCGGCGGATATTGATGTGGATCGTGCTGCGCAGTTGGCATTAGAAACAGAAAATGCGGCGCTAGCATTTGACAAACGCATTGTTAACAGCGAAGGCGCGTCTTTCAATGCACATACCGGCGTGCGAGTGTATGGCAATAGCCATGGTATGTTGCAAAGCTATTTGTCTAGCCGCTATTCGTTGTCTTGCTCAGTTATCGCTGCACATGATGATCAATTGGAACGGGATTATGAATACACGGTTTCTCGAGATATGAATGCCTTGGAAAAGGCACAATGGGTGGGTGAAAATGCCGCACGAAAAACCCTTGCCCGTTTACAACCGCAAAAAATCGCCACGCAGCAAGCGCCGGTAATTTTCCTAAATGATGTGGCGACCGGCTTAATCAGCCATTTAGCTGCGGCTATTAGTGGTGGCAGTTTATATCGTAAAGCCAGTTTCTTGCTAGATCATCTTGGCAAGCAAGTTTTGCCGGATTGGTTTCATATTAGTGAAAAACCGCATTTAATTGGCCGCCTTGCCTCAACGCCATTTGATAGCGAAGGCGTTAGAACACAGGATTTGGAGATTATTCGTCAAGGGATTTTGCAAACCTATTTGCTCACCAGTTATAGCGGTCGTAAGTTGGGTATGCAAAGCACGGGACACGCCGGTGGCATTCACAACTGGTTGGTCCAGCCCAATTCATCTGGAAAACTGACCGCACTTTTACGTGAAATGGGACACGGGTTATTGGTAACAGAAGTGATGGGGCAAGGGGTAAATTTGGTTACCGGTGACTACTCACGTGGCGCCGCCGGATTCTGGGTGGAAAACGGTGAAATTCAATATCCGGTGGCTGAAATCACCATTGCTGGCAGATTGCAGGATATGTTACGTAATATTGTGGCCGTTGGGGATGATATTGAACATCGTTCAAATATCCAGACCGGTTCGATCCTGTTGGAAAATCTGAAAATTTCCGGGAATTAGATCCTATTTTATTAAATGATAATAATTCTTATTGACAAGAATGAGATCTCTGATACAATGCATTCCATCTGTTAAGTATTGCAGTTAAGGTGATTGGTTTCATTTTAAAGTTTGCATCATGCTCCATAACAGGTAGAGTAAAAAGTAAATTCGTTAGGGTATTCAAAAGACTGAAGTTTAGACTTCAGTCTTTTTTTTGCTAAAATACCTACACATTATTCCCATTTAAAGGCAGTTGTTCTATGAAAAAACACCATGTTGATATTCTGATTTCCGAACAGGATGTGCGCAGTCGCATTGCGGAATTAGGCCAAGAAATTACCAATTTTTATCAACATAAAAATATCTATACGCCATTGGTTGTTGTCGGCTTGTTACGTGGTTCTTTCATGTTTATGGCTGATTTGGTGCGCGAAATTCACTTGCCTGTGGAAATCGATTTTATGACCACATCCAGTTACGGTAATGCCATGAATTCCAATCATGATGTGCGTATCAGCAAGGATCTTGATGGAGACATTAAAGGTAAACATGTGCTGATCGTGGAAGATATTATCGATACCGGCTACACCTTACAAAAAGTGCGCGATATTTTAAATCTACGCGAGCCGAGTTCGTTGACCATTTGCACGTTATTGGATAAACCTTCACGCCGTGAAGTGGATGTGCCGGTTGATTGGGTGGGCTTCACCATTCCTGATGAGTTTGTTGTCGGTTATGGTATTGATTACGCACAACGCCACCGTAATTTGGGTTACATTGGCAAAGTGATTTTGGACGAATAGATGAGCCCAGCAGATGGGAACATCAACAGACGCTGATTTCCCATCTTAAATGAGACGGATTAATAATCGCTATTATTGTCTTTAATCCCTTTCACAATAGCAATACCGGCACTGGCACCAATGCGTGTTGCGCCGGCTTCAATCATCGCAAGCGCTGTTTGCGTATCTCGAATCCCTCCGGAGGCTTTTACACCCATGTCTCCAACCACCTGTTTCATTAGTGCCACATCTTCGACGGTCGCACCGCTCCGATTAAAACCGGTGGATGTTTTAACGAAGGCAACGCCCAAGGCTTTACTGATTTCACAGGCTTTTACAATTTCTTCTTTTGTGAGCAAACAGGTTTCTAAAATAACTTTTAACGGCTTGCCCTGACAAGCGACTAAGACGGCTTGAATATCTTCTTTTACAGCGGCCCATTGATTTGATTTAATCCAGCCCACATTGATGACCATATCAATTTCATCTGCACCGGCAGCAATGGCGGCTTGCGTTTCAAACACTTTAGCTGAAGTTAAATTCGCGCCCAATGGAAAGCCGACAACAGTACAAATTTTTACCGGTGTACCGGCCAATTTTTGTTTGGCCAAAGGAATATGACAAGTGTTAATGCAAACTGAAAAAAACTGATATTCAATGGCCTCATCGCATAATGTTAAGATATCCGCTTCTGTTTTTTCTGCGGTTAGTGCGGTGTGATCAATGTAGTGAGCGAGGTGCTTTGCGTTCATTATGAAGACTCCTGTTATTGCAAATAAATAGAAGTAGATTATAACGCAAAGACCTATCTGGGTTGTGATCTGGATGCTATTTTGTGTATTTAGCGATCATGAATGTGATGGTTTACATACACGTCGAAGCGATGATTCTTCGTTTCGCGCGAAAAGTGCGGTGCTTTTTGCGCGAGAAAATCCGCGTAGTCGGGGCGTTTGACCACGACGCGCTGACGGGCGAGTTGGAGTGCGGGCGCAAGCAGTTCGTCCGCATCTAAATCGGCACCGACCAAATGTTGAAACACGCGCATTTCTTTCTTCACTAAGGCGCTTTTGGCTTTGTGTGGGTACATGGGGTCGAGATACACCACGTCAGCGAAATCCGTGTCAGGATTCAGTTGATTGATGTGTTGATAAGGCAACAGTTGCATATTTTTTTGCATCCATGAACCGATTTCTTCGTCAGCATAAGCGCGTTGTAAGCCATCTTGTAACAACAAACGAACAACCGGGTGGCGTTCAACCAGTTTCACTTGGCAACCGAGTGCCGCCAATACAAAGGCATCACGCCCTAAACCTGCCGTGGCGTCAATCACCGTCGGCAGATTATCTTGTTTAATGCCTACCGCTTTTGCCACCGCTTCACCGCGTCCACCGCCAAATTTACGGCGGTGTGCCATGGTGCCGCCGACAAAATCCACAAATACCGCGCCTAATTTAGGCTCGTCTAATTTGCGTAATTCCAAGCGTTCTGTGCCTTCCGCTTCTGTCCATACTAACGCCAACGAGCTGTTCGGATCATGCGTTAAGCCGGCTTCCGCAAAAAGTGCGGTGGGATTTTGTGGTGTTTGGGTTTCACAGAGGAGTTGGATGTTCATATTTATCCCTTTCTCACTAACCAAACGCCCGCTTCCATGTGTTCCGTGTAAGGAAACTGATCGAACAAGGCGGCTTTTTCAATACGGTGGGTTTGGCTGAGCGTTTGCAGGTTGTCGCATAGCGTATGCGGATTGCAGGAAATATACAAAATGCGCTCATATTGTTGCACCAGTTTAATGGTCTCTGCATCTAAGCCGGCACGTGGCGGATCAACGAAAATGGTGTTGCATTCATAGGCTTTCAAATCAATGCCTTTTAAGCGATTAAATTCGCGCACGCCTTGCATGGCTTGGGTGAATTCTTCCGCTGACATTCGGATGATTTGTAAATTGTTTATCTGATTCGCTGCGATGTTAAATTGCGCGGCGGCTACTGAAGGCTTGGCAATTTCTGTCGCCAAGACTTTGCGGAAGTTTTGCGCTAGCGCGATAGAAAAGTTACCGTTGCCGCAATAAAGCTCTAATAAATCCCCATGGCTGTTACGCGTGCAATCCACCGCCCATTCCAACATTTTGCTGTTTACTGCCGCGTTTGGTTGTGTGAAGCTGTTTTCCACTTGGCGATAAATGTAGTCTTTACCGTGAACGTTTAGGATTTCATCTACATAATCCTGTTCCAGACAAATTTTCTGCTTGCTGGCACGTCCAACAATTTGCACATTAAAACCTTGCTGTTGGAGTTGTGAACGCAAGGTTTGCGTAGCGGTTTGCCAATTTTCATCCAAGGCTTTGTGATACAACAAACTGACGATAATCTGTTGGCTTTGGGTGCTTAAATAATCAATTTGAAACAGGCGGTGGTGTAATACTGTTTGCTGTTTTAACAACGGCAACAACGCCGTCATCATGCGATTGATGAGTTCGCTTGCGATAGGATAATTATATACCCGATAACGTTGTTTGCTCTGTTGGTCAAACATAATGTGGTAGAAATCATCGCCGTCATGCCAAATGCGAAATTCCGCACGCATACGGAAATGCTGCGTTGGCGAGGCGAACACCTGTAAATCTGGGGCATCAAATGGTGATAAAAGTGTGGTCAGTTTTTGCTGCTTTTCTGCGAGCAATTCGGCGTAACGATCAACGGGTAAATTCAGCATAGCAATGATTCGGTTGGCGGTCGTAAAAACAAAAGGCTCGGAATCCCAAGCCTTCTGGTTGTTATGTCGGTGGTTTAGTCTGCGGCGTAATCGTCTAGATTATCTACGCCAACCACGCCGGATAAGGTATAAAGGCGTTTGTTGGTGGAAATACGGCTGCGATATTTCTGCCAAGTTTTTTCAAAGAAGGTTTCTGCGGCACGTTCACCACGACAGAACGCCACGAAGTCTTTTTCTTCTTGCGTTTCCGGTTTGCGTTCGCCGGCATCTAATGCACGGAAAGCCTGACCGTGTTGCTCTAAGGCTTGTGCTTCTTTGATGGTGTAATCACCGTGGCGGGCAAAACCGCGCGGATAATTTTTGTCGTCAAAAAAACGACGGGTTACGCTAAAACTCTCAGCCATATAATCCCCTAAAATACGTATCAAAAATAAAATCGGCAGGCATTAAACCAATTTTTCGTTATTTTTGCAATAAACCTTTTACGGTTTGTACATATTCATCCACAAAACTGTTTTCATTATGGGCTAGGCCTTCCATATTCACGCGATATTTGCCGTTAACATAAAAATCCGGTACGCCGCGCACTTGGTATTTTGCTACTAAGTTTTGCTGTTTGCTGACCAAACCGTTGACGGCAAAGCTATTAATGCCACCATCGAATTGCTCAGCTGAAATGCCGTTATCAATGAAGATTTGACGAATGTCATCCATGGATTTTAATGCGTTAGCCTGTGCCGCTTTAAATAATGGCATTCTGACTTTTTCTTCGGCGTTAATGGCTAAGGCTAGTGCCCATGCGCGAGTGAGGTTTTCCGATTGACGGCCTAAGAAGTCCACGTGGTATTGTTTGAATGATGTGCCTTCAGGTAATGCCTCGGCAATTTTTTGCGGAATGTGATATTGCGTTTCAAAAGCATAGCAATGTGGGCAATAGAAAGAGAAAAATTCGATCACTTCAGGTTGTGCAGTGCGCTGTTGTCCTTCAATGACAAGATATTGTTTACCTTCCGTTAAATCCAACGCGTGTGTAGAAAGCGAAAAGGCAGCAGCCATTGCTAAAAAGAACCATTTTTTCATGTGTCATCCTCAACTAATTGATTTATTTAATAATACCGCGCGCTTTTAATAACGCAGTTTTAAAGTCTTCTTCGTAATCTTTTTTAATGCCGGGAATCGGCTCGAATTTGTCTTTGCCGGCCATTTTTAAGTGATAAATAACGACTTCGTCAGGCAGTTCCGCAAGCGGTTTGTCAAACCCGGCTTCATCAGCGATTTTTTGTAAAATCTGCATTAATGAGAGATCGGCGTCTTTAGACCAATAAGGTTGTAAAAGTTCCAACACTTCATTCAGGCGATGACATTTCATACGCATTTCCTTATTATTGAAAAAAATTAAGCAAGATCATACTGTAATTAACCTCGGAAGAAAATATGACAATGTCAATTAGTGCCGTCATTTTAGCCGGCGGACAAGCCAAGCGAATGGAGGGGGCGGATAAGGGATTGCAATTATTGCACGGTAATCCGCTGTTTCAATTTATTTACGACCGCCTACGTTTGCAGGTGGAACAGATTTCTGTTAACGCCAATCGAAATCAGGCGATTTATGCGACGGCCGGGTTGCCGGTGTTTGGCGATAATCTTGAAGGCTTTCACGGGCCGTTAAGTGGGATTTTGACCGCGTTGGAACGCGCTGATTCCGATTTTGTTTTATTTGTTCCTTGTGATAGCCCATTCTTCCCGGACAATTTACTGGAAAAACTCAAAAGTGCGGTGGATTTTCACGGCGTTTCTATTGCTTATGTGCATGATGGCGAACGTGAACATCCTACGTTTTGTTTAATGGCGCGCAGCCTAAAAGACAAGTTGGCGGCTTATTTAGCTTCCGGCGAGCGCAGAATGTTGCAGTTTATGCGTCAAAACGGGGCAGTGAGTGTGGACTTTTCCGAAAATAAACAGGCATTCACCAACATCAATACATTAGCGGATTTAACGTATTTTAATCAGCAGAAGGATTTTTCGGGGTTTATTGCTAAATAGGGGAGCTGCGTTATAGAATAACGGCTTATTTTTATTTATGGTTAAGTGAAATTTAAAGGTTTCTCATGTTAAAAAAACTTTCTGTTTGTTTTTTAATTGGCACGCTGAGTGCGTGTTCGTTTTCCTCTTATTTGCCTTTTTCTTCCGCGCATAAAAAAACGGTGATTAATTTAGAACAATCAAAAATCGATAAAAAATCTTATGCGACTGCCTATGCGGCAACGGTTGAAACATATGAAGGTCGTGTTGATCGTGATTATTATGTGAATTCTTTTGCCAGCGGTGCGAACGACTGGTATTTAGGTCGAATTCTTGTGCCGGTGGAACAAATCAAAGAAAAATTACATAAAGGCGGACATGACTCGAATATCTATGCGTATTACAGTGGCGTAATCCACGCCGCAGCGTTACAAACCAATTTTGGTAAGTTAAATGCAAAATGCTGGAGCTATATTGATACGCCAAGCGTGACCCAAGGTATTTATGATGCCATGTTAGATTTACAGCGTGGCAAAGTGCGGTCTGAAAATGACGAATATATCGTGCAAGGTTCAGAAGAATTGCTCAAACTTTGCGCGGGCAAATAATCAAAAAAACTGTCGGTTTTTACCGGCAGTTTTTTGTATTTTAAAACTAAGCTGAAAGGTTTTTGCAATATTCAGCACCCCATTGATACCCTCGTAGAAACAAGGAGACAGAATGTTTAATTTACCCGAAAGTAACATTCATTTGGCGGCGAGTGCCGATAATAAACAGCAAGCCATTACGCTGGCGGCAAATGCCCTTGAACAGTCTGGTTATGTGGAAAGCGGTTATTTACAAGGCATGTTAGGGCGCGAACAACAAACATCGACGTTTTTAGGCAATGGCATCGCCATTCCGCACGGCACCTTGGAAACCCGTGGCATGGTGAAAGATACCGGCGTACAGATTTTCCAGTTTCCACAAGGGATTGAATGGGGCGAAGGCAATATTGCTTATGTGGTGATCGGGATTGCGGCGCGTTCTGACGAGCATTTGGCATTATTGCGTCAACTTACTCATGTTCTCGGCGATGAAGACACGGCTGCAAAATTGGCCACATTGACTGATGTAAAAAAATTCCGCGCCATTTTAATGGGCGAAGCGGACGATTTTAGCGTGAATGCCGATAACCTAAGTTTAAACGTGGATACGCAAAGCCTGTTGACCTTAATCGCCATTAACGCCGGCAAATTGGAACAACAAAGTGCGGTCAATAATCAGTACGTTTCGGAAGTCATTGCCAATCCGGCATTGCCGTTGTCGCAAGGCTTATGGGTGACTGATGCCGCCGTTGGCAATCAAAAGAATGCGCTGGCTTTCAGCCGTGCAGTTCAACCCTTCCAATTAAATAATAAGGCCGTACATGGCGTAGTGACCGTCGCCTATGTGAACGATCAAATAAACGACACCCTTGCCCGTTTGTTGGATCCGCAGGTGCAACAAGTGTTACTCAACGGTGACAGTACACAGATTGCTGCGGCATTAAACGGCAAGGCGATTCCGCAAGCGATGACACAGACAACATCAACCATTTCTGTCACGCCATCTGTCACGGGAAGTCGTGTTGTCGGCACCTTTACCATTCGTAACGAACACGGCTTACACGCCCGTCCTAGTGCCATTTTAGTGAACGAAGTGAAAAAATTTACTTCTCAAATGACCGTAGAAAATCTCACGCGCGGCAGTGCGCCGGTGAGTGCTAAGAGCTTGATGAAAATTGTCGCCTTGGGCGTGACGCAAGGTCATCGTTTACGTTTTGTGGCAGAGGGCGAGGATGCGCAAGCTGCACTAGAAGCTATTGGTAAAGTGATTGCATCAGGGCTTGGCGAAACGATTTCCGCTGTGCCACCAAGCGAACCGGACACTATTGAAGTGATGGAGCAAGTTGCACCAACCACTTCTGAGCCAACAACTTCTGCGCCAAGTGGTGAAAGTGCGGTGGAAAATCTGAGTGAATCTGTAGAAGGGGTTTTTGAAGTCAAAAATGAACATGGATTGCATGCGCGCCCAGCGGCGATTCTCGTCAGTGAAGTGAAAAAATATAACGCCAATGTTGCCGTACAAAATCTCGATCGCAATACGCCATTTGTCAGCGCAAAAAGCTTAATGAAAGTGGTGGCGTTAGGTGTAGTGAAAGGCCATCGTTTACGTTTTGTCGCCACCGGGGAGCAAGCACAACAAGCTATTGAGGGTATCGGGGCCGCAATTAACGCAGGATTAGGGGAATAATGATGGCAAACGTCGCAACTATCACCTTAAACGCTGCTTATGACTTGGTCGGGCGTTTAAAACGTATCGAATTGGGCGAAGTCAACACCGTGGAAACCCTCGGACTTTTCCCTGCGGGCAAAGGCATTAACGTGGCGAAAGTGTTAAAAGATTTAGGCGTTGATGTCACGGTAGGTGGTTTTCTTGGTGAAGATAACCAAGGGGACTTTGTTACGCTTTTCAACAAACTGGGATTACAAGACAAATTCCAGCGCGTGCCAGGCAGAACCCGAATCAATGTGAAAATTACCGAAACCGAGGCAGATGTTACCGATTTAAACTTTTTAGGCTATGAAATCAGTGAAAGCGCGTGGCAACAATTTGTGGTGGATTCTCTCGCGTATTGCAAATCCTTCGACATCGTTGCCGTGTGCGGTAGCTTACCGCGAGGCGTGACGCCGGACTTGTTTGCCGATTGGCTAAAACAACTCCATCAGGCGGGCATAAAAGTCGTATTAGACAGCAGTAATGCAGCGCTAGTCGCGGGGTTGAGCGCACGCCCTTGGTTGGTGAAACCGAATCATCGCGAATTAGAAGCCTGGGTGGGTTATACCTTAAATTCACTGGAAGAAATTGTGTCTGCCGCCAAGAAATTAAAAGCGCAGGGCATTTCCAATGTGATTATTTCCATGGGCGCTCAAGGTTCCGTTTGGTTAAGTGACAAGGCTGTGATCCAAGCGCAACCGCCAAAATGCGAAAATGTGGTGAGTACTGTGGGCGCAGGCGATTCTATGGTGGCGGGCTTGATTTACGGCTTAATTAACGGTCTTCCACAAAAAGACACCCTTGCCTTTGCCAGTGCGGTGTCTGCCTTTGCTGTATCACAAAGTAACGTAGGTATTTCTGACCGTACTTTGCTTGAACCAATTTTAAACAATGTCAACATCACTGTCATTGAGGGATAATCTTATGCATATTTATTTGACTCCATCCGCTAATTTGGGTAACGCCAAAGCCTTTTTATTGCGTGAAATGCTAAGTAAAGCCGCGCAAGCGCAACATCAAATCGTGGACAGTGCCGAGGCGGCGGATTTGATCATCGTTTTGGGGAATGTTTTACCCAATAATGCCCAATTCAATGGCAAAAAAGTGTTTTTGGCAAAAATTGACGAACATTTCAACGCACCCGAAAACTTGTTAGACCAGGCCATTCAACAGGCGCAGGATTATGTTCCGCCTGCTGAAAGTGCGGTCGTTTCTAACGGTAAAATGAAAAATATTGTGGCGGTGACCGCTTGCCCGACAGGCGTCGCGCATACGTTTATGTCTGCCGAAGCCATCGAAACCTACGCCAAACAACAAGGCTGGCAGGTGAAAGTGGAAACCCGCGGACAAGTGGGTGCGGGCAATGAAATCACGGCAGAAGAAGTGGCGGCAGCGGATTTGGTGTTTGTGGCAGCGGATATTGACGTGCCGTTGGACAAATTCAAAGGTAAATTAATGTATCGCACCTCTACAGGACTTGCGCTGAAGAAAACTGCGCAAGAATTCGACAAAGCCTTTAAAGAAGCCAAAATTTACGAAGGCGGCGCAACGTCTGCGACGAAAGCCGAAGAACGCGGCGAGAAGAAAGGCGTCTATAAGCACCTAATGACAGGTGTATCGCACATGTTACCGTTTGTTGTCGCAGGTGGCTTATTAATTGCAATTGCTTTTGCATTAGGTGGTATTTACTCTGGAGATAAAGAGAATTTAGGTACATTAGCCTTTGACATTAAATACATTGGTGATACAGCTTTTGGATTAATGATTGCAGCATTTGCTGGTTATGTTGCTTATTCAATTGCTGACAGACCAGGATTAGTTGTCGGTTTTGTTGGAGGAATGCTCGCATATAAAGGTGAATTAGGAATAGTTGATGGTAACCTTACTTCTTTGGGCGGTGCAGGTATTTTAGGGGGGATTTTAGCTGGTTTTTTATCAGGTTATATTGTTAAATTTTTAAATACAATTATTAAATTACCCGTATCATTTTTATCATTAAAGCCAATTTTAATTTTACCTTTATTGGGGACCGGAATAGTCGGCTTATTAATGCTGTATATTTTTATTCCACCAATTAAAGTTATTATGGATAATTTGATTATGTGGCTTAATTCCATGGGGCAAACAAATGCCTTAATTCTTGGGGCGATTGTTGGTGCAATGATGTGTGTTGATATGGGAGGGCCGATTAATAAAGCAGCTTATACTTTTGGTACAGGGCTTATTGCTTCACAGGTTTATACACCAATGGCTGCCATTATGGCAGCAGGCATGGTGCCACCGATCGGTATGGCAATCGCCACGTGGTTAGCGCGCAATAAATTCACTGCAAATCAACGTGACGCAGGCAAAGCCTCTTTTGTGCTTGGTTTGTGCTTTATTTCTGAAGGTGCGTTGCCATTCGTGGCAGCCGATCCGCTCCGTGTGATTATCAGCTGTGTGATTGGTGGCGCAACTGCCGGCGCGATTTCCATGAGCTTAGGCATTGCCTTGCAAGCGCCGCACGGTGGTTTATTTGTGGTGCCGTTTGTTTCTGAACCGTTGATGTATCTTGCGGCTATCGCCATAGGTTCCGTCGTCACCGGTGTGATTTATGCATTGATTAAGCCAAAGGCAGAAGCATAACGTTGAACAAAAGTGCGGTAGGTTTTTACCGCATTTTTTCTCTTATAAGGAACTGGTATGCCATGGAGTGAAGAAGAAAAACGCAGCCTTTTAGCTGAAAAAGGTATCGGTGCAACGATCTTGAAACGTTTGGGAGAAATGGGATTAGATGACGTCAAAATACTGGCGACAACTAACCCGGATTTTATTCTCCAAAGAGGCGCCGAAATCACAGGCTCAACCTGTTGGCGAAATAGCCCACAAGCCAGAAAGGCGATTGAAACAGCAGTGAATTGGGCAAAAGTGATGTCTCAAAAATAACCGCACTTTAGTGTCGGTTTCCAAAAGGCGGTTTGGCAAACCAGACCAAAATAAATAACACCAAAAACAGCAAGGCGGATAACCAAAAAATCTCGTTGGCGCCGAGGATAAACCCTTGCGATGTAATGTTACGGGCAAGTAGGGAGGAGGTTTGTTCTTCGCCCATGCCAAAATGCTCCATCATCTGGTAATACTGTTGTGCGTTCGGGTTATACGGTGTAATGGCTTCGGTCAGCTGTGAGTGGTGAACGGCTTCACGGTTATACCACAAGAATGTCGTAAGGGAAGTACCGATAGAACCGGCGAGGGTTCGCAAAAAGTTAAACAAACTGGAAGCGGAGGCCATTTTGTGTGCCGGTAAATCGGACAGCGTAATGGTGGTAAGCGGCATGAAAAAACAGGCGACGGCTAAGCCTTGTACCATTTGCGGCAGTGCTACATCGGCAAAACTCATACCCGGTTCAAAGGTAACGGCACGCCAATAAAAGGTAATGGCATAGACCACAAAACTGATGGTGACCAAAATACGCATATCGATTTTATGTCCAAACTTGCCGATAAGAGGGGATAACAAAATCGGGAACAGTCCTACGGGCGCGGATGCTAAACCTGCCCAAGTCGCTGTGTAGCCAAAAACCTGTTGCAGCAACAAGGGAATTAACACCACTGAGCCGAGGTAAATTAAAAATGCCAAGCTGGTGGACAAACAGCCCATAGTGAAATTACGTTGCTTGAATAGGGAAATATCCACCACCGGGTTGTCGTCCGTGAGTTCCCAAATGACAAGTGCGGTTAAAGTAACGGCAGAAATAACGGCAAGAATAATGATTTCAGTGGAGTTGAACCAATCCTGCTCACGTCCTTGATCCAGCATTAATTGCAAGCAACCTACGCCTAACACCAATAAGACTAATCCCACCGTATCAATAGGTTGGTGCTGAATTTTACTTTCTCTCGGCATTAAAATTTTCCAGCTGGCACCGATAATGACAAGCCCAATCGGTACGTTAATAAAGAAGATCCAACCCCAATGTAAATTATCACTGATCCAACCGCCGAGAATGGGACCGAAAATCGGTGCAACGACTACGGTCATTGACCAAAATGCCAATGCCATACCCCGTTTTTCCGGTGGATAGTTATTGAGTAGCAAACTTTGTGATAATGGAATAATCGGGCCTGCCGCTAAGCCTTGGAAAATTCGGCATAAAATCAACATTTCTAAGCTATGAGAAATACCGCATAACCAAGAGGCCAACACAAAAAGTGCGGTGGAAATGAGGAATAATTTTACTTCCCCGAAACGTTTGGCAAGCCAGCCGGTAATGGGAATAGAAATGGCATTGGCAACACCAAAAGAGGTAATCACCCAAGTGCCTTGGCTGAACGATGCGCCGAGATCGCCCGAAATCGTGGGGATCGCCACGTTTGCAATGGTGGAATCCAATACTTGCATGAACGTGGCAAGAGACAGCGCTAACGTAATGATGCCAAGAGCAGCACCTTCAATGGGTTTTTGCATGATGGGCAAGCCTTAGTTTGTGTTATCACGAATAATTTTTTCGATGAGATTTTCCACCGCGCTTTGATCATAATTCAACGTATTGGTGGAATAGAGCGGCGCAGTACGTTTTTGTTGCGATAACATTTCACCATGGGTATCTGAAATATTCACTTCAACCAAGGTAGATAAGCCCATACGCAACGGGTAGTTAGCGATTTGTTGTGCATCTAGGCTAATACGAACTGGCACGCGTTGCACCACTTTGATCCAGTTACCGGTGGCATTTTGGGCGGGGAGCAAAGAAAATGCGCTGCCGGTTCCCATTTCGATGCCTTCTACTTTGCCATCAAATTTCACATCATGACCGTATAAATCAAAGGATAATTTTACCGGCTGTCCGATTCGCATATCTTTTAATTGTGTTTCTTTGAAATTAGCATCAACCCACATTTGTTCGTTGGAAATAATTGCCATCAGCGCGCTACCCACGGCAACTTTTTGTCCCACTTGTGTGCTTCGGCGTGCCACATAGCCATCGACCGGGCTGGTGATTTTCGTGCGTTGCAAATTGAGCCACGCCTGTTTGACCGAACTGATGGCTTTTTGAATTTCCGGCTGCTCTTTCAGAGGCACATTCATTAATAAGGATTTATTGGCAGCAAGTTGGTTTTTCACGGCGTTTAAGTTGGCTTCCGCTGTCATTACCGCTTCTCTGGCGTGTTGTAGCGATTCTTTATCAATCGCTCCGCTTTTCCCTAACTGTTCACGGCGCGCTAAATCGCCTTGGGCTTTCGTCAACGCCGTTTGGTTGGCTTGAACCGTTGCTTCCAGTTGTTTCACGGTGTAGCCAAGCTGCGACATTTGGCGTACTGCACTTGCCAAGGTATTTTGTGCTTGGTTAAAACTCAGTTGATAATCTGTGTCATCCAATTCAAGTAACACATCTCCCGCATGCACAAAATCCATGTTTTCTACGTTAATTTGTCGCACGTTTCCGGCAATTTGCGAAGAAATCATCACTTGGTTACCGCTCACATAGGCGTCTTCAGTGGTTTGATAATTCTTAATAAAATAGAACCAATATAATCCGGCGACGATCGCCATGAGAATAAGAAGAAAAAAGAAAATGCCTAAGGCTTTTTTGCGTGTATTTTTTTGGGGGGAAGCAGTTGGTTGGCTTGCGTCTGTCATTTATGTTCCTTTTTTAATAGCTTTTAAAAATGATTATTAGTTATTTGATTTTTATAATCTATCAATTCTATTCAGTCTAACAATTGGCGCTATTATGTGCTTTTTTCTATACTTACGCCAACAAAAACGAACGGTGTTAGGTTTTTCAATCGTTCATCTTTTTATAAATTAACAAAGTAAAGTATAGGAGAACATATCATGTCAAAAACATTTATTGGTTTAGATACCACAAAATCTAAAGAATTAGCTGCAAAATTAAATGAATTATTAGCCACTTATCAAGTCTTCTACACCAACGTGCGTGGTTATCACTGGAACATTAAAGACGTGAACTTCTTTGAATTACACGCAAAATTTGAAGAAATTTACACCGATTTAGTGGAAAAAGTGGACGAAGTGGCAGAACGTATTTTGACCTTGGGCTACACCCCAAACAATGCGTTTAGCCAATATTTAAACCATTCTCGTATTAAGGAAGATATTGCTGTGAGCACTGCAGTTGCTTGCTTAAGAGGCACACTAGAAGGCTTTAAAGTGTTACTGGCTCAACAACGTGAAATTCTTGCTTTGGCGGCAGATGCCGGCGATGAAGGCACCGTTTCACAAATGAGTGATTACATTAAAGCACAAGAAAAATTAGTTTGGATGTTCCAAGCCGCTTGCCAAACTTGTGCAAACTAATTTGCGCGATTTTTTAAAGAAAAACCTGCTTGATTGAGATTAAGCAGGTTTTTTTATGGATAAAGTGCGGTGAAATTTTAGGACGGTTTATCAAATAAAAATCCTTTTATATTTCACCGCTCTTTTTTTTTCAATAAGTAGAATTGCGATTAAACGCATTGGAGAATGGCACTGTCGTTATTTGTGCGTTTGGATAAATTAAGGTTGGAAGGCAAAGAAAAGTTGATATAATCACGCCCTTATTCATTTTAACATTGTACAAGAAATAGACATTATGACGAAATTCACTTATTGGCAACGTGCGAAAGTTGCTTTTCAATACATTATGCCGCAACTGTATTTAACCCAATTAGCCGGTTGGTTTGCCCAACAAAAATGGGGTGCAGTAACACATTTCGTGATCAAGGCTTTCGCGAAGAAATACAACGTGGACATGAGCGAAGCAAAAAAAGAGAACTTTAGCGATTATGAAAGTTTCAACCAATTTTTTATTCGTGAGTTAAAAGACGACGCGCGAAAAATCAATGAAAATCCGACCGCACTTTGCTTACCTGCCGACGGTCGTGTGAGCCAAATCGGGCATATTGACGATGAACGTTTATTGCAAGCCAAAGGGCATTTTTTCAGCCTATCTGATTTATTAGCCGGCGATGAAGAATTAGTTGACACCTTTAAAAACGGCGAATTTGCGACAATCTATTTATCTCCGCGTGATTATCATCGCGTCCACATGCCGTGCGATGCGACCTTGCGCAAAATGATTTATGTGCCGGGCGATTTATTCTCGGTCAATCCGTTCTTAGCAGAACACGTGCCAAATTTATTCGCTCGCAATGAGCGCGTTATTTGTGTTTTTGATACAGCGTTCGGCCCAATGGTACAAATCCTCGTGGGGGCGACCATTACAGCCAGCATGAGTACGGTTTGGGCAGGCGTCATTAATCCGCCACGCACCGGTGAAGTCAAAGTCTGGACATATCAAGGAGACAGCGCCATCAAATTAACCAAAGGCCAAGAGATGGGCGCATTCCAATTGGGCTCAACCGTCATTAACTTATTCCCGGAGAATTCCGTGACCTTAGCAGAACATTTAGAGGTGGACGTTCCGGTAAGAATGGGCGAAATCTTAGCCACAATGAAATAGTTTTATCAACAGAAAGGAAAACAACATGACAGCAGAATTTTTCAATCAAGTGAGATTAGACGATACCGAAGCCAAAGGCAGTTACGGTATCGGTTTGCAAATCGGTCAACAATTATTGGATAGCCAATTAGCGGTGAAAGCGGAAGCGGTAGCAAAAGGGATTTACGATGTATTAAATCAACATGCGCCGGCATTAGATTTCAATGAAATCAGCCAAGCGTTGCAACAATTGCAACAACAAGCTGCGGAAGCCCAACAAGCGCAATTCAAAGAAATTGAAGCCGCAGGTAAAGCTTTCTTAGAGGCGAACAAACAAAAAGACGGCGTGAAAGTCACCGATTCTGGCTTGCAATATGAAGTGTTAGTTGAAGGCAAGGGCAACGTGCCATCTACAACCGATAAAGTACGCGTTCACTACACCGGCACATTACCGGACGGTACCGTATTCGACAGTTCCGTCGCTCGCGGTCAACCGGCAGAATTCCCGGTTAATGGCGTAATCAAAGGTTGGATCGAAGCGCTTTCCATGATGCCGGTCGGTTCCAAATGGCGTTTGGCAATCCCACACGAATTAGCCTATGGCGAACGTGGTGCAGGCGCAGCCATCCCACCATTTAGCCCATTAGTCTTTGAAGTGGAATTGTTAGAGATTCTTTAATTTATCCCTTTCATAAAAAAGCCACGCGCGATATTGACGTGTGGCTTTTTTTTATTCCTATTTGACGATGGTTCCCACAATACTTCGGGTCGTTTCCCGCACTTCCGTGAGTTGTACGCGAATTGGGTCGCCGATTTTGTATAATCGCTGATCTTTCACATAAAAAGCGATTTCATCAGGATTAATCACAACCTCTTCTTTATTGTCATGTAAGGTTGAGGCGGGAATAAACATGGAAGCACCATTTTCTAGCAACATCACACGTAAACCGCCACGGGTCACATCTTGTACTTCTGCGTCAAATTCCGGTTTTTCAGCGACTTTATCCGCCAAATAACGACAATATAACCAATCGGCAATATCACGTTCCACCAAACGATTTTGGCGACGTGCTTCTTGTAAACGGGCGAGTACGCTTTCTTCCGGTTTGCTGAAATCGCGGTTGGCTAAATGGGCTTTGATTAAGCGATGGTTCACCATATCCGAATATTTACGGATTGGCGAGGTCCACGTGGCATAGCCATTTAAGCCTAGGCCAAAGTGCGGTGACAATTCCGCTTTAAATTCTGCGAAAGTGAGAAAACGGCGCAAACGGAATTCCAAATAATCTCCTTCAATCGGTTCAATATCATGGCGCATTTGGCAATAGCCGTTTAAGGTTGCCAGCTTTTCAAGCGCATAACGGCTTTGTAATTCCGCTTTGTTTTCCTCATTGGCTAAATTGGCTAACAAGAAATGGTGGGCATTTTCCAAGAACTTTTTATCGAATCCGCTGTGCGTATTGAAGATGCCGCATTGCAAGTTTTCATGTAAAAATTGGGCAGCGCAGATATTGGCGATAATCATGGCTTCTTCGACGATTTGGTTGGCAATACGACGGTATTCCGCCTTAATTTCTAGCACTTTGCCGTTTTCTGCCAGCACGAAAGAATAATCCGGTTTTTCTTTAAAAAGTAGGGCGTGGGTTTTACGCCATTGCGTTCTGGTTAGGGTAAATTGGTGTAGCCAGTGAATTTGCTGTGCTGTTTCCGGATTTTCCGGCTGCCAAGCATTGTCTTTGCCTTCTAGGTAATCGGAAACATTGTTATAGGCTAATTTGGCTTTAGATTGCACTTCTGCCAATACAAATCGTGAAGGCGCGGTGATGTTGCCGGCTAAATCTGTTTGAATATAACACACTAATGCCGGGCGGATTTCGTTCGGTTTGAGGGAGCATAGCTCGTCAGATAGTTCCCGTGGCAACATCGGAATATTGAAGCCGGGCAAATAATTGGTGAAACAACGTTGTTTGGCGTCTTTTTCGATTTGTGAATTTAAACTGATATAAGCCGTCGGATCGGCAATGGCAACCACTAATTGCCAGCCGGTTTGTTCGCCGTTTGAGGTGATAGGCTCAATATACAAGGCGTCGTCCATGTCCTGCGTGGTTTCAGAGTCGATGGTGACGAAGTGAAGTGCGGTCAGATTTTCGCGCGTTTCTTGATCCTGCATTTCATAGTGATCTTGTCCTTGCACCGGTTCACGCGGTTGTTCGTGACGTGCAAGGGTCACCCACCAAGGTGCCAGTTCATCATCGGCGTGGCAAATAAATTGCGTGATTTGCGCATAGAAAAAACGATCGTCGCGCAACGGGTGAGTTTTCAAGGTTGCTACAACCCAATCGCCTTCCTGTAATTCTTCTTTGACAGCTTTGCTTTGCGCGGCGCCAATGGGCTGATTGATGTTAGGGTGATCAACAAGCACCTGTAATTTCTTGTCTTTATTGAACCGCACTTTCGCGATAAAACGGGTAAGCATCGGCTCGATTAAGGCTTCCGGTTCCGCTTGTTCTTTATCGCCTTGTTTTTCGATCGTGGCGCTGATTTTGTCGCCGTGCATGACTTTTTTCATGGCAATAGGGGAAATGAAATAGCTTTTCTTGTCGCATTCCAAAAAGCCGTAAGCCTTGTCCGTACCTTTCACCGTGCCTTCCACACGTTCTTTGCTGTCATGAATTTGTTGTTTGAGTTGTGCGAGTAATGGATTATCTTGGAACATAATTACGTTGGGCGGATTTTTGTCCGCAGATAAAGTGAAAAACAATAACGGCAGACTGAAGTCCACCTTACAAAAGAAAAGGCAGGTTAAAAAACCTGCCGATAAATAAAGGAAGAAAAAATTATTCTTCGCCTAATTCGCCCATGGCGGTGATGCTGAAACCGGCATCAACATGGACGATTTCACCGGTGATCCCGGAGGCTAAATCAGAACATAAGAACGCAGCGGAGTTACCCACATCTTCGATTGTCACGGTACGACGTAACGCAGCGGTTTTCTCGAAGGTTGCCAACATTTTCTTGAAGTTTTTAATGCCGGAAGCCGCTAAGGTACGAATCGGGCCAGCAGAAATGGCGTTCACGCGAATGCCGTCTTTACCTAAATCAGCTGCCATCACACGGGTTGCCGCTTCAAGAGAGGCTTTGGCTAAACACATCACGTTGTAGTTTGGAATGGCACGTTCTGCACCCAAGTAAGAAAGGGTTAATAAAGCCGCGTTAGGATTCAAATATGGACGTGCCGCTTGCGCCATTGCCACGAAGCTGTAGGCACTGATATCGTGGGCAATGCGATAACCTTCGCGGGTTGCCGCATTCACATAGTCGCCGTCTAATTGATCGCCTGGTGCGAATGCGATGGCGTGTACGAAACCATCGAATTTATCCCAATGTTTGCTTAATTCTGCGAAGCAGTTTTGAATGCTTTCATCGGTGGCAACGTCTAACGGAAGCACGATGTTTGCGCCAAATTCTTTGGCAAATTCTTCAACACGCGGTTGTAATTTTTCATTTAAATAAGTGAAGGCTAATTCTGCGCCTTGCTCTTTCATCGCTTTTGCGATGCCGTAGGCGATAGAACGATTGCTGGCGAGACCTGTAACTAAAATACGTTTACCTGTTAAGAAACCCATAATTATTCCTGTTTGTTTTAGTGAAAAAATTGGCGAAATTATACTTGTTTTGCCTTATAGGAGCAATTATCAGAGTAAGTGTTCCGATATGTTAGGGTAATTTATTAAAAGCTAATTTATTCAGATTGGTTATGCTGACTATGTTTGCCAAGTGCATAGAGCGTAACTAAGCCTAATCCAGTAACAACAATGCTGCGGGTGGTAAACAGTTTTTTACTTACTGCCGTGAATAGTAAAGAACGTATTAAGGGTTGATTTAACACTGAACCTAAGAAATTTATATTTTGGAGAGGAGATGAAATTTCTCGTTTTGTTGTATTACCCTGTGAACGTAATTTAAGTCGCAATATATTGCCCTTGAGTACTAAAAGTTCTTTTTCTTCTTCTAAACGCATTATCACTTCTCCTACTCTTGTTTGGATTTACCTATAATATTTTTTAATGCACTAATATCTTGTTGTATCTCTATTACTGTATCCATCATAAATGTTTTTTGTTTTTTTAAAAAACGCGATAACCCAAAGGCTAAAATAAAAACAATGAATAGGGAAATAACACTGATAGAGAAAAATACGGTGATTTTATTTTCTGGGGCAAGATAGGAATCTAAACCAAATAACAAGCTGATAAAAGAAACTAATAAAAGTAATGAGGAGAACAATATAATAATGAGAGATGATAATAAAGAATTTTTTAGCTGGATAAAGTCAATCCGAAGCATTTGCAAACGGATTTGTGTTAACTCAAGGGTTGTAATCAATGTATTTTTAATTTTTTGTATAATTTGCATTCCGTCTCCTTAAGAGCTGTCTGAAAGAAAAAGTGGCTGCGTAGAAAATGAGTAAACGCAGCCATTATTCAGTAGAACTCTTTTAGTAAATAGAAACTATTTTTTACTGATGAGTACGCCCAGTAATAATCCAATAACACCAGCAGTGCCGATGGCTTTGTAAGGATTTTCTTGCACTAGAGTATCGGTGCTTTTAATCACCTCTTTGGTTTTTTCAACGGCTTCTTCTTGAAGAGAACTAAATTGTCCTTTAATTGTTTTAATTTGAGAACTTAAATTTTTTTTCAATTTTTTCAGTTCTTCTGCGCCTGCTTCACTTTTTTCATTAAAAAGCTCTTCAGCATTATTTAAAATGTCATTCAGTTCTTCTAATAGTTCTTTGCGTTTTGCATCAAATTCTTTACTCATAGTGTTTCTCCTCTTGTTAAAATGTAATAATTAAAATACCAGTAGAAATAATACTTTTATTCCTACATGGTTACTATTCTATACATATATTTTATAGAGAAGTCAAGAGTAAATCAGTTATGCCGGATTATCCATATCCTTAAATTCCACCTCAAATCCCTGTTCGTTTGCCAGCCATTCACCTAACGCTTTTACGCCATAACGTTCGGTGGCATGGTGGCCTGCGGCAAAGAAATGAATTCTTTGTTCTCTAGCGGAGTGAATGGTTTGCTCAGAGACTTCGCCTGTAATAAAGGCGTCAAAACCTTGGGCTGCAGCAAGATCAATGTAACCTTGACCTCCACCGGTGCAGATGCCGATTTTGCGGATAAAGTGCGGTCCGTTTTCTGTGCAAATTAATGGTCTGCGCTTTAACATCTGTTCGATGCGTTCGGCAAATTGTTCGGCAGTTAATGGTTCTTTTAAGGCGCCCCAAACAGGAATGCTGGCTGAGCTTTACCGCCTTGTTTTTCGATCGTGGCGCTGATTTTGTCGCCGTGCATGACTTTTTTCATGGCAGGTGGCGCAATAAAGTAGCTTTTTTTATCACATTCTAAAAAGCCATAGGCTTTATCAGAGCCTTTTACCGTGCCTTCTACACGTTCTTTACTGTCATGAATTTGTTGTTTGAGTTGTGCGAGTAATGGATTATCTTGGAACATAATTATTTTTATCGTAGGGCAGAGTGGAGTCTGCCGAAATCATCATAAAATGGCGGAGTGAACTCCGCCTTACAAATAGAAAAGGCAGGTTAAAAAACCTGCCAATAAATAAAGGAAGAAAAAATTATTCTTCGCCTAGTTCGCCCATGGCGGTGATGCTGAAACCGGCATCAACATGGACGATTTCACCGGTGATCCCGGAGGCTAAATCAGAACATAAGAACGCAGCGGAGTTACCCACATCTTCGATTGTCACGGTACGGCGTAATGCAGCGGTTTTCTCGAAGGTTGCCAACATTTTCTTGAAGTTTTTAATGCCGGAAGCTGCTAAGGTACGAATCGGGCCAGCAGAAATGGCGTTCACGCGAATGCCGTCTTTACCTAAATCAGCTGCCATCACACGGGTTGCCGCTTCAAGAGAGGCTTTGGCTAAACACATCACGTTGTAGTTTGGAATGGCACGTTCTGCACCTAAGTAGGACAGCGTTAATAATGCCGCATTCGGATTCAAATACGGACGTGCCGCTTGCGCCATTGCCACGAAGCTGTATGCGCTGATGTCGTGGGCAATGCGATAACCTTCACGGGTTGCCGCATTCACATAGTCGCCGTCTAATTGATCGCCCGGTGCGAAGGCGATGGCGTGCACAAAACCATCGAATTTATCCCAATGTTTGCTTAATTCTGCGAAGCAGTTTTGAATGCTTTCATCGGTGGCAACGTCTAACGGAAGCACGATGTTTGCGCCAAATTCTTTGGAAAATTCTTCAACACGCGGTTGTAATTTTTCATTTAAATAAGTGAAAGCCAATTCTGCACCTTGCTCTTTCATCGCTTTTGCGATGCCGTAGGCGATAGAACGATTGCTGGCGAGACCTGTAACTAAAATACGTTTACCTGTTAAGAAACCCATAATATTTCCTGTGATTTGCGTTAAAAATCGCGGTGTAGTGTAAGCGAAAACGCTTTTGAATACAAAGCCGACTAATTTATCAAAACTAAAAAGCACTTATTCAGTGCTGAATAAGTGCGGTTGAATGTTACGCTAATTTAGCTAAAACACATGTGGTCAGTCTATAAAATATGATGAAAGCATAGAATTATACTGCGCTTTACTCTAGAATCAATCCGTTCATTTAAACGGTTGCATGGCAATTGAGAATATGGTGAAAGCGTGAATTAAGTGCGGTAGATTTTTTTTCTAAATCTTGAATTTAACGAAATCATCTCCATATAGAGCCAAATTAGCAGAATAGAAAAGAGAGTATGCGATGAGAACAAAAAAATCAGAATTACAAACCATACCGGTATTGCCATTGCGCGATGTCGTTGTGTTTCCTTATATGGTGATGCCGTTATTTGTAGGGAGACCAAGATCTATCCACAGCCTTGATGAAGCAATGAATCACGGCAAGCAACTCTTGTTGGTATCGCAAAAGCAGCCGGAATTGGAAGAACCCGGTATTGATGATTTATACGATGTCGGCACCATTGCCAATATTATCCAGTTGCTCAAACTGCCGGACGGCACGGTGAAAGTGTTAGTGGAAGGACAGCAACGTGCACAGATCTATCAATTGGAAGATACCGGTGAACATTTTCAAGCGCAAATTAAGCCGATTGAAAGTACGCTTGGCAATAAAAAAGAATTACAAGTTGTTCACAAAGCAGCCTTAGATGAATTCCAAAACTATGTGAATTTGAACAAGAAAGTACAGCCGGATATTCTTTCCGCACTTCAACAAATTGAAAATTTGGAACAATTAAGTGACACCTTAGCCTCCCATTTACCGGTTTCCGTTGCTCAAAAACAAACCGTATTAGAAATGAGCAATGTGGTGGAACGTTTTGAGTATTTGCTGGGGGTAATGCAGTCCGAAGCGGATCTATTACAGGTGGAAAAACGCATTCGTAGTCGCGTGAAAAAACAAATGGAGAAAAGTCAGCGCGATTATTACTTAAACGAACAAATTAAAGCCATTCAAAAAGAGCTTGGCGAAGAAGAAAATGCGATAAGTGAAATTGAACAGCTTCGTCAGAAAATTGAAGAAGCAAGAATGCCTTTGGAAGCACGTGAAAAAGCCGAAGCTGAATTGCAAAAACTGAAAATGATGTCGCCAATGTCGGCTGAAGCCACCGTTGTGCGCAGTTATATTGACTGGATGATTCAAGTGCCTTGGCATAAACGCACCAAAGTGAAAAAAGATCTCGCTAAAGCACAAGAAATTTTAGATGCCGATCACTATGGTTTGGAGCGCGTGAAAGAGCGTATTTTGGAATACCTTGCCGTGCAAACCCGTTTAAATCAATTAAAAGGGCCAATTCTTTGCTTGGTAGGCCCTCCTGGTGTTGGTAAAACCTCTTTAGGACAATCTATTGCCAATGCAACAGGGCGTAAATATGTGCGCATGGCATTAGGCGGCGTACGTGATGAAGCAGAAATTCGTGGTCACCGTAAAACCTATATTGGTTCTTTGCCGGGTAAATTGATTCAAAAAATGGCAAAAGTCGGTGTAAAAAACCCGCTCTTTTTGTTAGATGAAATCGACAAAATGTCTTCTGATATGCGTGGCGATCCTGCCTCTGCATTATTAGAGGTATTGGATCCTGAACAAAATGCTCATTTCAACGATCATTATTTGGAAGTGGACTACGATTTATCCGATGTCATGTTTGTGGCGACCTCAAACTCCATGCACATTCCAACGCCATTATTAGATCGTATGGAAGTGATTCGTTTATCCGGTTATACGGAAGATGAAAAACTGAATATCGCCACTCGCCATTTGATCAACAAACAAATGGAACGCAACGGATTAAAAGCCGGTGAATTAACCATTGATGACAGTGCGATCGTGGATATTATCCGCTATTACACTCGTGAAGCCGGTGTGCGTAATTTAGAACGTGAAATATCAAAAATCTGCCGTAAAGCTGTAAAAACCTTACTGTTAGATAAGAAATTAAAATCCATCAAAGTGACGGCGAAAAATCTACACGATTACCTTGGCGTGAAACGCTTTGAATTTGGTCGTGCAGATACGCAAAATCGTGTCGGCGAAGTCACTGGTTTGGCATGGACGGAAGTCGGCGGCGATTTACTGACGATTGAAACTGCCTCAGTGCTAGGGAAAGGTAAACTCAGTTACACAGGCTCCTTGGGCGATGTCATGAAAGAATCCATTCAAGCGGCAATGACTGTCGTACGCGCCCGTGCAGATAAATTAGGCATTAATCCGGAATTCCACGAAAAACGCGATATTCATATTCACGTTCCGGACGGTGCGACACCAAAAGACGGCCCGAGTGCAGGGATTGCTATGTGTACCGCATTGGTGTCTTGTTTAACCGGTAATCCGGTAAAATCCGAAGTAGCGATGACCGGTGAAATCAGCTTACGTGGCAAAGTATTACCAATTGGCGGTTTAAAAGAAAAATTACTGGCTGCGCACCGTGGTGGTATTAAAACCGTCATTATTCCAAAAGATAATGTGAAAGATTTGGAAGAGATTCCGGAAAATGCTAAACGTGATTTGAACATTCACGCAGTAGAAACCATTGATGAAGTGTTAACCATTGCATTGGAAAATCCACCGACCGGTGTAGAGTTTGTCAAACTTGAGCCAATTTCTACGGTGAAAAATAGCCGCCGGAAGAAAGGTATTGCACCAAGTGCGGTCAATTAATGAAAAGTTTTTCAACACGATAAGGATCTATAGAGTAGCGTGAACATCCGAAAGGGTGAAATCACGTTCCGTGCGTGGTTTGTTCGTGCATCAAGATGCACGCTACATACGAAATCGTGAATACACGAAAGGGTTAAATAATGTTCCATGCGTGATTGGTCGTGCATCAAGATGCACGCTACGTACTGAGTTATAGGCGATTGCGGAGTAACTAGAGATTACGGATATTCGACAAATGATGCGAACGAAGGATGAGTTATATCACGAGCTTGGTCTTGATAATCCGGCATTAAGTCGTGATGCGCTGTTGCAGGCGATCAGTCAGCATATTGCGCTTTTTGGAACGCCCGATTCTTATTAACGGTAATAAAGCGAAAATAGGCCGCCCACCGGAAAGCGTGTTGACGATTTTATAGGTGAAAAACAGGGAAAAGGAAAAAACAGATGCATTTTAGACCGCACTTTATGTATAGAAGCTCTGACCTAATCTGATAAATCACAATAAAGTGAGAGTTTCCCCGTTTAGAATATGAGTGTCAAAATTAATCTAAACAAAAAGGAAAATCTCATATTTTATGAGAGCAATCCTCTTATTAAACACAAGACTGATTTACTTAATTTAGCCGAATAGTGGGGAACATCTCTTAATCCTGCCAAATTATGGCATGAATCGTGATACCTTTTATCGTTATCAATAATAAGTTTGGTTGCTGAAAAAGGTATTATTTTAAGTGAATCGCAAGTACAAGCCTTAGAGTGCAATAAAGAAGAGGTCAAACACCCATAACCCAATGGTACCTGCGAGCGTTTCCACAAAACGATTTTACAGGAGTTTTATCAGGATACCTTTAGAAAGCGAATTTATACGGATTTAGAGACATTACAAACAGACTTAGACGAATGGGTATTGTATTATAATTATCATTGTACCTATCAAGGTAAAATGTGTTATGTAAGAACACCGATGGAAACATTACTTGATGGAAAACGCATTTGAGCAGAAAAGAATCTAAGCTTAAATTAATCTGGCAGGCACGAGTTTTTTAAGTATGAGATTGTCAGATTGGGTTTGATTTTCTGCAAATAAACCGCACTTTAATGTAATTTATTAAAGTGCGGCATTTTTTTGTACATTTTTCTATGTGCTTTCTAGGCTTTCTTTAGGTTCGTTCTCTGTTTTTTCTTTATTCAGCAACAACCGTTCCGTTTCAAAATCATGATGCAGCGGTTCGATATCGGGCATGGTTTTATTGGCTTTGGCAGAAAGTGCCTTAAAGCGTTCCACTTTGCCTATCAAGCCCTGTTGCCCTACGAGTGCCGTGACAGCACTGTTGTAGTGCGAACTGACGGTGGAAAGGCTGTTTCCCACTTTCGCCAAACGCTCCGCAAGTAAGCAGATTTGGTTGTAAATGTCGCCGGCTTTTTCGCTGATTTCACGCGCTTCCGCATTACCGCGTTCCACCCGCCACAGATTCGCCACCGTGCGTAAAATCGGCATCAGCGTGGTATGTGACACCATAATGACATTTTTGTCATAACCATAACCGAACAAACTCGGGTCCATTTTTAAGGCTTCAATGTAAGCGGGTTCCACGGCAATAAACATCAACACGAAATTCGGGCTACGTACGCCGATAAGGTTGCTGTAATCTTTACGGGATAAGTCATCGATGTGATTACGCAATGCCTTAATATGCTCGCGCAGAAACGCCTGACGTTCTATTTCATCTTCAGCATTGACCGCACTTTCATAGGCGTTAAGCGACATTTTGCTGTCGATAATCAAATGTTTCTCATCCGGTAGGTTAAGAATAAAGTCGGGATAATTGCGTTTGCCCTCTTCGTTTTTGAAATGCGCCTGTGCCGTGTAATGTTCATTTTCCACCAAGCCGGCAGATTGCAACGCCCGCTCCAACTGCATTTCCCCCCAGTTACCAAGGGTTTTCTTTTCCCCTTTCAGAGCGGAAGTGAGGTTGTTCGCCTGCTGCGACATACTCAAACCGATTTCTAACACTTTCTTAATTTCCGCTTCCAAGCCCGCATTGCCTTTGAGGGATTCCGAATGAATTTCATTCACCCGTTTTTGGAAACTCTCAATTTGCTCACGGAAAGGCTTTAACAGACTGTCCATCGACGCTTGATTCGTTTGCTGAAAACGCTGGCTTTTCTCTTCCAAAATACGATTGGCGAGGTTTTGAAATTCCGTATTGAGCTGCTGTTTGGTTTGTTCAACATGTTGTTGCTGCTCGGCAAAATGCTTTTCTTTTTCTGTTAACGTGGTTTTGAGTTCCGCCAGTTCCTGCGAAAGTGCGGTGTATTTTTCCGTTAAATTTGTCAGCGATTCTTCTTTGCGGACAATCTGCGCTTGGCTTTGCGCGAGTTGTCCGCGCAAGCTGTCCGCCTGTGCCGATGCCACACCAAAACGTTCTTTCAGCGTCGTTATTTGTTCTGCAATGGCAGAATGGCGCGCCTGTTCTTCATTTAATTCCGTTTGCAAATACTGTACTTTTTCATCCCGTTCGTTTAAGCGAATTTGTAGCCCATCCGCCGTGGTTTGCGCTTTCACTACCTCTTGTTCTAATTGATTTTTACGGGCAGTAACGGCATCAAACTTTTCTAATAACCGATTAAAATCCTCAATGTTTTTATTTAAATCCTGTTGTAATTCCAAGCTATCCCGTTTCCGGCGCGCGCTGACAAAAAGCAAAATAAGGCAAAGCACGCCCAATGCGACGCAAACGCCCAATAACAGATTTAAATCAATATCCAATGCAAACATGTTCCCTCCTGATATTCGGCGTTAGTATAAAGGAAATCCGCGGCCTTTGCCGACCTTTTGCTTTTTCATTTCGTGGGTGGCAAAAGGCGCAAAACTTGCGGTAGAATGGCGCTTGAAGCGTTTTAATATTTGTCGAGAAAAATCACCGCACTTTTAGGGCATGCTATGAACCAACCTTTATTTCAACATACCAAACACGAGGAGCACTGCCCGCAGTGCGGTGCATTGTTGCAAATAAAGCAAGGCAAAAAAGGGCTGTTTCTCGGCTGTTCTGCCTATCCGCAATGTGATTATTTAAAACCGTTACAGGCCTCCAACGAACTAAAAACCCTTAAAATATTGGAACAAAACTGCCCCCAATGCGGCCATTTATTGGCGTTAAAACAAGGGCATTTCGGCATGTTTATTGGCTGTAGTAATTATCCGGAATGTCATTTTGTAGCGCATGAAGAAACGCCACAAAGCGAAGAAGAGAGCCTGCCTTGCCCGGAATGTAAAGAAGGGCAGTTAGTGGCGCGGCGTGGACGTGCCGGCAAGTTATTTTACGCCTGCAACCGTTTTCCGCATTGTAAGTTTTCCGTACCAAGTAAACCTTATTTAGTGGGTTGCCCGCAATGCCACGGCAATTTAGCCTTATTAAAAAAACAACAGGGCGAACAACGCACTTGGCAATGTGTGAATAAAACCTGCCGCCACATTTTTACGACCGAGTAACCTCATGAATTTACAAGAGATTGTTAACCATTTAAAAAATCAGCAAGTCGTTGCCTACCCTACCGAGGCGGTTTTCGGCTTAGGTTGTAATCCAAACAGCCAAAATGCGGTGGAAAATTTACTGGTTTTAAAACAGCGCCCGATGTCAAAAGGGCTAATTTTAATTGCGTCGAGCTTGGATTTTTTATTGCCTTTTATAGATGAAAGCCGTTTGATGGAAGAACATTGGCAGCGCTTAAGCTCTAAATATGATCGGCCAACGACATGGGTCGTACCGGCAAAAACAACGACACCCAAATTTCTTACCGGCGATTTTAACAGTATTGCGGTGCGCATCAGCCAACACCCTGCCGTTAAGCTGTTATGCGAACAGGCAGGCTTTGCACTCACCTCCACCAGCGCCAACTTAACCGGACAGCCACCTTGCCGCACAGCACAAGAAGTGACACAGCAATTCGGCACGAATTTCCCGGTGCTGGATATGCCTGTGGGCGGCGCGGTAAACCCATCCGAAATTCGCGACATTTTCACCAACCAAGTTTTTCGTCAAGGATAAATCATGTTATATGCCGTTTGGGGCAACCCTATCGCTCAAAGCAAATCGCCGCAAATTCATCGCATTTTTGCCGAACAAACCGCACAAGACGTGCAATACGATGCCATGTTAGGCGACGAACAGGATTTTGAACGGCAATTATTGGCGTTTTTTGCGCAAGGTGCAGTAGGGTGTAATATCACCTCGCCTTTCAAAGAACGGGCGTTCAAGCTGGCAGATGCACACAGTGAGCGTTGTCTGATGGCGGAGGCCTGCAATACGTTGAAAAAATTAGACGATGGCACGCTGTATGCGGACAATACTGACGGCGCAGGATTGGTGACGGATTTACAACGGTTAAATTGGCTTAAGCCGAATCAAACCCTACTCATTTTAGGTGCAGGCGGTGCCACAAAAGGCGTGTTGTTACCGCTTTTACATGCACAGCAAAACATTGTGATTGCCAACCGCACTTTAGCCAAAGCGCAACAGCTGGCAGAAAAATTTTCGCCTTACGGCAATATTCGTGCCGTAAAACTTGGTCAACTTCCCGCGCAATCCTTTGATGTGATTATCAATGCGACCTCCTCAGGTCTGCATGGCGGTACGATACAAATTAACGATGAGATTCTACGTGCAGCAAAAGCGGTTTACGACATGCAATATGATCGACAAAAAGACACGCCGTTTTTGGCGCGCTGTCGTGCGTTAGGTGTGCAAAATCGATGTGATGGTTTCGGGATGTTATTGGCGCAAGCGGCACATGCTTTCTATTTATGGCGGGGCGTAATGCCAAACATTACGCCGTTATTTGAGCAGTTATAAGGCTATTGGCGCGTTTTCGCTTGTAGAATGCCATCCGTGATAATCAAAAGCATGGCAAGGACCAAACAAATAAACAACGGATAGCTTTGCGAATCAATTTCTTCACCGATTAACAAAGAAACCCCCACCATCAAGCAAGGCTCTACATAACCAAGTAAGCCCAACAAATTCATCGGCAAATAATTGCTGGCAAGAATATAAGAATTAAGCGCCGTGCCGCTAATTAAACCGAGCAGTAGCAATAAAACCAAAATATTCGGATTACTTTGTTGTACTTGGGCAATATCAACTTGCCAGGCGAAGTAAATACAAAATGGCAAAAGAGTCAACATTTCTAAGAAGAATGCCGCAAGATCGGTGATTTTCCACATTCGACGTACCACAAAATAAGAGGTATATCCCACGCAAATTACCAATGCTTCCCAAGAAATTTCCCCTTTTAAAGCGATGTTGGAAATGACCCCCACGGCAGCAATCAATACGGCTAAAAACTTAATGCGCGAAACCCGTTCTTTAAAAATAATTCGCGCTGCCGCCACCATCACTAAAGGCAGCAATAAATAACCGAAAGAAACACTCAACGAGCTACCATTATTAGGTGCCCACAAAAATAGCCACATTTGAAAGCCCATTAAGGCACTGGTGAAGATAAACGCCAAGATAAAGTGCGGTCGTTCTTGAATGCGTTTTAAATGCGCGATGAGTGCTGCTTTCTGCTTAAATAACACCACGGCAGCCGCGACAAAAGGCAAGGTAAAAACAATGCGATAGCCGAAAATATCCGTTCCGCTCAAAGGCAACAGCAAGGTAGAAAAATAATACATGTAGCCGAACAACAAAGAGGCAAATAATGAAAACGCGACGCCTTTTAGCATAAAAACTCCTTAAATTATGACCGCACTTTACTCCAACAACTGCCAAAATGCACGCACTAAAGGGCGTTCCAAGGCAGGTTTTAAAGCACACACGCCGAGTTCAAAAGGCGCAATCGGCACATCCAACTGCAAGGTAGAAATTTGGCTGTTCAACGGGCTATTTTTAATCACCACATCGGGCAATAAGGCTAAACCACACCCGAGTGCCACCATGGACACAATGCCTTCGTGCCCCGCCACGGTGCCATAGATTTTCGGGTGTTTAATGCTTTTTTGTTTAAACCATTCTTCGACCCGCTGTCGAGCCATGCCATCTAACGGCAAAATGAAGGGAACTTGCTGCCAATTGATAGGTTCTTGCTGTAATAACTGCGTCGCCGAACATGCCACACGAGGCGCAATCATCGACAACGCAATATCATCGATATAATGAAACGTCACCGCACTCGGCAATATCGGCGGTTTCCCCGCCAACGCCAAATCCACCTGCTGCGCCTGCACCAAATGTACCGCCTGCGCCGGATCGCCTGTGGTCAGTTGAATTTCCACTTTCGGATAATGCGCACGGAATTTCTCCAAAATCCCCGGCAAATGGCTATACGCCGCCGTCACCGAGCAATACAGCTTGAGCTCCCCGCTAAGCTCTTCCTCTTGGGTATGCAACTGCTGTTGAAACAGCATCCAATTCTGCCACTGCTGCTGTGCAAAGGCCAAAAACACCTCACCATTCGGCGTCAACGACACCTGGCGATTATCCCGCCACAAAAGCTGTTGCCCCAATTCCTCTTCGATTTTTTGAATTTGGCGGGACAAGGTTGATGGCGACATGTGGTGCAACGCCGCCGTTTTGGCGAAGTTTTGAGTTTGGGTGAGGGTGATGAAGATTTTGAGATCGGTAAAAGTCATGATATTTGTTTTATTTAAGTTTGATTTGGGTTTCGTACTCAACGTCGTTGAGTACGAGTTCATTTTCTTTGCTTGCCCAAAGAAAACGAACCAAAAGAAAAGGCACCCCGGATAATCCGCTTATCCTTATTTCAATGCAATTTTCTTAACGCAAAATTTCGAACTCGCTTCGCTCAAACAAAGCGAAATTTAGCTAAAAATTGCCTTTCCATAAGAGCGTCTTACACGGGGACCCATTTTTCCGAGCATCATTCTAAAAATACGATCGATTTTAAAATCGTTATTTCAAATAAAAACACTTAAAAAATTAACCGCACTTTAACGCTAATAATACTCGGACAAATTGAGGGCCCCATCTGAACCGCCTGAGCGACTTGTCATTTTTAGGAAATTTTCGCCTGTTTGAGCCGCTTGCGGCGAGTTCGAAAATTTCCGTTAAAAAAATTACAATCAAGCGAAGAACAGCTGTGAAGCTGGGGTGTGCTTTCTTTTTGCCTACTTTTACTTTGCACAAGCAAAGAAAAAGTAGGTCGCCGTCAGGCGAAATTCTGACGATTTTTGCAAAAGAAAGAAGGTCGCCATCGGCGAAACCGATTCTTCTAAATGTAGATAATTGCAAAAATCGCAACATAAAATCCCAATAATATCACTTTACGCAACACCAAAACACCCTATAATCACCCAAACCTAAACAAACACTCCCACACAAAAGGAAAACATCATGGCTAATTATTTCAACACGTTAAACTTACGCCAACAATTAGACCAACTCGGTCGTTGCCGTTTTATGGATCGCAGTGAGTTCGCAACTGAAGCAGATTTCTTGAAAGGCAAGAAAATCGTGATCGTAGGTTGCGGTGCACAAGGGTTAAACCAAGGGTTAAATATGCGTGATTCTGGTCTAGACATCAGCTACGCATTACGTCCCGAAGCCATCGCAGAAAAACGTGCGTCATTCCAACGTGCCAGTGAAAATGGTTTTAAAGTGGGCACTTATGAAGAACTGATTCCAAAAGCCGACCTAGTCATTAACCTCACCCCAGACAAACAACATTCCAAAGTCGTTGCTGATGTGATGCCGTTGATGAAAAAAGGCGCGGTATTGGGCTATTCCCACGGTTTAAACATTGTTGAAGTGGGCGAGCAAATCCGTCCTGACATCACCGTCGTAATGGTGGCACCAAAATGCCCGGGTACAGAAGTTCGTGAAGAATACAAACGTGGTTTTGGCGTGCCTACATTAATTGCCGTGCACCCGGAAAATGACCCACAAGGCGAAGGGTTAGAAATTGCTAAAGCTTGGGCGGCGGCAACCGGTGGTCATCGTGCAGGCGTGTTGGAATCCTCTTTCGTGGCGGAAGTCAAATCCGACTTAATGGGTGAACAAACCATCCTTTGCGGTATGTTGCAAGCAGGTTCTCTCATTTGCTACGACAAATTAGTGGCTGACGGCAAAGATCCGGCTTATGCGGGCAAATTAGTGCAATACGGTTGGGAAACCATCACCGAAGCCTTAAAACAAGGCGGTATCACGTTGATGATGGATCGCTTATCCAACAGCGCAAAATTGCGTGCGTTCGAGTTAGCAGAACAAATCAAAGAAGAATTGGCGTTCTTATTTGCCAAACACATGGACGATATCATCAGCGGCGAATTCTCCCGTGTGATGATGGAAGACTGGGCAAACGGCGATGCCAACCTCTTAAAATGGCGTGAAGAAACCGGCAAAACCGCTTTTGAAAACGCACCGAAATATGAGGGCAAAATCAGCGAGCAAGAATATTTCGACCATGGCGTGTTAATGATTGCGATGGTGAAAGCCGGTGTGGAATTGGCATTCGATACCATGGTGGCCAGTGGCATTTACGAAGAATCCGCTTACTACGAGTCCTTACACGAATTGCCGTTAATCGCCAACACGATTGCGCGTAAACGTTTATATGAAATGAATGTGGTGATTTCCGACACGGCAGAATACGGTAACTACTTATTTGCTAACGTTGCCGGCCCGATTATGCAAAAAGCATTGGTGCCGACTTTACGCAAAGGCGATATCGGCGAACCGACACCAACCGTGGAAATCGACAACATCACTTTACGCGATGTGAACGATGAAATCCGCAAT